>NZ_RHJJ01000016.1:0-262591 GCF_004212225.1 Escherichia sp. E14V7
CGACGCGGCTTTCAGCTCACTGTCGCGAGGTGGCGTATAATACGCTTTCCCGCTACAGAGTCAAGCATTTTTTTGCTTTTCTCTGCCGGAATTCTCAGGAGAATCCCGCTGACCCGGCGGCGTGTTTGCCGTTGTTCCGTGTCAGTGGTGGCGCATTATAGGGAGTTATTCTGAGCTGACAAGAGGAAATTTAAAATAATTTTCCGAATGCGCAACATTCAACCAAATCAGCCTGAAACTGCCAGTTTTTCGAGCGTTTTGAAGCCGTAACGCTGTAAAACGGGTAATAACTGTTCAGCTTCTGGCGTCATTGCCATACAAAAGGCAATATTCGCATCGGCAGATTTCGCATCCGGAGCTTCATGTTCCAGCAGCCAGGCCGTTCGGCGGGCAATCGCTGCGCCAGAATCCACCAACCGGGTTCCCTCTGGCAGCACCTTTAACAGTTCTTCTTGTAGTAGAGGAAAATGGGTGCAACCCAGAACAACGGTATCTGGCGGCTCTTTCATTCTTAACCACGGGCGCAGGATACGTTTTAGCGCATCCAGAGAGATTTCTTCGCCATGCAACTTCGCTTCAGCCAGCTCAACCATTTCTGCCGAGCCCAGCATCTCTATCTGACATTCATTAGCGAAACGCGCGATTAGCTCGTGGGTATAAGAACGTTTTACCGTACCACGAGTTGCCAGCAATCCGACAATGCCATTAGCTGTCAGGCGTGCCGCTGGCTTAATTGCCGGAACGACACCGACAACCGGGAACGCAAACTTTTCGCGTAATGCAGGAAGTGAGACGGTACTGGCGGTGTTGCAAGCGACCACAGCCAGCGCAAGGGGATAACGCTCTTGCACTGCGGTGACAATTTCCACCACACGCTCAACAATAAACTCTTCGCTTTTTTCGCCATACGGGAAAGCGACGTTATCGAAAGCATAAATGTAATGGAGATCCGGTAAGAGATGCCGGATCTCGTCATAGACCGACAACCCACCGACGCCGGAGTCAAACACCAGCACGGTGGGACGTGGTTCAGAAGGTGTAGCTGCCAGACAAGGTGTATTCCCGTCCTGCAGTTTGGTAGCCATAGACTGTCTCGTAATCTTTGTCGAACAGGTTGGCTATTTTACCACGAACTGTCAGGTGAGAGGTGACCGGATATGCAACCGCAAGATCCCACAAGCTCACACCGCCCATTTTAACGGTTTGATAAGGATAAGATGAGTAATCCTTATCATAGCGAGAGCCTAAATACTGATAAGTAATACCCCAGTCGAAGTCATACAGCTGCCAGTCGAGCTGGTATTTCACCTGCTGTTTAGCACGGCGTAACAACGGTGTGTCGGTAATTGCGTTACGGGCATCAACATAATCGTAACTCACAGTATGCGTCAGTGGTCCGGTATCAAAATTGGCGGTCGCCTCGACACCTTTAATCCGCGCTTTCCCTTCGTTGTAATATTTCAGGATATGGTCGTCATAATCGATTAAGTCACTAACATCGTTACGATATCCGGAAATACGCCAGTTCACTCCTGCTGTTAAGCCTTCAAACGCGCCTTCCCACTGTTTGCTTTTCTCAGGGTCCAGATCCGGATTACCGTAGAAGCCGTACAGTTGTCCAAGATTTGGTGCCTTATAAGATGTCCCATAGGAAGCGATAAAACGATAACCTTCGATGAACTCCCATCCGACGCTGGTTTGCCAGGTTCCATGACGACCAAACTGTGAGTTATCGTCGCTGCGTGCTGCGCCTTCAAAGGTAAAATCGCCAACTTGTTGCAGCCCGGTCAGATAGATGCCGGTATTACGTTGATCATATCCATCCTCAACGTAACCTGTACCCGGCGTCGTAGTCTGTTTCTGCCAGTCGACACCCGCGCCAATACTACCGTGACCAACGATGACATTGTTTGCCCACTGGACGGTGTATTGCTTCATCTCATCGAGCGTCGCCGACGAATCATAACGACCATAATGCGGATCGTAGTTGTAATCTTTGCTATGGCTATAGCTAGTAATGAGTTGTGATTTAATCAGTTCGCCGTTATAGCGCAGCCCGGCGTCCCAACTTTGACTATAGAGTTTACGGGTATCGACCAATGGTGAACCCGGAGAATAATACGCGTCATAATTGGTCCGATTATCATAGCCATAGCCACGTACAAAGCCGCTCCAGGCATCGGTAAAATTATGTTCCAGCGCACCATAAAGCGTTTTACTTAAGAAACCATCGTTATCAGGCTGCGCTTGCATTCCTGTATTGCCGTAAGCGACAACATCATAACCATGGGTATAAGCGTAATCGCCCAACAGAGTTACCCGTGTCTTATCCCCCAGTTGTTGCTGCGTCGAGACATCGTAGTTCTGATAACTATGGCTTCCCCACCCCGCTGAAATTTCCGTTCCAGGTTCATCGCGCGTCGTGATGATATTCACCACCCCGCCTATTGCATCAGAACCATAAACGGCGGAACGCGGCCCACGGATATATTCAACACGCTGGACAAGCGCAATAGGGAACTGACTAAGGTCAGCAGAACCACTCACCCCCGCCAAATTCAGGCGGACGCCATCAATTAACACCAACACATGACTGGCATTTGTGCCACGAATAAAAATAGAAGAAAGCTGACCTGAACCGCCGTTTTGGGTGATATCCACGCCAGGGAGACGGCGCAGCACATCATTGACCGAGGTCGACTGCCAGCGGTCGATATCCTGACGCGTCACAACAGTAGTTGGCGCAAGCACAGTGCTGCGCGGCTGTTCAAAACGGTTAGCAGTAACAACGAGAGTATCCGGGCTGGTATCCTGTGCCCAAGCGGAAAAGGCTGTGACAGAACACGCCGTCAGCAGCGAAGCTTTTTTAATCATTGTAAAGCATCCACAATAGAAGAAGGATGCCGCAGGTTTCATCAATATTACGCGATGATGAGAACCAGATGCGACGTTGGCCGGCAGGTCTTCGGGCTTGGAGGGGTATCTAAGATACTAAGAGATGATGACTTCCCACCGGATGGCAGTGTCCGCATAACGCAATCATCGCACCTTTCCTTACCGCTGCGCGTCAGCTCCAGATTCGCACTGGATTCCCTATTAACTCACAGGACCGGCAAGTGGATGCTACAGGTTGTAACAAGTTACTGTCCAGACGTAGCTCACAAATAGGAATTCATCAAGATCTGGACATCTGATGAGCAATCCCTACAATCGCCGCGTACTTTAATTTTTCAGGATACATCATGACCCCCGAACACCTTCCAACAGAACAGTATGAAGCGCAGTTAGCCGAAAAAGTGGTACGTTTGCAAAGTATGATGGCACCGTTTTCTGACCTGGTTCCGGAAGTGTTTCGCTCGCCGGTCAGTCATTACCGGATGCGTGCGGAGTTCCGCATCTGGCACGATGGCGATGACCTATATCACATCATTTTCGATCAACAAACCAAAAGCCGTATCCGCGTGGATAGCTTCCCCGCCGCCAGTGAACTCATCAACCAGTTGATGACGGCGATGATTGCGGGTGTGCGTAATAATCCCGTTCTGCGCCACAAGTTGTTCCAGATTGATTACCTCACCACGCTGAGTAATCAGGCGGTGGTTTCCCTGCTGTACCATAAAAAGCTGGATGACGAATGGCGTCAGCAGGCGGAAGCCCTGCGCGATGCGTTGCGCGCGCAGAATCTGAATGTGCATCTGATTGGTCGGGCAACGAAAACCAAAATCGCGCTGGATCAGGATTACATCGATGAACGTCTGCCGGTCGCCGGAAAAGAGATGATCTACCGTCAGGTAGAAAACAGCTTTACCCAGCCAAACGCGGCGATGAATATTCAGATGCTGGAATGGGCGCTGGACGTAACCAAAGGCTCAAAAGGCGATTTGCTGGAGCTGTACTGCGGCAACGGTAACTTTTCATTAGCGCTGGCGCGCAATTTTGATCGGGTATTAGCTACCGAAATCGCCAAGCCGTCGGTTGCTGCTGCGCAATACAACATCGCAGCTAACCATATTGATAACGTACAAATTATTCGTATGGCGGCAGAAGAATTCACTCAGGCGATGAATGGTGTGCGCGAGTTTAACCGCCTGCAAGGGATCGACTTAAAGAGTTATCAGTGCGAAACCATTTTTGTCGACCCGCCGCGCAGCGGTCTGGACAGTGAAACCGAGAAAATGGTGCAGGCGTATCCGCGTATTCTGTATATCTCCTGCAATCCGGAAACATTATGTAAGAATCTGGAAACATTAAGCCAGACGCACAAGGTTGAACGTCTGGCTCTGTTTGATCAGTTCCCCTACACGCACCATATGGAGTGCGGCGTATTACTGACAGCGAAGTAATACCCATGCCGGATGCGCCAGCATCCGGCATGATTCCGATTACTCAGCAACTTCCTGCTTACGGTTACGCATCTTCGCGCCAATCCAGAACACCATAATGACGGACAGCACAGCCGGGAAGAAGTTAGAACCGATATCCGGATATTCCGCACGAACCACAGTGCTATAAAGCAGAACGCCGAGAATAAAACAGGCAGCAGCCAGACCCGGCAAGCCGACCGGCATAGTGCGATTAAGATAACGTTGATGCAGGCAGTAAACCGTCAGCACCAGGGAAATAATCGGGAATACAGAAAATGGCACAATGGAGCTAAACAGCGCTGCGAAAGTACCATTAATCGATAAGCCAGCAACTAACGCCAGCAGCAGCGTACCTCTATCTTGATTTGCTTGTTTCATTACTCGTCCTTCACATTTCCCGGAATAATTGCGGTTTTCTCTTGTTCACGGCGATACCAGTAATAAGCCCCTTTCGAAATCATTCGCAGTTGCAGTACCAGTCGCTCTTCTAATTGCCGACGTTGTTCGACGCCGACATCCAACGCCTCGGCACCCGCACTGAAGACAATCGTCACCATGGCTTCGGCTTGCGCTTCAGTAAACGCGCGAGGCATATGGTTTTCGAGTTCAAGATAGTCCGCAAGTTCCGCAATGAAGTGCTGAATTTCACGCGCAACGGCGGCACGAAACGCGGCGGAGGTGCCGGAGCGTTCCCGCAATAATAACCGGAAGGCGTTAGGATTATTACCGATGAACTCCATAAATGTGGATACCGAGGTACGGATCACACTCCCGCCTTTAGCGATACGCTGACGCGCCTGGCGCATAAGCTGACGCAGCATCAAACCACTCTCGTCAACCATGGTCAGGCCAAGTTCGTCTACGT
The DNA here is from genome assembly GCF_004212225.1 of Escherichia sp. E14V7. NCBI lineage: Bacteria > Pseudomonadati > Pseudomonadota > Gammaproteobacteria > Enterobacterales > Enterobacteriaceae > Escherichia > Escherichia sp. E14V7. Next base: position 5,230 of record NZ_RHJJ01000016.1, read on the forward strand.
CGCGGAAATGCCGATAAAAAGAGGTGGGAGCAATGCCCGCTTCACGCGCCACTTCACGTAAACTCAGGCTGGCGAAGCTGCGTTCAGCACTTAATTGGCTAAATGCGGCTTCTACCAGCGAACGTCGGGTTTTTTCTTTTTGCTGCGCTCTTACGCCCATCACGATGTCTGAATCCTTGCCAAAAGTACTGCTGGCACTATACCAGAGAATGAACATACTGGATTGCTCCAGTGTTGTGAATGAACGGTAGCGCAATAAAACACATTTACTGCAACTCTTTAGCCGGTTCTTTTACAAACAGCAACGCCAGCATAGACAGCAATGTTCCCCCGCCCAGATACCACGCCGGAGCCGTCAGGCTATCCAGTAAGACGATGGATTGCGTGGCGAAATATTGCGCAAAACCGCCGAAGATTGCTACGCCAATGCTATAAACCAACGCGAAGCCTAATGCCCGAATCCGTTTCGGCAATAGTTCGGAAATCAGCAACATTACCGGTACCCCACCAAGCGTGGTAAAGCTGACCATCACGAAAACGACCGTCAGCAACATGCCGGGACTGGGGTAATTCACCAACAGCCAGAACGAAGGCCAGCTACAGATCAGCACCATCACACGAGAGATTAAAATCAGTTTTTTACGCCCGACCGAATCACATAGCATCCCCACCAACAGCGCGCCCACAAACGTAATTACCCCCGCCAGTAACATCGCTGCATGAGAATAGTGTTGAGGCATTGCCAGATACTTCGCCGCCCAGGTGCCATAGTAAAAGAGGGAAATATAGGTTGCTACCGTGCTACCAATAGCGAGTAAAACGCCGTTAATGATAGTCGCTTTATGTTGCAGGAGCAGAGAGAACGCGCTTTCGCTGGCAGCAGCTTTTTTATTGTGTACAGGTTCAGGCACATCATTTTCCAGGCTCAGACGCAGCCAGCAACCGATGGGCGCTAAAAGCACACCAATAAAAAATGGCACACGCCAGCCCCATTCGGCCATTACAGTTTCTGAACCTGTGGCGAACGGTAGCCATGCGCTCAGACCTAAAGCGACAACACCACCAAAGGTCGTTGCCAGCCCCTGGGTCGCCAGCGACCAGCTACTGTAAAAGCCACGACGATTTGCCGGAGCTGATTCAACCAGTAAAGACATTGAGGCGCCGACTTCACCACCTGCCGCAATACCCTGAATCAGACGCGCCAGTACCAACGTCGCCGTTCCCCAATAGCCCGCCGTCGCATATGTCGGCGCAATGCCAATCATCAACGTACCGAGGCTCATCAGGGCAATGGTGAACACCATCGCGGGCTTACGTCCGAAGCGATCGGCCCAGGCCCCGACGATAATTCCACCAAGCGGGCGCATAAAAAAACTCACGCCAAACGTTGCAAATGCCAGTAACAGCGCGACATTGTGATCAGCGCTGGGCGGGAAGAAAAGCGTACTGATATAGACCACAAAAAAGTTGTAAACGCCAAAATCAAAAAATTCGAGCGCATTGCCAAACGCCGAAGCAAAAATCACCCGCTTACCGCTGGGCTTTTTCTTCACAATCACGCTTCCATTTACGATCGCCGTCATTCCATGTTCCTTGCCAGAAAGTGTTGTTGTGTGTTGTTTTATTTATTGCAGCCAGGCTTCTACCAGTGCGCCCCAGTAGCTGCATGCCGGGACCAGACTTGCATCGTTGAAGTCGTAGCCCGGGTTATGCACCATGCAGGAACCTTCCCCGACATCGCCATTACCGAACAGCAAAAAAGCGCCTTTCGGCTGGGCTTCCAGCATGAAAGAGAAATCCTCACTGCCCATCAGGGGCTTGATGCCAAACTCGGCCCGATCTTCACCAAACGTTTTACACGCCACCTGCCAGGCGAAGCGCGCCATCTCCTCGTCATTCACTAATACCGGCGTACCGTTAACATGCGTAACATCAGCCGTAGCGCCAAAGCTGACAGCCTGGGCTTGCGCCAGAGCCGGAATACGGGTCAGTAGAAGTTGTCGGGTATCGCGGCTAAGAGAGCGGACGCTGATTTTCATCTCAGCACTGTCAGGAATGACGTTAGCGGCCTCACCCGCAACAATGCTGCCAACGGTAATTACCGCCGCTTCCAGCGGATCGACATTGCGCGACACAATGCTTTGTAATGCAGTGGTGATATGTGCCGCGACCAGCACCGGATCGATGGCTTTGTGAGGAATTGCGCCATGCCCTCCACAGCCACGAACTGTGATGTGGAACTGATCCATTGACGCCATTAGCGCCCCTGGCTGGAAGAAAAACTTGCCAACCGGCAAGCCCGGCATGTTGTGCATCCCGAAAATCACATCGCAGGGGAAGTGGTCAAAAAGACCTTCTTTAACCATAATCTCGCCGCCGTTAATCATCTCTTCTGCGGGCTGGAAGATAAGACGTAACGTGCCGTTAAAACGACGAGTTTCGGCAAGATAACGCGCAGCACCTAGTAATATCGTGGTATGGCCGTCATGCCCGCATGCGTGCATTAAACCGGGATGTTTACTGGCCCAGGGCTTGCCACTATTTTCATAAATTGGCAACGCATCCATATCCGCCCGCAGGCCAATACTTTTCTCTCCATCGCCCACTTTTAACGTGGCTACCACGCCGGTTGTCGCCAGCCCTTGCTCAACCTCATAGCCCCACTGGCGCAGCTTTTCCGCAACCAGAGCACTGGTTTTAAATTCTTGTAGCCCCAACTCCGGGTTTTCGTGGATTTTGTGGCGGATCTCGCGCAACTCTTCCTCAAACCCACGAATGTAGTGTTCGATCATCGACTATTCCTTTATTCACTTATAAACAGGTTAATTAACGGATTTTATTGATGGTATAAATATAAATAAGGCATCAATATAAAATATTTATATATTTGTTTTATAAGAATATTTAACATAGACAATAACAAAAAAGCACACTTCGGCAAGATAAAACTATCAGCCATAATAAAAAGCAATTAATAGTGAATAAATAAAATAAGAAGGAGGAAGACAAAGCAAAGGCCGCTCACGATATAGCCAGATAAATGACGGGGATCAATTGGCTTACCCGCGATAAAATGTTACCATTCTGTTGCTTTTATGTATAAGAACAGGTAAGCCCTACCATGCCACATTCCTACGATTACGATGCCATAGTAATAGGTTCCGGCCCCGGCGGCGAAGGCGCTGCAATGGGCTTGGTTAAACAAGGTGCGCGCGTCGCAGTTATCGAGCGTTATCAAAATGTTGGCGGCGGTTGCACCCACTGGGGAACCATCCCGTCGAAAGCTCTCCGTCACGCCGTCAGCCGCATTATAGAATTCAATCAAAACCCACTTTACAGCGACCATTCCCGACTGCTCCGCTCTTCTTTTGCCGATATCCTTAACCATGCCGATAACGTGATTAATCAACAAACGCGCATGCGTCAGGGATTTTACGAACGTAATCACTGTGAAATATTGCAGGGGAACGCTCGCTTTGTTGACGAGCATACGTTGGCGCTGGATTGCCCGGACGGCAGCGTCGAAACACTAACCGCTGAAAAATTTGTCATTGCCTGCGGCTCACGCCCTTATCATCCAGCAGACGTCGATTTCACCCATCCACGCATTTACGACAGCGACTCAATTCTTAGCATGCACCACGAACCGCGCCATGTACTTATTTACGGTGCTGGAGTGATCGGCTGTGAATATGCGTCGATCTTCCGCGGTATGGATGTAAAAGTAGATCTGATCAATACCCGCGATCGCCTGTTGGCGTTTCTCGATCAAGAGATGTCAGATTCGCTCTCCTATCACTTCTGGAACAGTGGCGTAGTGATTCGTCACAACGAAGAGTACGAGAAGATCGAAGGCTGTGACGACGGTGTGATCATGCATCTGAAGTCGGGCAAAAAACTGAAAGCCGACTGTCTGCTCTATGCCAACGGTCGCACGGGTAATACCGATTCGCTGGCGTTACAGAACATTGGGCTGGAAACTGACAGTCGCGGACAGCTGAAGGTCAACAGCATGTATCAGACCGCGCAGCCGCACGTTTACGCGGTGGGCGACGTGATTGGTTATCCAAGCCTGGCTTCAGCGGCCTATGACCAGGGGCGCATTGCCGCGCAGGCGCTGGTAAAAGGTGAAGCCACCGCGCACTTGATTGAAGATATCCCTACCGGTATTTACACCATCCCGGAAATCAGCTCCGTGGGCAAAACTGAACAGCAGCTGACCGCGATGAAAGTACCGTATGAAGTAGGCCGCGCCCAGTTTAAACATCTGGCGCGTGCACAAATCGTTGGCATGAACGTGGGTACGCTGAAAATTTTGTTCCATCGGGAAACGAAAGAGATTCTGGGGATCCATTGCTTTGGTGAGCGCGCTGCCGAAATTATTCATATCGGTCAGGCGATTATGGAACAGAAAGGTGGCGGCAACACCATTGAGTACTTCGTCAACACCACCTTTAACTACCCGACCATGGCGGAAGCCTATCGGGTAGCGGCATTAAACGGCTTAAACCGCCTGTTTTAACGCTTTATCGAAATGGCCATCCATTTTTGCGCGGATGGCCTCTGCCAGCTGCTCATAGCGGCTGCGCAGCGGTGAGCCTGGACGATAAACCAGACCAATGGTACGGCGTGGTTCCGGCTTAATGCACGGCAGATAAACGACGCCATCGCGTTTGCGTTCTGGTGGTACAGCCAGCGCAGGCAATAAAGTGATCCCGCTACCTGCGGCCACCATGTTGCGCAGCGTCTCCAGACTGGTCGCGCGGAAGTGTGTATCTTCATCCGCTCCAGCTTCAAAGCAGAAGCCCATTGCCTGATCGCGCAGACAGTGACCATCTTCCAGCATCAGCAGTTTTTCCCCTGCCAGATCGGCCATCGGCACGCATTCGCGATTAGACCACGGGTGATCTTCATAGACTGCCAACAACATGGGTTCATCAAACAACGGTACTTCAATGAATGCTTCGCTCTCTTTCACCAGCGCGAGGATCACGCAGTCGAGTTTGCCACTGTCCAGTTGCGCCAGTAACTGATGGGTCTGCGCTTCATGCAGATACATTTCCAGCTTCGGAAAGGTCTGGTGCAGCATCGGGATGATATGCGGCAACAGGTAAGGCCCAACCGTGGGAATCAAACCAATATGCAGCGGCCCGGACATCGTCTCCCCCTGCTGGCTTGCCATCTCTTTAAGGACTTTCACCTCGCGCAGCACGGTACGCGCCTGATCCACCAGTAGCATTCCCGCCTGGGTGAATAACACTTTACGGCTGGTCCGCTCCAGCAACATCACGCCCAGCTCATCTTCCAGCTTACGAATTTGCCCGCTAAGCGTCGGCTGGCTAACGTGGCAGGAATCTGCCGCACGGCGAAAATGGCGGTGCTCGGCCAATGCCACCAGGTACTCAAGATCACGAATATTCATTATCCATCCTCCATCGCCACGATAGTTCATGGCGATAGGTAGCATAGCAACGAACGATTATCCCTATCAAGCATTGTGACTGATAATTGCGCACAGAAACGGAGCGGCACCTCTTTTAACCCTTGAAGTCACTGCCCGTTTCGAGAGTTTCTCAACTCGAATAACTAAAGCCAACGTGAACTTTTGCGGATCTCCAGGATCCGCTTTTTTTTGCCATAAAAAAGCCCGGCGATAAGCCAGGCTCAAATTTGTACATATAAATGTTCTTACCCCAACCGCGCCCTTGCAAAAGCAATCGCCTGCGCCACCTGCTGCGGTGAGACGCCGCCTTTTGCAGCACGCTTGTCGAGGCACGATTGCAGCGACAGAATCGGATAGACATCTTCGCCAATCACCGGGCTGAATTTCTGCAACTCACTGAGAGGCAGCTCTTCCAGCGGTTTGCCCTGACGAATGGCTTCCACCACCGCTTCACCAACAATATGGTGCGCCTCGCGGAACGGTACGCCTTTCGCCACCAGGTAATCCGCCAGTTCGGTGGCGTTGGCGTAACCCTGCTGAGCCGCTTCCTGGCAACGTGGACGTTTCACCTGAATGCCGTCCAGCACCAGCGCCGCCATATGCAGGCAGTCCAGCCAGGTATCGAGCGCGTCGAACAGACCTTCTTTGTCTTCCTGCATATCTTTGTTGTAAGCCAGCGGCAAACCTTTCAGCGTCATCATCATGCCGGTTAACGCGCCCTGCACCCGACCGCATTTACCGCGAATCAGCTCCAGCGCATCCGGGTTTTTCTTCTGCGGCATTAATGATGAACCGGAAGTCACGCGGTCAGAAAGCTCGACAAACCCCGCTTCGCCGGTGTTAAAGAAAATCAGATCTTCAGCAAAACGCGACAGATGCACCATGCCGATAGCGGCAGCAGAAAGCAGTTCCAACACATGGTCACGGTCAGAAACGCTGTCGAGACTGTTACGGGTCGCCGAAGCAAAGCCCAGCCAGCCTGCTAACTGTTCACGGTCGATTTCATAGGCCGTTCCCGCCAGCGCGCCACAGCCTAGCGGGCTGACATCCAGACGCTTAAGCGCGTCCTGCAAACGGCTTTCATCACGCGCCAGCATCTCAACGTAGGCCAGGCACCAGTGCGCGAAAGTCACCGGTTGAGCGCGTTGCAGGTGAGTGTAACCTGGCATCACCGCGTCCTGATTGTTTTGTGCGGTTTCCACCAGCGCCGATTGCAGCTGCCGGTTAGCCGTCAGCAACTCGCTAATGGTATCTTTGCACCACAGTTTCAGGTCAGTCGCTACCTGATCATTACGGCTACGCCCGGTATGCAGTTTTTTGCCTAACTGGCCCACTTTGTCGATCAGTTTACCTTCCACCCAGCTATGGATATCTTCGGCGTCGCTTTCAAGGATTTGTTGTGGCCTGGCGCGAACATCTTCCAGCAGCACGTTCAGCGCCTCTTCCAGTTGCGCCTGCTCTTCTGCGGTTAACACGCCGACCGTTACCAGGGCTTTGGACCAGGCCACAGAGCCAACAATATCCTGCTCCGCCAGACGGTAATCAAAGCGCAGTGAGTCGTTGAATTGTTTGAACCGTTGATCTGCTGCCTGGGTAAAACGCCCGCCCCAAAGTGCCATAACTCTGTTTCCTTATTTTGAAATTCAATGCCGGAAAGCTGCGCCTCCGGCCAACAAAACTTAAGCTAAAATCCGCGTACCCATCGGCATACCGTTAAACAGTACCGGAAGCTGTTCCGCATGACGCCAGGAAGCGATATCTACCGGACGGCCCAGCGTGCGCGCAGCATCCAGCGCCGCGTTCACTTTCACTATCATGCCGTCAGTAATAATGCCCTGCTCAATCAGTTGTTCTGCTTTCGCGGCGGTCATTTCGGCAATGCGTTGCCCTTTGCCGTCGAGAATGCCACTCACGTCGGAGAGCAAAATCAGATCCGCGCCCAGCGTTGCCGCCAGCGCCGTCGCCGCCTGGTCGGCATTGACGTTCATCAGTTGCCCTTCGTCCGTTACGCCAATGGAGCTGACCACTGGCAGATAACCGTTTTCCAGCAACGTATTGATAAGCTTAGGCGAACCTGGCTGCGCCAGTCCAACATGGCCTAACTCTTCATCAAGCTGGGTCACTTTGACGCTGTCGCCGTCACCGAGAAACAAACCTACGGCCGCAATCTGATGTTTCTTCGCCCATGCCAGCAGGGTTTTATTTGCCGTTCCCGCCAGCGCTCCGGTGATAATGTCTATCTGATCCGCAGGCGTCACCCGCAGGCCGTTTTTCTTTTTCACCGGCAGATTCAGCCCTTTCATCAGCTCATCCACCACGCAGCCGCCGCCGTGGACAATCACTAGCGGACGCTGATGTGACTCACGATATTTCACCAGTGCGCTGAACAGCCGTTCCAGCGCCTCTTCGCTATCCAGCAGTACGCCGCCCAGCTTGATAATTAATGGATTCATCATTGCACCCTTAAATAAGAGACTGCGTTTCCGCATAGCCGAAACGAATATTGGCACACTGGATTGCCTGTGCCGCCGCGCCTTTCAGTAAGTTATCTTCGGTCGCCACAATAATCAGATGCTCGCCCTGAACGGCAAATCCGATATCGCAAAACGGCAGCCCGACGACATTTTTTAGTGCCGGAACGCCTTTGTCATACAGACGCACCAACGGTTTATGCGCATACGCCTGCTGTAATGTCTGCGCCACTTGCGCCTGACTCACGCCCGGTTTCAGGCGGCAGGTAATGGTTTCGAGAATACCGCGCGGGAAATTGCCCAGATGCGGGGTGAAGATGACGTCAGCACCGAGATGCGTAGCGATCTCCGGCTGGTGGCGATGGGTAAAGATGCCATACGGTTGCAGACTAACTTCACAAAAACTATTTGAAATCGCTGCCTTACGTCCTGCACCGCTCACGCCGCTGGTGGCGTTGATCACCGGCCACTGATTGAGGTCAAGAAGATCGGCATCAATCAACGGTTTCAGCGCCAACTGTGCCGCCGTCGGATAACAGCCTGGCACCGCAATCAAGTTCGCTTCTTTTAATTTATTACCGCACCACTCCGCCAGACCGTAGGCTGCCTGTTCCAGCAGTTCCGGGTATTGATGGGTAAAGCCGTAATATTTTTCATAGAAGGTGGCGTCGTTAACACGAAACGCGCCGGAAAGGTCGAACACCACGCAGCCCGCTTCAAGAAACTGCGGCGCTAAATCGTGGCTAACTTCATGGGCGGTGGCGAGAAACACCACGTCCACCCCTGGGCTAAACTCGCTGATATCCGACATCGGCTGCAACGGCAGATCAACGATGCCTTTTAGCTGCGGATGCAAATCGGAGATTAACTTTCCCGCATCATTGCTTTGCGCTGAAACAGTCAAAGCGGTTATGTTCATATGCGGATGGCGATTTACATAGGTCACTAGCTCTGCGCCAGCGTAGCCGCTGGCACCCACAATCAGCGTATTTAACATCGGGGCTATTCACCTTCTTATGTCTGGTTGCCAGGTTAAACGTAAAACATTCACCTTACGGCTGGTGGGTTTTATTACGCTCAACGTTAGTGTATTTTTATTCATAAATACTGCATGAATATTGATACTATCATGACCAGAGGTGTGTCAACAATGAAAAACAAATTACCGCCATTTATCGAGATTTACCGCGCTCTGATTGCCACACCTTCAATAAGCGCTACGGAAGAGGCACTCGATCAAAGCAATGCAGATTTAATCACTCTGCTGGCGGACTGGTTTAAAGATTTGGGCTTCAATGTGGAAGTGCAGCCTGTGCCAGGAACTCGCAACAAATTTAATATGCTGGCAAGTACCGGACAGGGGGCTGGCGGCTTGTTGCTGGCGGGGCATACCGATACGGTGCCATTTGATGACGGTCGCTGGACGCGCGATCCGTTTACACTGACGGAGCATGACGGCAAGCTTTACGGCTTAGGCACTGCCGACATGAAAGGCTTTTTTGCGTTTATCCTTGATGCGCTACGCGATGTCGACGTCACGAAACTGAAAAAACCGCTCTACATTCTGGCGACTGCCGATGAAGAAACCAGTATGGCCGGAGCGCGTTATTTTGCCGAAACTACCGCCCTGCGCCCGGATTGCGCCATCATTGGCGAACCGACGTCGCTGCAACCGGTACGCGCGCATAAAGGCCACATCTCAAATGCCATTCGCATTCTGGGTCAGTCGGGCCACTCCAGCGATCCGGCGCGCGGAGTTAACGCTATCGAACTGATGCACGACGCCATCGGCCATATTTTGCAGTTACGCGATAACCTGAAAGAACGTTATCACTACGAAGCGTTTACCGTGCCATACCCCACGCTCAACCTCGGGCATATTCACGGCGGCGACGCCTCTAACCGAATTTGCGCCTGCTGTGAGTTGCATATGGATATTCGACCGCTGCCGGGCATGACACTTAATGAACTTAATGGCCTACTCAACGACGCGCTGGCTCCGGTGAGCGAACGCTGGCCGGGTCGTCTGACGGTCGAAGAGTTACACCCACCGATCCCAGGCTATGAATGCCCGCCAAATCATCAACTGGTTGAAGTGGTTGAGAAATTGCTCGGTGCAAAGACCGACGTGGTTAACTACTGTACCGAAGCGCCGTTTATTCAAACGTTATGCCCGACGCTGGTGCTCGGTCCGGGTTCCATCAATCAAGCTCATCAGCCTGATGAATATCTGGAGACGCGGTTTATTAAACCCACCCGTGAGTTGATTACCCAGGTAATTCATCATTTTTGCTGGCATTAAAACGTAGACCGGATAAGGCGCTCGCGCCGCATCCGGCACCGTTGCCAAACTCCAGTGCCGCAATAATGTCGGATGCGATGCTTGCGCATCTTATCCGACCTACAGTGACTCAAACGATGCCCAACCGTAGACCGGATAAGGCGCTCGCGCCGCATCCGGCAACGTTGCCAAACTCCGGTGCCGCAATAATGTCGGATGCGATGCTTGCGCATCTTATCCGACCTACACCTTTGGTGTTATGTATGGCGATTTTTTAACATTCCCATAAGTTACGCTTATTTAAAACGTTGTGAATTTAATGGCGTAAATTCCTGCTATTTATTCGTTTGCTGAAGCGATTTCGCAGCATTTGACGTCACCGCTTTTACGTGGCTTTATAAAAGACGACGAAAAGCAAAGCCCGAGCATATTCGCGCCAATGCGACGTGAAGGATACAGGGCTATCAAACGATAAGATGGGTGTCTGGGGTCATATGAACGAACAATATTCCGCATTGCGTAGTAATGTCAGTATGCTCGGCAAAGTGCTGGGAGAAACCATCAAGGATGCGTTGGGAGAACACATTCTTGAACGCGTAGAAACTATCCGTAAGTTGTCCAAATCTTCACGCGCTGGCAATGATGCTAACCGCCAGGAGTTACTCACCACTTTACAAAATTTGTCGAACGACGAGCTGCTGCCCGTTGCGCGTGCGTTTAGTCAGTTCCTGAATCTGGCCAACACTGCCGAGCAATACCACAGCATTTCGCCGAAAGGCGAGGCTGCCAGCAATCCGGAGGTGATCGCCCGCACCCTGCGTAAACTGAAAAACCAGCCGGAACTGAGCGAAGACACCATCAAAAAAGCAGTGGAATCGCTGTCGCTGGAACTGGTCCTCACGGCTCACCCTACCGAAATTACCCGTCGGACACTGATCCACAAAATGGTGGAAGTGAACGCCTGCTTAAAACAGCTCGATAACAAAGATATCGCCGACTACGAACACCACCAGCTGATGCGCCGCCTGCGCCAGTTGATTGCTCAGTCCTGGCATACCGATGAAATCCGTAAGCTGCGTCCAAGCCCGGTAGATGAAGCCAAATGGGGCTTTGCCGTAGTGGAAAACAGCCTGTGGCAAGGCGTACCGAATTACCTGCGCGAACTGAACGAACAACTGGAAGAAAACCTCGGCTATAAGCTGCCGGTCGAATTTGTTCCGGTCCGCTTTACCTCGTGGATGGGCGGCGACCGCGACGGCAACCCTAATGTAACCGCCGATATCACCCGCCGAGTCCTGCTGCTCAGCCGCTGGAAAGCCACCGACCTGTTCCTGAAAGATATTCAGGTTCTGGTTTCTGAACTGTCGATGGTTGAGGCCACCCCAGAACTGCTGGCGCTGGTCGGCGAAGAAGGTGCCGCAGAACCGTATCGCTATCTGATGAAAAACCTGCGTTCTCGCCTGATGGCGACACAGGCATGGCTGGAGGCGCGCCTGAAAGGCGAAGAACTGCCAAAACCAGAAGGCCTGCTGACGCAGAACGAAGAACTGTGGGAGCCGCTCTACGCTTGCTACCAGTCACTTCAGGCGTGTGGCATGGGTATTATCGCCAACGGCGATCTGCTCGACACCCTGCGCCGCGTGAAATGTTTCGGCGTACCGCTGGTGCGTATTGATATCCGTCAGGAGAGCACTCGTCATACCGAAGCATTGGGCGAGCTGACCCGCTACCTCGGCATTGGCGATTACGAAAGCTGGTCAGAGGCCGACAAGCAGGCATTCCTGATCCGCGAACTGAACTCCAAACGTCCGCTTCTGCCACGCAACTGGCAACCAAGCGCCGAAACACGCGAAGTGCTTGATACCTGTCAGGTGATTGCCGAAGCGCCGCAAGGCTCTATTGCCGCCTACGTGATCTCGATGGCGAAAACGCCGTCCGACGTACTGGCTGTTCACCTGCTGCTGAAAGAAGCGGGTATCGGGTTTGCGATGCCAGTCGCACCGCTGTTTGAAACTCTCGATGACCTGAACAACGCCAACGATGTCATGACCCAACTGCTGAATATCGACTGGTATCGCGGTCTGATTCAGGGCAAACAGATGGTGATGATTGGCTATTCCGACTCAGCAAAAGATGCGGGCGTGATGGCGGCCTCCTGGGCGCAATATCAGGCACAGGACGCGTTAATCAAAACCTGCGAAAAAGCGGGTATTGAACTGACGCTGTTCCATGGTCGCGGTGGTTCCATTGGTCGCGGCGGCGCACCTGCCCATGCGGCGCTGCTGTCGCAACCGCCGGGAAGCCTGAAAGGTGGCCTGCGTGTAACCGAGCAGGGCGAGATGATCCGCTTTAAATATGGTCTGCCAGAAATCACCGTTAGCAGCTTGTCGCTGTACACCGGGGCGATTCTGGAAGCTAACCTGCTGCCACCGCCTGAGCCGAAAGAGAGCTGGCGTCGCATTATGGATGAACTGTCAGTCATCTCCTGCAATCTCTACCGTGGCTACGTGCGTGAAAACAAAGACTTTGTCCCTTACTTCCGCTCCGCTACGCCGGAACAAGAGCTGGGCAAACTGCCGTTAGGTTCACGCCCGGCGAAACGTCGTCCAACCGGCGGCGTCGAGTCTCTGCGCGCCATTCCGTGGATTTTTGCCTGGACACAAAACCGCCTGATGCTCCCCGCCTGGCTGGGTGCAGGTACGGCGCTGCAAAAAGTGGTGGAAGATGGCAAACAGAGCGAACTGGAAGCCATGTGCCGCGACTGGCCGTTCTTCTCAACGCGTCTGGGTATGCTGGAAATGGTATTCGCCAAAGCAGATCTGTGGCTGGCGGAATACTATGACCAACGCCTGGTCGACAAAACACTGTGGCCGTTAGGTAAAGAGTTACGCAATCTGCAAGAAGAAGACATCAAAGTGGTGCTGGCGATTGCCAACGACTCCCATCTGATGGCCGATCTACCGTGGATTGCCGAGTCTATTCAGCTACGAAATATTTACACCGACCCGCTGAACGTATTGCAGGCCGAGTTGCTGCACCGCTCCCGCCAGGCAGAAAAAGAAGGCCAGGAACCGGATCCTCGCGTCGAGCAGGCGTTAATGGTCACTATTGCTGGGATTGCGGCAGGTATGCGTAATACCGGCTAATCTTCCTCTCCTGCAAACCCTCGTGCTTTTGCGCGAGGGTTTTCTGAAATACTTCTGTTCTAACACCTTCGTTTTCAATATATTTCTGTCTGCATTTCACCCAGATTCTGGATATCCCTTCAGATATCCTTAAGGTTTTGTCCTTACATTCGGCGCTATTATCCAAAACGGGTTCTTACTATGCATTCCACTGAAGTCCAGACTAAACCCATTTTTAGCTGGAAAGCCCTGGGTTGGGCACTGCTCTACTTTTGGTTTTTCTCTACCCTGTTACAGGCCATTATTTACATCAGCGGCTACAGCGGCACCAACGGCATTCGCGACTCGCTGCTGTTCAGTTCGCTGTGGTTGATCCCGGTATTCCTCTTTCCGAAGCGGATTAAGATTATCGCAGCGGTAATCGGCGTAATGCTGTGGGCGGCTTCTCTGGCAGCGTTGTGCTACTACGTCATCTACGGTCAGGAGTTCTCGCAGAGCGTTCTGTTTGTGATGTTTGAAACCAACACCAACGAAGCCAGCGAGTATTTAAGCCAGTATTTCAGCCTGAAGATTGTGCTTATCGCGCTGGCCTATACGGCGGTGGCAGTTTTACTGTGGACGCGCCTGCGCCCGGTCTATATTCCAAAACCGTGGCGTTATGTTGTCTCTTTTGCCCTGCTTTATGGCTTGATTCTGCACCCGATCGCCATGAACACGTTTATCAAACACAAGCCATTTGAGAAAACGTTGGATAATCTGGCATCTCGCATGGAACCTGCCGCGCCGTGGCAATTTCTGACCGGTTATTATCAGTATCGTCAACAACTTAACTCACTGACGAAGCTGCTGAATGAAAATAACGCATTACCGCCACTGGCTAATTTCAAAGACGAATCGGGTAACGAACCGCGCACCTTAGTGCTGGTGATTGGCGAATCGACCCAGCGTGGACGCATGAGCCTGTACGGCTATCCGCGTGAAACCACGCCGGAACTGGATGCGCTGCATAAAACCGATCCGAACCTGACGGTGTTCAATAACGTGGTCACATCGCGTCCGTACACCATTGAAATCCTGCAACAGGCGCTGACCTTTGCCAACGAAAAGAACCCGGACCTGTATCTGACACAGCCGTCGCTGATGAACATGATGAAACAGGCAGGTTATAAAACCTTCTGGATAACCAACCAGCAGACGATGACTGCCCGCAACACCATGCTGACGGTATTTTCGCGCCAGACCGACAAGCAGTACTACATGAACCAGCAACGTACGCAGAGTGCGCGTGAATACGACACCAACGTGCTGAAGCCGTTCCAGGAAGTTCTGAAGGACCCTGCGCCGAAGAAACTGATCATCGTTCATCTGCTGGGTACGCATATCAAATACAAATACCGCTACCCGGAAAATCAGGGCAAGTTTGATGGCAATACCGATCATGTTCCGCCAGGATTAAGCGCAGAAGAGCTGGAGTCATATAACGATTATGACAACGCTAACCTGTATAACGATCATGTAGTTGCCAGCCTGATTAAAGACTTTAAAGCAGCAGATCCGAACGGATTCCTGGTTTATTTCTCTGACCACGGTGAAGAGGTTTACGACACGCCGCCGCACAAAACTCAGGGGCGTAACGAAGACAACCCGACGCGTCATATGTACACCATTCCGTTCCTGCTGTGGACGTCGGAAAAATGGCAAGCGACTCATCCGCGTGATTTCTCGCAGGATGTTGATCGTAAATACAGCCTGGCGGAACTGATCCACACCTGGTCAGATTTGGCGGGCTTATCTTACGACGGTTACGATCCAACCCGTTCAGTGGTGAATCCGCAGTTCAAAGAAACTACCCGCTGGATTGGTAACCCGTATAAGAAAAATGCGCTGATCGATTACGACACTCTGCCGTATGGCGATCAGGTGGGTAATCAGTAATTATCAGCCAGATGCCATTTGCCGGATGCGACGCTTGACGCGTCTTATCCGGCCTACAGATCGCGGCGGTAGGCCAGATAAAGCGTTTACGCCGCATCCGGCAATACAAGGCGACTGAAACTGCCGCAATGTTTACATCGAACTCCCATCAGGCCACACTTTTCAGGTGGCCTTTTTTCATAATGCCAGTTACTGTTTTCCCGTCTACATACCTAAGGGAATAACATGTATCACGACGTCAGCTATCTGCTCTCCCGCCTGATCAACGGCCCGCTGTCGCTGCGCCAGATTTACTTTGCCAGCAGCAACGGTCCGGCGCCCGATCTTGCGTATCAGGTCGATTTTCCACGGCTGGAAATAGTGCTGGAAGGTGAGTTTGTTGATACCGGCGCTGGAGCAACGTTAGTTCCCGGCGATGTGCTGTACGTTCCCGCTGGCGGCTGGAATTTCCCACAATGGCAAGCCCCCGCCACCACCTTTAGCGTGCTGTTTGGCAAACAGCAACTCGGCTTCAGCGTCGTGCAATGGGATGGCAAGCAATATCAAAATCTGGCGAAGCAGCACGTCGCCCGACGCGGCCCGCGCATTGGTTCTTTTCTGCTACAAACGCTCAATGAAATGCAAATGCAGCCACAGGAGCAGCAAACGGCAAGGCTTATCGTCGCCAGCCTGCTTAGCCACTGCCGCGATTTGCTTGGCAGCCAAATCCAGACCGCCTCACGCAGCCAGGCTCTATTCGAAGCTATTCGTGATTATATCGACGAACGCTATGCCTCCGCGCTTACCCGCGAATCTGTCGCACAGGCGTTCTATATTTCACCAAATTATCTCTCGCACCTGTTTCAAAAAACGGGGGCCATTGGTTTTAACGAATACCTGAATCACACGCGACTGGAGCACGCTAAGACGTTATTGAAAGGCTATGACCTGAAGGTAAAAGAAGTGGCGCACGCCTGCGGCTTTGTCGACAGCAACTACTTCTGCCGTCTGTTTCGTAAAAATACCGAACGCTCGCCGTCGGAATATCGTCGGCAGTACCACAGCCAACTGACAGAAAAACCGACTACTCCAGAATAAGATGGGTTTGCTGCGGCGCAGAAAGCACTTTACGCACCGCGCTCATCACCCGCTGCGGCTCACGCAGGAACGCGTAGATACTGCATTGCACGTAGCGACAATGTTCAAATCGCTCGGCACCAGCAAGCTCGATATCCGTAATCAACAGCGCAACATCCGCCCGGCGGATATCCTCGTCCGCTAAACGATTCTCCGTTCCCAGCGCGCCCTGGGTTTCAATGCTGACGCCCCATTTCTCTATCTGGCACAACTTTTCCAGCCGTTCCGCCGCCATATAAGTATGCGCCACGCCGCTCACGCAGGCGGTTACTGCCACCAGGTATGCCATTTTAACCTCCCACGGTAACCTGAAATCCGGCCCGTTCTGCCATTTCGCGCATTGTTGCCACATCGGCTGACGACGGCGCAGAAACCTCTTTCATCGACCATGTTTTCCCCAGCAGACGGTATTTCGGCTCGCCGTACTGATGAAACGGTAACAGATGGATCTGCCTGATATTCAGCGGGATCAGCACGTCCAGCGCCTGCTGCATATTCTCCCGGCTGAGCGTGAAACCGGGGATCAGCGGCAAACGCGGGATCACGTTGACACCCTCACTCACCAGCAAACGCAAGTTCTCCAGCACGCGTGGCAGATTCATCTTCACCACATCCCGCGCCTGAGTCGCGTCCATAATTTTTAAATCGAACAACACTTCATCGCACAATTTCGCCAGCGGCAACAGTTTGCTGGCTGGCGCGTCTCCGGCAGTTTCGATGGCGCATGACACACCCCACAACCGCAGTCGCTGTAAAAAACGGGTAGCAAACTCCGCCTGCATTAATACTTCGCCGCCAGAAAGCGTGACGCCGCCGCCGGACGTGCGAAAGAAAACGTCATCTTTCATCACTTCCCGCTCCAGCGCGTCAAGGCTGATATCGCGACCAATCCGTTCAAACGCCCCGGAGGGGCATTCATCCGCATCGCGCAAACATTTCGCGCAGTGCAGACATTTCGCCTCTCTGCGTACCGTCTGGATTTTGCCGGAGATCGACTCCGGATTAGCACACCACGGGCAAAGATGCGGACAGCCTTTAAAAAAGACCACCGTACGAATGCCCTCGCCGTCATTCAGCGAATAACGCTGAATGTTGAAAATGCGCGCCACATCATCGCGGCGCGTTTCTACAACGTTACAGCTGATGCGCAGTCCGGCGGATGATGTCATCCTGGATCTCCTTCGACAGTTCGACAAAGAAGGCGCTGTATCCGGCAACGCGTACCACCAGCCCCGCATAGTCCTGCGGGCGTAATTGGGCTTCACGTAACGTGTCGGCGTTCACTACGTTAAATTGAACATGCTGCAACTTAAGCTGGGTAAATGCCCGTAAGAAGTCGGCCAGTTTGCGTAATCCCGCTTCACCTTCCAGGGTCGCCGGAGTGAATTTCACGTTCAGCAACGTCCCGTTAGAAAGCAGCGTGTTATCGAGCTTACTGACTGACTTCAGTACCGCCGTTGGCCCTTGCCCGTCCTGACCCAGCATGGGTGACAAGCCGCCGTCTGCCAGCTGTTCCCCAGCAAAACGACCATCTGGCGTCGCACCAACTACCGATCCCAACGGGACGTGAGCAGAAACGGTATACGACCCCGGCGTGAAGTAGCCGCCGCGCGGGTTCTGGTATTTTTCCACTTCTTTGCAGTAGTGGCGTAACAGTTCGGCGCTGATGTTATCCACCTCGTCGATATCGTTACCGTATTTCTCGAAGCGGTTAATTAAGCGAGCGCGGACTTTTTCACCTTCTGGCGTTGCGAAGTTAGCTTTTAATACCGACAGCAATTCGTCAAAACTTAAACGCTGTTGTTCAAAAATCATCCCTTTCAACGCATGGAGAGAATCGCTCAGGTTGGCGATACCGATCCCCTGTACGCCGGAGAAGTTATAACGCGCGCCGCCATCGGTAATATCGCGGCCTTTATCCAGACAATCGCTGATAAACGACGAGAGCAGCGGTACAGGTGCCCAGTCGCGATGACCGATATCGCAAATATTGCTGCCCTCAACCATCAGGGTGATGTAGTGGCTGATCTTGGCGCGGATCTGTTCCAGTAAACCTTCATAAGTCAGCGCAGCATTGCCTTCATTTTCATGCAGGCAGATTTCCATCACTTTCAGCAGGTTAAACATCGCGATGTCATGCAAGCCGTAGGTTCTGCCGGGAATAGATAATTCCACACAGCCCACTACGGAATAGTCGCGCGCATCTTCCAGCGAAACGCCACGGTTGAGGAACGCTGGCACCACCACTTCATCGTTGAAGATTTGCGGAATACCCGTGCCGAGGCGAATGGTTTCTGCGGTTTTCATCAGGAACGGCGTGTCGATCAAGGCGTTAGTGCGCACACCGAGGTTCGGTTGCGGTAATTGCACGCTTTGATAGGCGTCGAGACAGAGGAACGAAAGCACGTTCACCGCGCTACGTCCATTCTCGGTTAACCCGCCGAGCAGTGCGGTATAGCCGGTCGGGAAACCTGCGAAATAACGCGCACTGCTGGTGGAACGCAACAGCACGATGTCGTTGCATTTCACCCATAAAGATTCGAGCAGTTCTTTCAGGAACGCCGGATCTTCGCCCTGGGTTAATGATGCCTGATAGAACGGCAACATATACTGGTCGAAGCGCCCTAAAGACAGCGAACTGGCGTTGGATTCGTATTGCAGAATGATGTTCATGTACCAGAATAACTGGCACGCCTGCCAGAACGTCTGCGGCTTATGTTCGGCGTTATGGCGGGAGATCTCCGCAATAGTCAGCAGTTCTTCGCGACGCTGGGCATCAGTGCAGTTTGCCGCCAGCGTTTCCGCCAGTTCGGCGTAACGCAGAATGTGTTTCTGCGAGGCTTCGAGCAGTAACAGCGCTGCCTGATAAAAGTGATTCTCCGGCTGTTGCTGACAATGTTGCTGCATCTGCGCCACCAGCTCACCCAGCCCATGATTCAGCAGGCGCGGGTAATCAATAATAATGTGCCCCTGACCTTTATCCGTCTGGTTGATACTGAAAATCTGCGTGCTGGTCGCGGCTTTTACTTCATCCGTCATCTGCCCGTTGATGAAATCTTTCATCGAACGTTTTTCCCAGTACGGGAACAACTCTTCACGGTAGATACGTTTGTCTTCTTCGCTAATGGCGAAACGGTCTTGCGGGCGCGTCGGGAATTGATCCAGCTCTTTCAGCAACCAGTAAGGGTCCATTTCCGGCGACATAATCCCGGCGCGCGGTTTTACGGTGCGGTTACCGGCAATCAGTTCTTCATCACGAATCGAAATTTCAACATGTTCAAGGATATACGCTGTTGCTTTCGCCCGGCGCAATATCACTGGCTCGCCTTCGGTTTGCCGATGGCTGGCGGTATAAAGCAGCGCCCGCTCCAGCGAGATTTCACGGGTATTGGCAAACAGTGCAGTTTTGAGGCGAGAGATACGATTCGTCATGAGGAACTCCTGTGGGAAAGCGAACCCGCCCTTACGGGCGGGATAAGAACTTAAGCGGTTTGTGTCAGATGAGCTTCAATTTTGCTCATAATGGCGTCAGCGCGTTTAACCGCGTCGCTGATATTGACGCGCACGATGGTCTTGCCTGCAAAACGCTCTTCAAATTTGATGCCGATATCTTTGGTCAGAATCACCATATCGGCGCTCGCCACGTCTTCCGCAGTCAGTTCATTTTCCAGACCAATCGAGCCCTGGGTTTCCACTTTTACTTCCCAGCCTTTCGCTTTCGCGGCACTTTCCAGCGCCTCTGCCGCCATATAGGTATGGGCAACACCTGAAGGACATGCGGTTACTGCAATAATTTTCGTCATGGCTCGTTCCTCAATTAATTAATTTCAAAATCCAGATCCAGGTCGTCTTCCTTCTCATCAGTCGAAGACCCATTTTTACGCGCCAGACTTTTCAGCACGTTAACGCAGATAGCCGTTGCTACAGCCCCAACAGCCACTGCCGCGATATACCCCAGCTTGCCTTCAACCACCGGCAGCACAATCAGACCACCCCAGCCTGCATAGCACTGCGCACCTACCATTGCAGCGGTCACCGTGCCACAGACAGTCCCCACCATAATGGAAGGAATGACACGCAACGGATCGGCGGCAGCGAAAGGAATCGCCCCTTCAGTGACGCCAACACAGCCCATTACCAGCGCCGCTTTACCGGTTTCGCGCTCTTCTGCGGAGAAATTTTTACGACCAATCAGCGTCGCCAGCCCCATGCCCAGCGGCGGAACACAGATCCCCACGGCAGCAATTGCCACCACGGTATAAACACCCTGAGCAACGCAAATCAGCATGAACGCATAGGCCACTTTGTTAACCGGGCCGCCCATATCGAACGCCAGCATCAGCCCCATGATCACCGCCAGCATCACCACGCTGCCTTGCTGCATCCCCTGAAGCCACTGAGTCAGGCTGTTGGTTAACGCACCGACAGGTTCCCCCAGCCCCCACATCATGACGCCAGCGGTAATCAGTGTGCCGACGATTGGAATGATGAAGATTGGCATCACCGAGCGCAGAACTTTATGCACCGGAATTTTCTTCAGGTAATGCACCACGATGCCGCCGATAATCCCGGCGATCAGCGCACCAAAGAAGCCTGCACCAAAGCTGTTGCCAACCCAGGCACCGATAGCGCACGGAGCCAGCGCAGAGCGTTCTGCAATGGAATAACCGATGTAAGCGGCGAGGAAAGGCACCATCAGCGTTAAACCTGCAACACCGATATCAAACAGTTTTTTCAGATTCGGATCGGCTACGGCATCCGGCACTGCGCCTTTGCCATACAACATGACGGAAACCGCCAGCAAAATACCGCCCGATACCACGAAGGGAATCATGTGTGAAACGCCCGTCATTAAGTGCTGACGAGTGTTTTTCAGGATCTGTACCAACTCATTCATAAGTCGCTCCCAGGCTTACCCAAGCCTATGTCCATATTTTTTGATGGGAGAAACAATAGGCAATCGCAAGCAGGTCAAACAGTGGATAAAAAGGCCATTTACTGGACTTTTGTAATGTCAGTACAAAAATGCGATCCGCCTCATAACTTGCGTTAACTCGGAATCATGCCGGAATGGCGCGTCTTGTGAGACGCGTCGCAAATTGGCGGTTACATTACATTTGTCCAGCTTTTGGCAGATTTGTCACATGGCAGGTCGTTGCCATGCGCTCTTATCCTGTAAACAGAAAACCGTACCGGGAGAGAGGCAATGGCCCTGATTGTGGAATTTATTTGTGAGCTGCCTAACGGCGTACATGCGCGTCCGGCAAGCCACGTTGAAACGCTGTGTAATACTTTTTCATCTCAAATTGAGTGGCATAACCTGCGTACTGACCGTAAAGGCAACGCCAAAAGCGCCCTGGCGCTGATTGGCACCGATACACTGGTGGGCGATAACTGCCAGTTACTGATTTCCGGGGCTGACGAACAAGCAGCACACCAGCGCTTGAGCCAGTGGTTACGTGATGAATTCCCCCACTGCGATGCGCCGCTGGCAGAAGTTAAATCTGACGAGCTGGAGCCGCTGCCGGTTTCACTGACCAATCTGAATCCGCAAATTATCCGCGCCCGCACCGTATGCAGTGGTAGCGCAGGCGGCATTCTGACGCCGATCTCTTCTTTAGATCTCAATGCGCTGGGTAATCTTCCTGCAGCCAAAGACGTTGACGCTGAGCAATCCGCGCTGGAAAACGGCCTGACGCTGGTGATGAAAAACATTGAGTTTCGTCTGCTGGATAGCGACGGTGCCACCAGCGCGATTCTGGAAGCGCACCGCTCGCTGGCTGGCGACACGTCCCTGCGCGAACATTTACTGGCAGGCGTCAGTGCCGGATTAAGCTGCGCCGAAGCGATTGTCGCCAGTGCGAATCACTTTTGCGAAGAGTTCGCCCGTTCCAGCAGTAGCTACCTGCAAGAACGTGCGCTGGACGTACGCGACGTCTGCTTCCAGCTGCTTCAGCAAATCTACGGTGAACAACGCTTCCCGGCACCGGGCAAGCTGACGCAGTCATCTATTTGTATGGCGGATGAGCTGACCCCCAGCCAGTTTCTCGAACTGGATAAAAATCACCTCAAAGGTCTGTTACTGAAAAGCGGCGGCACTACGTCACATACGGTAATTCTTGCCCGTTCGTTCAACATTCCGACGCTGGTTGGTGTGGATATCGATGCCCTTACCCCGTGGCAGCAACAAACGATTTATATCGACGGCAACGCCGGGGCAATTGTGGTTGAGCCTGGGGAAGCCGTAGCCCGTTATTATCAGCAAGAAGCCCGCGTACAGGACGCTCTGCGTGAGCAACAGCGTGTCTGGCTGACCCAGCAAGCGCGTACCGCTGACGGTATCCGTATCGAAGTCGCGGCGAACATCGCCCACTCCGTGGAAGCGCAGGCCGCATTTGGCAATGGCGCGGAAGGCGTTGGTTTGTTCCGTACTGAAATGCTCTATATGGATCGCACCAGTGCACCGGGCGAAAGCGAGTTGTACAACATTTTTTGTCAGGCGCTGGAGTCCGCCAACGGGCGCAGCATTATTGTGCGCACTATGGATATTGGCGGCGACAAACCCGTTGATTATCTGAACATTCCGGCAGAAGCTAACCCGTTCCTCGGTTATCGCGCGGTGCGTATTTATGAAGAGTACGCGTCGTTATTTACCACACAACTACGCTCGATCCTCCGTGCCTCCGCTCACGGCAGCCTGAAAATTATGATCCCGATGATCTCCTCAATGGAAGAGATCTTATGGGTGAAAGAAAAACTGGCAGAAGCCAAACAGCAACTGCGTAACGAACACATTCCGTTTGATGAGAAGATCCAGCTCGGCATTATGCTGGAAGTGCCGTCGGTGATGTTCATCATCGATCAATGCTGCGAAGAGATTGACTTCTTTAGTATCGGTAGTAATGACCTGACGCAGTATCTGCTGGCGGTGGATCGCGATAACGCTAAGGTTACTCGTCACTACAACAGCCTGAATCCGGCATTCTTGCGGGCGCTCGATTACGCCGTGCAGGCGGTGCATCGTCAGGGGAAATGGATTGGTCTGTGCGGAGAACTGGGGGCGAAAGGTTCCGTGCTGCCGTTGCTGATTGGTTTAGGTCTGGATGAACTGAGCATGAGCGCGCCGTCGATTCCGGCCGCGAAAGCGCGAATGGCACAGCTTGATAGCCGCGAATGCCGCCAGTTGCTCAACCAGGCAATGGCCTGCCGGACTTCGCTGGAAGTGGAACATCTGCTGGCGCAATTCCGTATGACCCAACAGGACGCACCGCTGGTCACCGCCGAGTGCATCACGCTGGAAAGCGACTGGCGCAGCAAAGAAGAAGTGCTCAAAGGCATGACCGATAACCTGCTGCTGGCTGGCCGCTGCCGCTATCCGCGTAAACTAGAAGCCGACTTGTGGGCGCGCGAGGCCGTTTTCTCTACCGGTCTGGGCTTTAGTTTTGCCATTCCACACAGCAAATCAGAACACATTGAGCAATCCACCATCAGCGTGGCGCGTCTGCAAGCGCCGGTGCGCTGGGGCGATGATGAAGCGCAATTCATCATTATGTTAACCCTGAACAAACACGCTGCGGGCGATCAGCATATGCGCATTTTCTCGCGCCTCGCTCGTCGCATCATGCACGAAGAATTCCGTAACGCGCTGGTTAACGCCGCCTCTGCCGACGCTATCGCCAGCCTGCTGCAACATGAACTGGAACTGTAAAAGGAAACATCATGGAACTGTATCTGGACACCGCTAACGTCGCAGAAGTCGAACGTCTGGCACGCATATTCCCCATTGCCGGGGTAACAACTAACCCGAGCATTATCGCTGCCAGCAAGGAGTCCATCTGGGAAGTGCTGCCGCGTCTGCAAAAAGCGATTGGTGATGAGGGCATTCTGTTTGCTCAGACCATGAGCCGCGACGCGCAGGGGATGGTGGAGGAAGCGAAGCGCCTGCGCGACGCCATTCCGGGCATTGTGGTGAAAATCCCGGTGACTTCCGAAGGTCTGGCAGCAATTAAAATACTGAAAAAAGAGGGTATTACTACACTTGGCACCGCAGTGTACAGTGCTGCACAAGGGTTACTGGCCGCGCTGGCAGGGGCAAAATACGTTGCTCCCTATGTAAATCGCGTGGACGCTCAGGGCGGAGACGGCATTCGTACCGTCCAGGAGCTGCAAGCGTTACTGGAAATGCACGCGCCAGAAAGCATGGTGCTGGCTGCCAGCTTTAAAACACCACGTCAGGCGCTGGATTGTTTGTTGGCAGGATGTGAATCCATCACACTGCCCTTAGATGTAGCGCAACAAATGCTCAACACCCCTGCGGTAGAGTCAGCTATAGAGAAGTTCGAACACGACTGGAATGCCGCATTTGGCACTACTCATCTCTAAAGGAGCAATTATGGACCGCATTATTCAATCACCGGGTAAATACATCCAGGGCGCTGATGTCATTAATCGCCTGGGCGAATACCTGAAGCCGCTGGCAGAACGTTGGTTGGTTGTTGGCGATAAATTTGTATTAGGTTTTGCTCAGGCAACCGTCGAGCAAAGCTTTAAAGATGCCGGGCTGGTAGTAGAAATTGCGCCGTTTGGCGGTGAATGTTCGCAAAATGAGATCGACCGTCTGCGTGGCATCGCGGAGACTGCGCAGTGTGGCGCAATTCTCGGTATCGGTGGCGGAAAAACCCTCGATACTGCCAAAGCGCTGGCACATTTCATGGGTGTTCCGGTAGCGATCGCACCGACTATCGCCTCTACCGACGCACCGTGCAGCGCATTGTCTGTTATCTACACCGATGATGGTGAGTTTGACCGCTATCTGCTGCTGCCAAATAACCCGAATATGGTCATTGTCGATACTAAAATCGTCGCGTGCGCACCTGCGCGTCTGTTAGCAGCGGGTATCGGTGATGCGCTGGCGACCTGGTTTGAAGCGCGTGCCTGCTCTCGTAGCGGCGCAACCACGATGGCGGGCGGTAAGTGTACTCAGGCGGCGCTGGCGCTGGCTGAACTGTGCTACAACACCCTGCTGGAAGAAAGCGAAAAAGCGATGCTTGCCGCCGAACAGCATGTAGTGACTCCGGCGCTGGAGCGCGTGATTGAAGCGAACACCTATTTGAGCGGCGTTGGTTTTGAAAGCGGTGGTCTGGCGGCGGCTCATGCGGTGCATAACGGCCTGACCGCTATCCCGGATGCGCATCACTATTATCACGGTGAAAAAGTGGCATTCGGTACGCTGACGCAGCTGGTTCTGGAAAACGCGCCGGTTGAGGAAATCGAAACCGTAGCTGCACTTAGCCATGCGGTAGGTTTGCCAATAACCCTCGCCCAACTGGATATTAAAGAAGATGTCCCGGCGAAAATGCGAATTGTGGCAGAAGCGGCATGTGCAGAAGGTGAAACCATTCACAACATGCCTGGCGGCGCGACGCCAGATCAGGTTTACGCCGCACTGCTGGTAGCCGACCAGTACGGTCAGCGTTTCCTGCAAGAGTGGGAATAACCTTGTCAAACTCCCGGCTTGTCCGGGAGTTTGAACGCAAAATTGCCTGATGCGCTACGCTTATCAGGCCTACGTAATCTCTACAATATATTGAATTTGCGTGCTTTTGTAGGCCGAATAAGGCGTTCACGCCGCATCCGGCACTCTGTGCCAGTAAACTAAAACTCCCACGTTGATTGGGAGTTTTTTTATCCGCTTCTGGACATTTTCTCCACAGAACAATCGTTAGCCCGGAAGGTCGAATCTGTGACTCTTATTTTCACGGATGAAACAGATGAAAGCTTCACTGGCGCTGGTCAGCCTGCTAACAGCATTTACCAGCCACTCCTTAAAATCTCCCGCCGTTCCACCAACCGTGGTACAAATCCAGGCCAACACCAATCTTGCCATCGCGGACGGTGCCAGACAGCAAATCGGCAGCACGCTATTTTACGATCCGGCGTATGTGCAGCTTACCTATCCTGGCGGTGATGTCCCGCAAGAACGCGGCGTATGTTCCGATGTGGTGATCCGCGCCTTGCGCAGCCAGAAGGTCGATTTGCAGAAACTGGTTCACGAAGATATGGCGAAGAATTTTGCCGATTATCCGCAAAAATGGCAGTTAAAGCGCCCGGACAGCAACATCGATCACCGTCGGGTGCCTAATCTGGAAACCTGGTTTACCCGCCACGATAAAACACGCCCCACCAGCAAAAACGCCGGGGACTATCAAGCGGGTGATATTGTCTCCTGGCGACTGGACAACGGGCTGGCACATATTGGGGTGGTGTCAGATGGCTTCGCCCGCGACGGTACGCCGCTGGTGATACATAACATTGGCGCAGGCGCGCAGGAAGAAGATGTACTGTTTAGCTGGCGGATGGTGGGGCATTATCGTTATTTTGTTAAATAAGCGATCGCCCCACATGAAGAAAAAATTCAGATCCTTTTTACACTGACGGCTTCTTTTTTCTTACGGCTCACCAGCGCCAGTGCCAGCACAATCAGCACAATACCGCTACCCTCAACCGCGCCAGGATTCTCACCGAGCAGCCACCAGGAAAAAAGTACACCACAAACGGGAACGGCCAGTGTGCTTAAGCTGGCAATACTGGCAGGCAAGTTTTTCAATACAAACAACCATAAGCTCCACGCCAGCGCCGTCGCCAGAATCGCACTGTAGGCCAGCGCCCAGAACACGGTGGGCTGCAAGTCAATTTCACGTTGCGGTACCAGTAAAGCGACCACACTCATCACCAGCGCCGCATACAGCATCTGCCAGGATGTTAACGACAATAAATCCACGCGCGGATGACGGGCATACAGACGTTTAGCAACAATCGCGCTCGCCCCCCAACTGACGCCGGAGAGGATCGCCAGCATGGCGCTTTTCATCGAAGAGAAATCGAGTTGCCACGGCTGCAACACCAAAAATAAACCGAAAGCGGCAATCAGAATCGCGAAATATTGCCCACGTCGCAGGCGTTCACCGAGAAACAACGCGGCGAAAATCACCACCCAGAACGGCATGGTATAGCTCAGGATCGCCACTTTCCCCGCTCCGCCGCTGACCAGCGCCCACTGCGCCAGACCAACCATCCCGCAGGTTTGTAACAGGGCAATGGCTAAGGTGTATTTAAACGGCGTCGGGCGCATTCCGCGACCACGTAATAAAAAAAGGACGATGAATAAAACGAGAGCGCCGAAAATGCAGCGTAAGGCGGTGAAGTCGAAGGCACCGATGTAGCTGGTGACTTGCTTCATGAAAATCCAGCTATAACTCCAGATAAGTGTGAGCACAACCAGGCCACTGATTGCCAGTGGGTTGCTCTTTCCTGCGGCAGACATGAGAGATCCAGTGTGTAGTTTTCCTGTGGACACTATACGCTGGTAAAGAAACTTCAGCGACTGCCTGAAAGGCAGTCGCTGAAGAAGGTCAGATTACAGCAGGTCGAAACGGTCGAGGTTCATCACTTTCACCCATGCCGCCACGAAGTCTTTAACAAACTTCTCGTGGGCATCGCTGCTGGCGTAAACTTCTGCCAGCGCACGCAGGACGGAGTTAGAACCAAATACCAGATCCGCACGGCTGGCGGTGTATTTCACTTCACCCGTTTCACGATCACGGCCTTCGAACAGCTCTTTCGATTCGTCGGTCGCTTTCCACTCGTAGCGCATATCCAGCAAGTTCACAAAGAAGTCATTGCTCAATACGCCCACACGGTCAGTGAAGACACCGTTTTTGCTGCCATCGAAGTTGGCGCCCAGCACACGCATCCCGCCCACCAGCACAGTCATTTCTGGTGCAGTCAGCGTCAGTTGCTGCGCTTTATCGATCAGCAGTGATTCAGTGGTAGCCTCGCCCGACGCAGCGCGATAGTTACGGAAACCATCAGCAACAGGTTTGAGCAGCTCGAACATCTCGATATCCGTCTGATCCTGACGTGCATCTACGCGACCCGGCGTGAACGGAACACTGATGCTGATACCCGCAGCACTCGCCGCTTTTTCGACACCAACAACACCGGCGAGAACAATAATGTCAGCGAGTGAAGCCGTGTGTGAGGATTTATAGATCCCCTCCAGCACCGGCAATGCGCGTGCTGCTGCGGCATTAACCTCCCAGTCGCGCTGCGGAGCTAATGCCAGACGCGCACCGTTGGCACCGCCACGTTTATCCCCAACGCGGAAGGTGGAGGCAGAAGCCCAGGCAACAGAAACCAGCTCGCTCACAGAGAGACCAGACTCAGCAATCGCCGTCTTCAGGTTAAGGATATCTTCCTCGCTCGGGTTGAAGAACGCATGTGGCAGCGGATCTTGCCAGATCAGATCTTCTTTCGGCACTTCCGGTCCGATGTAACGAGATTTCGGCCCCATATCCCTGTGCGTCAGTTTGAACCACGCACGGGCAAAGGCTTCGTTGAACGCTTGCGGATCGTCAAGGAAGCGACGTGAAATCTTCTCAAACTCTGGATCAAAACGCAGCGTCAGGTCAGTGACCAGCATCGTCGGCTTACGTTTCTTCGACGGATCGAACGGATCCGGGATAATTTCCGGTGCATCTACAGCTTCAAACTGGATGGCGCCTGCCGGGCTACGAGTCTGTACCCACTCATACTTGAACAGGTTTTCGAAGAAATAGTTGCTCCACTGGGTCGGCGTCTGGGTCCAGACCACTTCCAGACCTGACGTAATGGCATCGGCACCGACACCGGAACCAAAATCACTTTTCCAGCCTAAGCCCTGGTTTTCGATCGGGGCCGCTTCTGGATCAGGACCTACGTGCGTTGCCGGGCCTGCGCCGTGAGTTTTACCTAACGTATGACCACCCGCGATCAGCGCAACGGTTTCTTCGTCGTTCATCCCCATATTGCCAAATGTCGCGCGAATAGCTGCAGCCGCAGAAAGCGGTTCGCCGCTGGCATTTGGTCCTTCCGGGTTAACGTAAATCAGCCCCATTTCGGTTGCTGCTAATGGGCGTTTTGCCAGTTCTTCCGGGTTACGGTGGGCAAGCCAGGTTTTTTCATCACCCCAGTTTACGTCGAGATCCGGTTCCCAGACGTCTTCACGACCGGCACCAAAACCGAAGGTACGGAAACCGGAGTTTTCCAGCGCCACGTTACCCGCGAGGATAAACAGGTCGGCCCAGGAGATTTTCTGACCATATTTTTGTTTGATTGGCCACAACAGACGACGCGCTTTATCGAGGCTGACGTTATCCGGCCAGGAGTTGAGCGGTGCAAAACGTTGCTGACCACGACCCGCGCCGCCGCGACCATCGATTGAACGGTAAGTCCCCGCGCCGTGCCAGGCCATACGAATAAACAGACCAGCGTAGCTGCCCCAGTCTGCTGGCCACCACGGTTGAGACTCTGTCAGCAGATCTTTCAGATCTTTTTTCAGGCCGTAGTAATCTAGCTTGCTAAATTCTTTGCGGTAGTCGAAGTCCTCACCCAGTGGGTTAGAACGGTTAGAATGTTGGTTTAACAGGTCAACACGGAGTTGTTTTGGCCACCAGTCATGAGTGGTTGTTCCCGCACCGGCGCTCTGGTCATGACCGCCATGATGGAACGGGCATTTTCCGGCTGCTGTTGTGTTATGGATATCGTCTGACGTGCTCATCAATATACTCCCTCTACAGTGTTACCCTTACGATACACAGCGTTAGAGAGAAGTTATAATTGAATTAATCCACGGATGCGATAGTTGGGATCTTACATATCATTAGTTAAAGAGATGTAGATCAAATTGATCTTAAATAAGCCTTTTTGATTATGTCCGATTACGGACAAATACCTTATAAAAAAGGGTTTTATCCCTGTTTTCTCTCTGTTCTTTTAAGGAATGAAGGAGAAAAAGCGAGTCAATAGTTTTACTTGTCTGCCCCCTCGCTTCGAGGAGGCATTTTGTGCTTTGTTTTAATTTTGTGATCACCGTGTGATTTTTACAGAAACCAAAGCACTTATAAACCAGGTCGGACACCCAATGTGTGGCAAATCGCGTAACTCATTTCAGCGCGGTTAAGCGTATAGAAGTGGAAATCTTTCACTCCTTCACGGCTTAAAATCTTCACCATATCCATCGCAATATTCGCGCCCACCAGCTTGCGGGTTTCGGCGTCGTCATCCAGACCATCAAACATTTGCGCCATCCACGCCGGAATGCGTACGTTGGTCATGTCAGCAAATTTCTTCGCCTGTTTAAAGTTAGAGACGGGCAAAATGCCAGGAATAATTTCCACATCGATACCCGCCGAAACGCAGCGATCACGAAAACGCAGGTAGCTTTCGACATCAAAGAAGAATTGGGTAATCGCGCGATTGGCGCCGGCGTCCACTTTGCGTTTCAGGTTAAGCAAATCCGCCTGAGCGCTTTTTGCTTCCGGGTGAACCTCCGGATACGCCGCCACGGAGATATCGAAATCCGCCACTTCTTTTAACAGCGTCACCAGGTCAGAGGCATACATTTCCGGCTTACCGCTTCCCGGCGGCAGGTCGCCACGCAGCGCCACGATATGGCGAATACCGTTATTCCAGTAGTCGCGGGCGATGCTCCGCAGCTCGTCAGGCGTCGCATCAATGCAGGTGAGATGCGGCGCAGCCTCCAGACCCGTACGGTCTTTAATGCCTTTAATAATACTGTGCGTGCGGTCGCGCTCGCCGGAGTTTGCGCCATAGGTCACTGAAACAAATTTCGGTTTCAGGCTACTAAGACGATCGATGGAGTTCCACAGGGTCTGCTCCATTTCACTGGTACGCGGCGGGAAAAATTCGAACGAAACATTAATCTGCCCCTGGACTTCGGCCAGGCTCTGATTCAGGGCATCCCGCTGGCTGGCGTGAAAAAAGCTCATACCTTACCTCATCAATCGCTTGTCGTTATATGTTGTGTTGTGAACATCTATCCATTTAGACGTCCAGATGTAAAGATGAAGGAAAAGCCGAGGGGCGTCAACCGAAAAATGCCCCATGATGGTGAGGAAAAATCAGGGAAGATGAATTTTCTTCATTTGAATGTGGGAGTAAATGGGTTCTCTCACATTATCGCGCGCGAAGTAATGAATAAACGGATAAACCATCGGCTTCAAATTTATTTAAATAAGAGTTAATTAATATGCTCGTCTGTGTTAGCTGGACACTTATTTAAATAAAACAAATAGATACCATAATTTGCATTCAATACTGCATGTTTATTATTTGAACTACTTCAAACTATTAACAATTTCTCCAAAATTATGTTGCAGAGCAATTATGCATCCCCCACGATAAGTAGAACGTTCTACTAGAACGTTCTACTTATACAAAAAAAGACTAATTCGCGCAGATTTATGCGCTATTCGGGGGAAATCAGCATGAATCTGATGTCGAGTTTCGTGAAGTCACTTTCTAAATTGTCGATGATTGGTCGCGCCCTAATGCTGCCAATTTCGCTTCTGCCTGCCGCTGGGTTGTTACTGGCATTCGGCGATAAATTCCATTTGCCTTTGATGATGAATGCAGGCGGCATTATTTTTGATAACTTGCCGATGCTTTTTGCTATCGGTTCCGCCGTAGGGCTGGCTTCTGAATCAGGAATTGCGGCGTTATCCGCAGCCGTTTCCGTTTTTGTCACCAATATCACCATCAGCACCGTACTTAGCATCACGCCAGAAATGGCCGGGCAAGGCGGCAAATACGCGATGGTGGTGGGGATCCCAACACTGCAAATGGGCGTTTTTGGCGGCCTGATATGCGGGATTCTGGCAGCGTGGTGTTACAACCGTTTTCATACCATGCAATTGCCAGAATTCCTTGGTTTTTTCTCTGGCAAACGCTTCGTGGCTATCGCGACAGCTTTTCTTTCCTTCATCCTTGGCTTGTTACTGCCCTATGTCTGGCAACATATTCAGTCGGGAATCGATGCACTATCAGTTATCGTCAATGGTGATAACCAAGCGGCATCGACCTTTATTTTTGGTGTGACAGAACGTGCGCTCATTCCGCTTGGGCTGCACCACATCTGGTATCCGTCGTTCTGGTACTCTTTTGGTGATTACACCACCCAGGCAGGGCAAACAATCCACGGTGACCAAACAATTTGGTTCAAAATGCTGGAAGAAGGTGTGAAATCGTTCAGTAGCGACAGCTACCATAACGCAGGTAAGTTTTTACAGGGCGAGTTCCCGCTCATGCTGTTCGCGCTGCCTGCGGCGTGTCTGGCGATGTACCATGAAGCACACACCAAAAATAAGAAAATTGCCGCCGGTATTCTGTTCTCTGCCGCATTAACCTGTTTCCTGACCGGTATTACAGAACCCGTTGAATTTACATTTATCTTTGTCGCCCCTGTGCTGTATGTCTTCAATGCCATCATGGCGGGCCTTTCCTATATGGCGATGTATCTGCTGCATGCACATATTGCCAAATCCTTCTCTGCGGGGCTGATTGACTATATTTCGTTTGGCATCCTGCCATCCTTTAACGGCTACGAAACCAACTTCCTGAGCGCCATTATCGTCGGCGTGCCAATGGCGGTGATCTACTACTTCACCTTCCGCTTTGTTATTCGTTGTTTTGATGTAAAAACGCCTGGTCGTACCGAAACTACGGTTAGCGCTAATGATAAAACCGATGACGAGCTGGCAACAGAAATCATCACGCTGCTTGGCGGTCAGCAAAACATTAAATCGGTAGGCTCCTGCATCACGCGTTTACGTCTGGAAGTCTCTGATAAAGAAGCGGTGGATCAGGATGGTCTAAATAATATTGGCGCCCGTGGCGTGGTTTTTGTTGGCGATAACGGCATTCAGGTCATTTTTGGCGCGCGAGCGCAATTTATCGCGCAAACCATGTCGACGATGATCGGTAAATAGCCTTAAGATTACTCGATGTCAGAGGTTCTGGTCCCTGACCAGAACCTTCTTGCTATTTAAAGAATCAACGTTGTTCAGGGAGTGAGTTTGAAGAAAGTCAGCATAATTGATGTTGCCAAAAGAGCCGGTGTTTCCGTCTCTACCGTGTCGCTAGTGCTGCGCCAGAAAGGGAAAATCTCAGAGGCGACCATCGGGAAAGTTCATGCTGCTATTGACGAACTGGGCTACGTGCATAATGTTGCCGCCGCCAATTTACGTTCCCACACGTCAAATATTATCGGACTGATTTTACGTGATTTTAGCGATAGCTTTTCCATCAAAGTGATGGCCAGTATTGTTCAGGAACTGGAAGCCAGGGGCTATATGGTATTCCTCGGGCAACCACAGAACGAACATGAACATCTTGAACGTTGTTTACTTTCCTTCAAGCAACAAGGTGTTGCCGGAGTGATTTATCTGGCTTCCGATGCGCATCGTGAAACCCTCCCCACGCTAATCCGCCAGTGTTCGCTTCCCCTTGTTGTCGCGTCACAAACGCCTATCAAAGATGAGTGCAACCTGGTGTTGCGTGACAACCAGCAGGCAGCAAGTCTTGCCACACGTTATTTAATTGAGCGCGGCCATCGTTACATTGCCTATCTCGGTGGCAGAGAGAGTGATCTTATCCGTCAGCAGCGACTGGTTGGTTTTCGCCAGACCCTGGCAAAATTTGGCATTGCTGGTCGTGACGAGTTCACGCCAGCCTGTGACGGTGACACCTGGGCTGCCAGCATGGCAACGCGCCAGCTGCTGGAAAATAACAACGCCATTACCGCCCTGCTCTGCCATTCGCCCGACGCTATGATTGGCGGCATCAACGGCATACATCAGGTGGGGCGCACCGTCGGGAAAGACGTCTTTCTGACCCAGCAGGTAGCGCTAATTGGTTTTGAAGATATGCTGCATATCAACCTGACCTCTCCTGTTTTCACCTATGTATCTTCCGCCAGTGAAGAAACCGGACGCCAGGCAGCGACCCTGATGATTCGCAAATTAAAAGACCCGGATTTGCAAACCCAAAGAATTGCGCTTTCCGGGCAACTGGTGGTGCGGGAATCGGCGTAATACAAATGCCGAATGAGATATACGTCGATATCATCATCCGGCAATAAGGTGTAAACCAACTCAATGCGTATGTTTACTTGATATCTTTCACTCGCATACCGTTGAGCTGTTCATCCGTGATGGTATTGCCCGCTTTGAAGTAATCAACCACGGCGTGATAAACGTAATAACCGCCCGTTGTGTTACGCGCTTTCCCTTCGGTAAAGGCGGTAAAACCATCCCCACCATCAGCAAGGAAACTTTGAGTAGCAATAGGGTAAACCGTCGCATCTTCAATCGGTTTGCCATTCAGAGTCAGTGAGATAACCCGCTGACCAACCGGCTTACTGCTGTCGTACTTCATTTCCAGGCCTTTCGATACCTGTAAAACGCCATTACTTAAACTTGCGCCGTGTTCCATCAAACTGCGTAATTGTTTACCCGTGAGATCCATCGTCACCAGTTCGTTGGGGAACGGGAAGGTACTGATGACGCCGCCCATCGTAATCGCCCCTGCGGGGATCTCATTGCGAATACCGCCAGAGTTGGTTAAAGCCAATTGGGTGTTTTTACCCGCCGCTACCAGTAAAGCGTCAGCCGCCAGGTTCCCGAGGGATGCCGATTCACCATAGGCACGTTTTAATTCAACCGGCGATTGCGCCACCGTTTGTTGCACCACTTCATCAAGCTTTTTATTCCAGCCGTCAATCACCTGTTTCGTTTGTGGATCGGGCTTCCACTCGTCGGCGTAAATGGTTTTAAGCTCGAAGCTTTTCACCGTAAATTTATGCGGCTTCTCTTTGTAGTCCAGCACCAGTTTACCCACATCAATCCCGCCGCTGTCCGTCGAGAGGATCAGCGTATTGCCGACTTTAATCGGTTCCGGTGTACCCACATGCGCATGTCCGGTGATCAAAATATCCAGCCCTTTCACCTGACTTGCCGTCTGAATATCTTTATCCAACGCGCGACGCACATCCGTGCCTCCCATACTGGACTGGCGGGCCGGAACACCTTCGTGGATCAGGGCGACGGTCAAATCAACCTTGCCTTTGAGTTCATCGATATAACGTTGTAGCCATTTAATTTCATCGCGCGCCTCAATACCCACTCGCGTGGCAGCGGATACCGTGTCATTAAAGGCAAATACTCCGTGCAAACCTATAACGCCAATTTTCACGCCGTCTTTTTCGATGATGGTATAGGGCTTATCCCAGAATGATTTACTGCTGTTCTGATAAAAAATATTGCCCTGCACAATAGGGAATTTTGCCTGACTCAACTGTAATAATGTGTTGTCCCAGCCGTGGTCAAATTCATGGTTGCCTATTGTGGCGACATCAAACGGCATGGTATTCATAATATCGATAATAGCTTTGCCTTTGGTCAGGCTGCTGATATAGGGCCCGGTAAAATAGTCACCCGCATCAAAAAACCATGTCGCTTTATTTTTTGCTTTTTCTTGTTTAACCAGCGTAGTGATATTTGCCCAGCCGCCAATATCTCGTTTACCGTCAGCAATCCACGGCACTTTATAAGGCTCTACATGTGCATGGAGATCGTTGGTATAAATGATAGTGACATCTTTGGCGCAAGCCCAGAACGGCAGTGTTAATGCGATACCCGCAGCAAGTATTTTAATTTTCATAAATAGTCCCTTTCAGTGATTTAAAGGATTGCTACATTACGTTCTGAAAGAGTTATTTATGTGAGAGTAATCACATCCACAAGGGAGCGTTGCCGGACAAAATCAACGACCTTGTGAAATCGTTGGTGATATATGTCGACTCTGTTTACGATTAATGCCTGCAAGTCGTTTGGTTGCCGTAATTTAGGACGGTCAACATCGACAGATTACAGCTGGCCTGACTATCGACTGGGTTATGCAGCATTGCACTGCCGGGCATGTGGAAGCTACCCACCGTTGTTTGACGAACAACAATTTCGTGACTGGTTGTCAGTTCACTTATCTACGTGGGCCTCTGAAAAGGGCCATTTCTGCCCGGTATGTTATGGCACAGAGACGATTTGTTATGGTCACAATCCACGAGGTTCGCAACGCATTCAATGCCGTAACTGCAAAAAGGTCTGGACGCCCAAACAATATCAGAAAGAAATAACGCCTCCAGAAATAATCGAAACGGTTGCTCTTCTGGTGCCATTTCAGGGAGCCAGCGGCGGGCAGAAACTGTATGTTTTAATGAGTTTCGATGCTATTCACGGAAATATTCTTCATCTCTCTACTAATTACACGCAGCATCAAGCGGGAGAAAGCCTGCATTACCGATTTAAAGGAAAAGCAGAATCAGAGCTATACGATAGCAATATCGTACACCGCGTTGATATGCGCGAAGCACAATTTCTACGCCGCAGTCAGTTTGATGAAATTCAGTATGGCAGCGCAGCGCTCAAGCGCAATGCCAAAGGCGCTATTCTGCGCCCGGTTATCACTGCACACGGGCATTTCAGAGTACTGAATATTTTATTCCCGACAGTTAAAACTCATGTTATTTCACACGAGTGTTTTTTAAGAGGCGCCATTATTACGGTCTGGGCTGATCTGTTTCGCCAACAGCAAGGTGAAATTTGGTTCATTGAAGAGGAAATAACTGACTGTACCAATAATATGCCCTGGCGTTTTCAGGGAACAACTTATCACGGCTGGTGGAAAAATCAGTGGCAACTCTGGGAGCAGGGAAAAAATCGTAAAATGGTATGTGCATTAACGGGCGGAAAGAGTAGCAAAGCTGAAATGCTCTCTTTGGCAACCAGCAGAGAATTTATCCACTGGCTACATAAACAAGCAGTATTTACTCACAGCACCCCGCTTTCCGCAGGGCGCGTTACGCAAATACTGCTTTCTCTGGCTCAGGATTACAACAACTGCGCCAGACGGTTGATATCCGACTGAATCGCCCCGGCGGTGACATCACGCCCTGCGCCTGGCCCGCGGATCACCAGCGGATTATCGCGATACCAGCGGCTTTCGATGGCAAAGACGTTATCGCACGGCAGCAAAGAAGCCAGTGGATGATCTTCCCGCACCGCTTCCACGCCCACACGCGCTTTGCCATTGGCATCGAAACGCGCCACGTAGCGCAGCACCAGCCCCATTTCGCGGGCCGCTTCCAGCCGTTGCACCATCTGCTCGTTAAGTTCATCGCCATTTTCAAAGAAATGGTCGATGCTGCCGCCTTCGCAATGGGCAGGCACCAGCGACTCCACGCGTACCTGGTCCGGTTCAATGTTGTAACCCGCTTCACGCGCCAGAATCACCAGCTTGCGCATTACGTCTTTGCCGGAAAGGTCATCACGCGGGTCAGGCTCGGTTAAGCCCTGCTGCCAGGCCTGATCCACCAGCTCGGTAAACGGAACGCTACCGTCGAATTGCAGGAACAGCCAGGAGAGCGTGCCGGAGAAGATCCCGCTGATCGACAAAATGGTATCGCCGCTGTCGATCAGATCGCGCACGGTATGGTTGATCGGCAAGCCCGCACCAACGGTGGCGTTGTATAGCCAGTGACGCCCGGTTTTTTCGAAGGCGTCGTGGATCTGGCGATATTTGTTGCTGTCGCTTGCTCCCGCCAGTTTGTTGGCACTGATGACGTGGAAACCGTGGCTGGCGAAATCGAGATACTGATCAGCAAGCTGCTGGCTGGCGGTAACGTCCAGCACCACTAAATCATCATACGGATGGGCGCGCATCCACAGGAACAGCGACTCTTCATCCTGCTCGACGGCTTCGTCGTTGAAGAAGGCTAACGCGCGGCTGGCGTCCAGGCCTTCGTAGCTCAACAGGCTGCGGCGGCTGTCCACCACACCTGCCAGCACAAATTCAAAGCCGGTGCGTGCCGAGAGCGTACTCTGCTCACGGGCGAACAGTTCCAGCCAGCGGGAACCGATATTGCCCTTACCGAACAATACCAGGCCGATGCGTTTTTCTGCGCGGAAGACGGACTGATGCAGGCCCTGAATCAGGCTTTCGGTCGGTCCGGTGCGCAGTACTGCCACCAGGCTGATGCCGTCATCAGACTGCCAGGTAAATTCGACCGGCTGGCCTTTCAGTTGCTGCCAGAAGCGGTGGCAATGCAGCGGGTTACGGGTGACGCCTGCCCCGACCATCGCCACCAGCGCCAGCCCCTGACGCAGGCGCAGTTCACCAGGTAATCCCGCTTCGTCGAGGATTTTCAGCGCACTGTCAGCGACTTCTGAGGTGTAGCAAAATTGCAGCAACTGGCGATCGTTATGCACGCCAACCGCCAGTGGACGCACTTGCGCGCGTTTCAGGATTTGGTCGATCTCTTTATGCGCCAGTTTGAAATCCTGGCTGGTGGGCACCTGAAACTCAATCAAACAGACATCATCGTGGCTGGTGACAATACGCGCGCCAGTACCGGAAGCCAGCACGCGTTCAATGCGCGTGGAGCCTTGATCTGGCGTGTAGCTACAGCGCAGTTGCAGGTCGATTTCGCTGCCAGAAACTGGCTGTAAAGTACGGGCGTGAAGAACGGGAGCCGCCAGACGCGCCAGTTCGCTGGCTTCATCCAGACGCAGCAACGGCAGCAGGCAGGCATCTTTCACTTTACGCGGGTCGGCGCTGTATACCCCGGCGACGTCGCTCCAGATGGTTACGCGAGAAACGCCCGCCAGCGCACCGATTTGTGTCGCGGAATAGTCGGAACCGTTACGCCCCAGCAGCACCGTTTCACCGGCGTTGTTACGGCTGATAAACCCGGTCACCACCAGACGTTTGCCCGGATGTTGTACCAGTAGCTGTTGCAGCAGCGGGTAAGAAAGCCCTTCATCAACCTGCGGCTGCGCGGCGCGTTCAGCGCGTAAAAACTCGCGGGCATCAAGCCAGGCCGCAGGCAGCCCTTGTTGATTAAGCACCGCAGACATCAGGCGCGCCGACCACACTTCCCCGTGGCCCACCACTTCTGCATACACCGCATCGGTGATACCGCTGTCGAGCAGCGCCGCCAGGCGTTCCAGATCGCTGACAAAAGCGCTAATGAGGCTATCGGCTTGTTCGGCGGGTAACAGGCCGCTAATCAGATCGCACTGATAACGACGCAACGTTTGTTGAACCTGATGCGCAGAGAGACGATCGGTCTGGCTTAGTTTCAACCAGTTAATCAACTGGTTAGTGGTGCTACCGGCGGCGGAAACCACCATCATATCGTCGGGCTGGGAGTACTCAGCCATAATGCCCGCGACACGCAAATAACACTTCACATCAGCCAGACTACTGCCACCAAATTTATGCAGTTGACGACCTTTCGCCCCTGCCTGCGCAATCACACTCATTTTTACCCCTTGTTTGCAGCCCGGAAGCCATTTTCCAGGTCGGCAATTAAATCTTCGCCATCTTCAATACCGGTGGAGATACGCAGCAGCGTCTCGGAGATCCCGGCGGCAGCACGCGCTTCTGGCGCCATGCCTGCATGTGTCATGGTTGCGGCGTGAGAGATTAAACTTTCCACTCCCCCTAATGATTCCGCCAGCGTAAACAACGACAGCCCGCCCAGGAAACGACGCAGCGTCTGCTCATCGCCATCCAGTTCAAAACTCAACATTGCGCCAAAGCCTTTTTGCTGGCGCGCGGCAATTTCATGCCCCTGATTTTCCGGCAGCGACGGGTGATACAGTTTTTTCACCAACGGCTGGGTTTGCAGATATTTCACAATCGCCTGCGCGTTGCGCTGGGCCAGCTCCATACGCGGCACCAGAGTACGCAAACCGCGCAGCAGCAGATAGCTGTCAAACGCGCCGCCCGTCACGCCAATATTGTTTGCCCACCAGGCAAGTTCGGTGACAACGTCCGGGTCTTTAGCAATCACCACGCCGGCCACCACGTCTGAGTGACCGTTCAGATATTTCGTACATGAATGCAACACCAGATCGGCACCCAATGCCAGCGGATTTTGCAATGCCGGGCTTAAGAAGGTGTTATCCACCACGCTCACCGCCCCGACTTCCCTTGCCAGATGGCA
This sequence comes from Escherichia sp. E14V7, assembly GCF_004212225.1. NCBI lineage: Bacteria > Pseudomonadati > Pseudomonadota > Gammaproteobacteria > Enterobacterales > Enterobacteriaceae > Escherichia > Escherichia sp. E14V7. The sequence continues at coordinate 45,503 of NZ_RHJJ01000016.1, forward strand.
GATTTTCGCAATATCCACGACGCGTAACAATGGATTACTTGGGCTTTCTACCAGCACCAGTTTAGGTTTTTCTGCCAGCGCTGCCCGTAATGCCTGCTCATCACCTTGATCAACAAACAACACGCGATAGCAACCGCGTTTCGCCAGGCTGTCGAACAGGCGATAGCTGCCGCCGTAGCAGTCGTGTGGCGCAACCAGCAGATCGCCGGGTTTCAAAAAGACGGTAGTCACCAGGTGGATCGCGGACATGCCGGTATTTGTAAGCACTGCACCAGCGCCGCCTTCCAGTTCTGCCAGCGCCCGCTGAACCACATCGCGCGTTGGGTTGCCGCGACGCGAGTAATCATGCGTGCGCGGTTCGTTAAATCCGGTAAAGTTATAGGTGCTGGAAAGATGGATCGGTGGGACAACGCAACCATACTGTTCGTCGTCATTTAACCCGCTACGCACTGCGATGGTGGCCTGTTTACGCGTCATGTGATGAAGTTCCCTGGGCTTTGTCGGTGAAATGTCAGCCACCAGAGTAAACATTGTGTTAATGGACGTCAATACATCTGGACATCTAAACTTCTTTGCGTATAGATTGAGCAATTCCCCAATAACCGTTAAAATTACATGCATTATCACGCCGACAGGTGCATTACACGATGTCACGGTAGCGCCTGTACGGTAAACTATGCGGGTTTATGGCCATTACCCACATTAATTTTGTGGTCTGGTTTCAATTTATTGACGAAGAGGATTAAGTATCTCATGGCTGAATGGAGCGGCGAATATATCAGCCCATACGCTGAGCACGGCAAGAAGAGTGAACAAGTCAAAAAGATTACGGTTTCCATTCCTCTTAAGGTGTTAAAAATCCTCACCGATGAACGCACGCGTCGTCAGGTGAACAACCTGCGTCACGCTACTAACAGCGAACTGCTGTGCGAAGCGTTTCTGCATGCCTTTACCGGGCAACCTCTGCCGGATGATGCCGACCTGCGTAAAGAGCGCAGCGACGAAATTCCGGAAGCGGCAAAAGAGATCATGCGTGAGATGGGGATTAACCCGGAGACGTGGGAATACTAATGCGGAAAAGAGCGGCGCGGAGTGGAATCGCCTGATGCGCTACGCTTATCAGGCCTACGTCATATTGCAATTTATTGAATTTGCACGAACTTGTAGGCCGGATAAGGCGTTCACGCCGCATCCGGCATAAACAACGAGCACGTTGTCTGCGACCCACCGCTTTTTATACATGGACGTTTAACTATGAAAAACAGGCTGCTGATCCTCAGCCTGCTGGTTTCTGTACCTGCCTTTGCCTGGCAGCCACAAACCGGCGACATCATCTTTCAGATCTCTCGCTCATCGCAAAGTAAAGCGATCCAACTGGCAACTCATTCCGATTACAGCCACACCGGAATGCTGGTGATACGCAACAAAAAGCATCGGTGATGAAAGTAAGCGAGTGGGCCAATCACATCGTGACTGGCCCTAAAACCTAGCTTTTTTGGGTCTGAAGCTCTGGTTGATACGTCTCAGCATCATTTTGACGTTGTTTTTCCATAGCGATCGCACCAAAGTGCGTTAACGTACAGAAAATGATGCAACAGATAACACCAGCAAGCAGAAGATAAAAACCACCATCCCAACCAACCTCATCGACCATAATACCAAACAGGCTTGTACCAAGCGTCGCGCCAAGAATATAGCTCATGAAACCACGCAAACCGACAGCGGAGCCCACGGCAAAACTGGGAACAATTTCCATGGTCTGAACAGAGGCCAGGAACTGCGGAACATAGATAAGGCAGCCCACGCAAGCAGCGAAAATAGTAATAGAGAGTAGAGAATCGCTTTTCCAGTAGCCCAACAGGCAGAAGAAAATCAATACCATACTGATAATCGCTGGCGGCATACGGCGACCATGAAATAATTTATCACTCAACCAGCCAGCAAATAATGTCGTTGGAATAGCCGCCCATTCGAAGATTAAAAATGCCGTACTCATTTCGGTCTTCGTAAAATGCTTCACGCTTAACAGATAAATAGGTAACCAGCTGATAATTCCGAAACGCACCATATAGACAAAAACATCAACGAAAGAGACAAACCAGGCATTCTTATTTTTAAGCACATAGGTACAAAAAATTTGCCAGGCAGTCATATCTTCCGGCGCACGATCATCTTTTGCTTTAATGCTGACGTCGTCCGGAACGATTTCGTTTAATGGCGGCAAACCTTCACTTACCGGTGAACCTTTACCTGACATCAGTACCACGATAGCAATGACAACAGAGACAATCGCTGGAATAACATATGTTGCTATTTTCCAGTGTTCAGTCCCCAGCACAGCAAATGCACCACCAACAATCGGAGCAACAATACCGCCACCCACGTTGTGCGAAATATTCCAGACCGCACCGACGATGCCCCGTTCTTTACGAGGAAACCAGTTAGCGATTGTAATAAACGACGGGCCAACACCCATTCCCTGAAAGAAACCATTCAGAATGACAAGTCCTGCAAACATCCAGAATGCGAAACTAAAACCAAGTGCCACGTTAACGAGAGCACAAAGTATTAAACCCACTGCCATATATACTTTGGGATTAGCTTTATCCGCCAGACTGCTCATTATCCCTTTACTAATACCGTAGGCGATCAGCATACAACTGCTTAACAGCCCTATTTGCGTCGCAGAAAGATTAAGTTCTTGTTTTAAATACGGTGTAGAGAGAACAAAGTTATTCCTGACAATGTAATACGAAAGATAACCGATAAATACGCTGAATAACGCCTGCATACGGTAACGATTATAGGTACTTTTCACTTCACTTTCAGGAACCTTATGTGTTGCCACTTTAGGTTTCAATAAAGAAAGCATATATCACCTTCCAGTTCATAGTGTTGTTTAATCAAATAATAATATTCATAGCAATGCTCATTACTACTCTCTGAAGAGTATTTAAAAAGCCTTTGCTTAGTGAGTTTTGAAGATAGTGAAGCAAGAGAGTTTAAGTTACAATACAGGGCAAATGAGTCAAAACTGACTCAAAAAAACAAATCCTATGTTCCATTTCTTTCCCATATTTGATTTTGGAAAATGCAACATGGCTATTATTTAAACCTTAACGTGTTACAACAGGCTCAATTTAAAAAAAATTAGTTTTATTAAAATTTTCATTTTTTGAGTTCAATCACATATTTTGCCTCTATAATCGGGATCATTGAAGATACTTGTTCTTGTTATGCCAGAGAACCATGCTGCACAACATGAAAATCTTCATCAACCCACAACAAAAAACAGAGTCTGAACACCTTCAGGATACCCGTCGTAACACGCGGATTTGTAATCGAATTAAAGCCTTTTTTATGGTTTCTGAAGACTGGAACTCCGTCATGATTACTGAGGCGCTAAGTCTGCATCAGGCCACCGCAGATGACCCTATTCACGATAGTGCTTGTTATAACCATCCTCAACGGGTAAAAAAATGGGCTGAAGCCGCCAATAACAAATTTCATTTTTTACTGCTATACAGTCAGAACCTGAATCTGAGAGCGAAAATGTGGAAATTAATTAATGAGCATTTCCGTAACAGTCACTTGCGGATATAGTAATGCTGGTTGCTTGCCAAATTAATGATAATTTACAAATACAAAAACACATGGCTTGAAGTTCGTTGCTTATGTTAACTAATGGATAACAACATGGATTACAGCCCAGGAATTTATCTCTTATTAATGGGATTTTTGACATGATTCGCATTATACAAAGAGCGCTAATCTGTTGGATTTTATATATCAGCGTTGCCTCAGCGCATGAATTAATGATTGCTACAACGCTTTCTTCGGAAGCGACAGAGCACATTATCAGTCAATGGCAAAAGCAACCACAGGCAACCAAAATCCGTACGCTCAACCGAACCAGCGCATCTATTGAGCGCCTGCTGGAAAATCCATTGGGTGAAAATATTGATCTGGTACTGAGTTCATCCCCTATGTTGCTACAGCGGTTACAAAGTAAAAATCTGCTTCAGCCATTTAATAATCAAATAGAAACAAGTAGAAAGTTAGTACCGGAATCCATTCGTTCAACCACCGTTGCTGTTGCCATATCGGGCTACGGCATTCTTATCAATGTGGCGCATCTGGAAGACAAAAAAGAGCCTGTGCCAACGTCATGGCAGGAATTAAGTAAGTCGCGTTATCAAGGAACGCTATTAATGAGCAGTCCTTCTCGTTCAGATACTACTCATCTGATGATTGAAGATCTTCTGCAACAACAAGGATGGAGTAGCGGTTGGAGTAGACTACTGAAAATAGGCGGTAATCTCGCCACCATTTCATCACGTAGCTTCGGCGTAGCAAATAAGATCAGTACAGGACTGGGGGACGCTGGTCCGGTAATCGACAATTACGCTAACGTACTGCTTAATAATTCAACTTTACGTTTCAGCTATTTCCCCAACTCGCGCGCAGCGCCTATGTTTATTGCCATTACAGAAGGCAGTAATCATCCACAAGAGGCGGGACGTTTTATTGATTTCTTGTTGAGTCAGGAAGGCCAGCAAGCACTGAGCGATTCTGATTCAGGGAAGTATCCGGTATATCCTCTGCCCTCCGGCACTCCACTCGCTGACCAACAAATGCGGTTATTTGCATCTCCTTCGCTTGATTACCCGTTGATCATGCAACGCCAAAAGCTCGTGCAATTGTTATTTGATTATGCGATTACTTTTCGCCTTACCGAGCTTCAGAAAAGTTGGAAAGCATTATATGCCGCAGAACATCGGCTTAAGCGGACATTGCCAGAGGTACGCGCACTATTAACCGCGGTTCCCGTTACTCCGCAACAGTCTGTTAATCCTACATATCTACAGCAATTCGAACTGCAATCAGGTTTTCGTGAAGCCCAGATTATGGCATGGCAGCAGTTTTTCCTGCAGCAGCAGCAATTAGTGAATACGCAACTTGAGTCATTAAAGTGAAACAACTACATACTATCGGTACGAGCTTGCGTCTCGCCTTTGTTTTTAGTGCCGTTCTTACGCTATTCGTTAGTGTAGTTAGCCTTTATTCCTGGCATGAACAAAATTCCCAGGTTCGCTACGCACTTGACGATTATTTCCCACGAATTCAGGCTTCATTTCTTTTTGAAGAAAACCTTACGGCATTGGTAAATGAATTCAATGAGCTACAACAGACAACCAACACCGATAGCCGCCTTCAGGTAAGAGAGCAAATTGAACAACGGCTACAAAAAATTCAGTCGATTAATCCCCATCTTGATTCAGTACATCAAAGTGCGCTTAACCAACAGGTCGCCAGTAGTCGCAAATTGCTGAGTAATCTCGATAAAGCATTAAATGAACATAATAAGGAAAACGGAAAACTCGACGTTATATCGTCAAGAGTCAACTGGTTGCATGACGATTTCAATAATGAACTCAACTCCCTGACTCAGGATTTAAGTTGGCAACAATCATCATTGCTCAATCAACTCAGCCAACGGAAAGATCTTCACGAAAACCAGGGGTTGCAAAATGCACTGCAATCTATTCAAAACGAGTTACAGCTCGTTTTCGAACTCTCACATATAGAAACTGAAATCGTCAGTACCTTAAAGGAGATGCTTAACACGCATAACAATGATACCGAGTCGTTAAGACAACATATTCAATACCTGGATTTTTTGAAGCATCGCATTGACGAAAATGTGCGGTCTTTAGCTTCTTATTCCAGCACTATTACATTACACCAGACAGTTTATTCCCTGTGGGAACTGGGTACACAGCAAAATTATCTACCCGGAACTCTGGCCGCCTGGCAGCAAGCTCAACAGACCCTTATGAATATTATCAGGGATAAAGAGCGTGTTTTTACGCAAATACGCGGCCAATTAGAAACGCAACTGGGTAATAGCCATCAACAGCTACAAACTTTCAATCTGCGATTAGAAAAAATAATGCAAATCAGTGGACTACTGATTTTTGCCGCTATGGTTACGGCCTTACTGTTCGTTATTCTGGTGAATTATTTCTACATTCGACCAAGGATGATCCGCCGTTTTCGCTTACTGAATGATGCCGTCGTCAAATTAAGTAACGGTGAACTCGATGCAGATATTCCAGTCTCCGGCAATGATGAGCTTGGTAGAATTGCCAACCTACTCCGCCAGACGATAGAGAAAATTAATCAACAGCAACGTCAACTGGGGCAGGAAATCTGTGATCGAATCGCGACAGAAAAAAATCTGCGAACCGCACAAAGTGAATTGATCCAAACCGCCAAACTGGCCGTAGTTGGGCAGACAATGACAACACTGGCACATGAAATCAATCAACCGCTTAATGCATTATCTATGTACCTGTTCAGCGCCAATCGCGCTATAGAGCAACAAGACACTGGTTTGGCGAAAAACTATATCATTACGATGCGATCGCTGGTTGAGCGCATGGATAATATCGTTAAACGACTGCGAAACTTCGCCCGCCGACGCGATAGTGAACTCGTAGGTGGAGCAATTAATTTACAGCAGGTAATTTATTCATCCTGGGAGCTTCTGGCATTAAAACATCGACCACTGAAAGCATCTCTTCACTACCCGGATAATTTTCCTGCCGTTTATGGCGACGATGTTTTGATTCAACAAGTTTTAGTTAATTTATTTACGAATGCCCTGGAAGCCAGTCAGGAAAAACCGCCCACAATAACCATTAACTTTGAAGAAGAAGACACCACGTTAACGCTCTATATTGCTGATAATGGAAAAGGCTGGCCAGTGCTTCTGGCTGATCGACTATTAACACCGTTTACGACTGACAAAGCTGTAGGTTTAGGTATTGGTCTTTCGATTAGTCATTCTATTATGCGTCAGTGCCAGGGAGAGCTATATATTGCGTCTACCCTCGACCGCCATGCGTTGGTTATTCTATGTTTCAGGAAACTTTAAGCATGACAGATACAACTCCAACAATACTGCTCATTGATGACGACAATGATGTTCTGCAAGCCTACAGTTCTCTCTTACAGCAAGAGGGCTATGCCGTATGTACCTGTAGCAACCCTTCAGAAGCGCTGCAATTGCTGCAAGATACCTGGGAAGGAATCGTGGTATGCGACGTTTGCATGCCGGATATTTCAGGCATTATGCTGCTGGAAAAAATAATGCTGATTGATCCTAATCTTCCCATTCTGATGATCACCGGCCACGGCGATGTCCCAATGGCCGTTGAAGCGGTAAAAAAAGGCGCGTGGGATTTCCTGCAAAAACCGATCAATCCGGAACAATTTTTATCGCTTATCGAGAAAGCGCTGGCAGAGCGTGAAGATTATCTGGAACAAAAAAAATGGCGGCGAGCGCAATTTAATCGGCACTTAATTGGTAACAGTGGCTGGGTTCGTCAGACGCGTCAGCAGCTTGAAACTCTGGCAGAAACCGATCTTCCCGTCTGTTTTTACGGCGAACCTGGAACCGGCAGAACATTAGCCGCCCATTATCTTCACCAATTTAGTTCTCGCAAGGAAAGGCCTTTAATTGAACGCACACTCAGCGCTAATAGTCAGCAACCACTGGAAGAATGGGTGGAAGAAGCAAAAGGTGGCACACTGTTATTAAAAGAACTTGAATATTTAACGCAAGAAAATCAGCGTCTCTTGATTCAACTCCAGGAACGCCCACAGGATCGATCGTTTCGTCTGATTGTTGTTAATCAAAGCCCTCTGGCTGCACTTGCCGCCACACAAAAAATTATTCCCGCATTGTATTTTCTTTTTTCACTTACCCACATCGAATGCCCACCGCTAAGTCAACGCCCGGGGGATATTGAGCCTATTTTTCACCATTATCTGACTCTCACCTGTAAACGATTAAATCGCCAACAACCGCTGCTGGGGAAAACGTTTTATAAGCGACTGATGGCGCGAACCTGGCCCGGTAATATCATTGAATTAATAAATGCAGCAGAATTGGTGGCTGTGGGTGTTTTAATGCTGGACGATTCAGTCAGTTTGCAGATGATGGATGCAGATCCAACACCACTTGATGAACGTGTAGAAAGCTATGAAAGACAAATAATTATTGATGCACTCAACTTCTTCCAGGGACGTATCAACGACGTTGCCGATTACTTTCAGATCCCCAGAAAAAAGCTGTATTTGCGCATGAAAAAATACGGTATTGATAAAATGGATTTTCGCGATGTAAAGGAAAGATAAAGATCCAATACGTTATCCTGCTAATGAAAGTTTTCAGGCACAAAAAAAGCGCCGTTCGGCGCTTTTTTCGGAAATCCGGTCTTATTTGCTGCCCGGGATGTTGAAACGCTTGTTGAAGCGGTCAACACGGCCACCGGTAGCAACATCACGCTGTTTGCCAGTGAAGAACGGGTGGCACTTGCTGCACACGTCGAGGTTCAGGTCATGACCAACGGTGGAGCGGATTTTCATTACGTTACCGCAAGAGCAGCTAGCAGTAATTTCTTCGTATTTCGGGTGAATATCTTTTTTCATGGGAAAACCTCGGTTTAAGGCCGCGTCGCTCTTCCAGCCCTAACGCCAGACACCACGCGATGTTTAAAGTATAGTTTCAATACGATCATTTCGTATCAAAGGCGCCGAATCATACAGAAATTAACCAGCGTATGCAAACTGATCCGCACTCCTCTACCGCAATGTGTATACTGTTCCACCGAATTTCAAGTCAGGATGATGCTATGCCCGTTGCCCACGTTGCCTTGCCCGTTCCGCTTCCCCGCACCTTTGACTATCTCCTGCCAGAAGGCATGACGGTTAAAGCCGGGTGTCGCGTGCGCGTGCCGTTTGGCAAACAGCAGGAGCGCATCGGGATTGTCGTGTCAGTTAGCGACGTCAGCGAGTTGCCGCTCAACGAACTGAAAACCGTAGTAGAAGTGCTGGACAGTGAACCCGTTTATTCCAGTTCCGTTTGGCGCTTACTGCTTTGGGCGGCGGATTACTATCATCATCCAATTGGCGATGTATTGTTTCATGCCTTGCCTATTTTACTGCGCCAGGGGCGGCCTGCAGCGAACGCGCCCATGTGGTACTGGTTTGCTACCGAACAAGGCCAGGCGGTGGATATCAACAGCCTGAAACGTTCGCCTAAGCAACAACAGGCGCTGGCGGCGTTGCGACAAGGGAAAATCTGGCGTGACCAGGTAGCGGAACTTGAATTTAACGATGCCGCACTACAGGCGCTGCGCAAAAAAGGTCTTTGCGAGCTGGCAAGCGAAACGCCGGAATTTAGCGACTGGCGAACGAACTATGCTGTTACTGGCGAACGTCTACGGCTGAATACCGAACAAGCCACCGCCGTTGGCGCAATTCATAGCGCGGCGGATACTTTTTCTGCCTGGCTGCTGGCGGGCGTTACCGGCTCCGGGAAAACGGAAGTTTATCTAAGCGTACTGGAAAACGTGCTCGCTCAGGGCAAGCAGGCGCTGGTGATGGTGCCGGAAATCGGCCTGACACCCCAAACGATCGCCCGTTTTCGTGAACGGTTTAATGCGCCAGTGGAAGTTCTGCATTCCGGCCTGAATGACAGTGAGCGCCTTTCGGCCTGGCTGAAAGCGAAAAATGGCGAGGCGGCGATTGTAATTGGCACCCGTTCCGCACTGTTTACACCGTTTAAAAATCTCGGTGTGATTGTTATCGATGAAGAGCACGACAGTTCCTACAAGCAGCAGGAAGGCTGGCGCTATCATGCCCGCGACCTGGCGGTATATCGCGCGCACAGCGAGCAAATACCGATAATTCTCGGCTCGGCAACACCCGCACTGGAAACGCTATGCAACGTGCAGCAGAAAAAATACCGCCTGCTGCGCCTGACACGTCGGGCGGGTAATGCGCGTCCGGCAATTCAACATGTACTGGATTTAAAAGGTCAGAAGGTGCAGGCGGGGCTGGCTCCGGCGTTAATCACCCGTATGCGCCAGCATTTGCAGGCCGATAACCAGGTCATTCTCTTTCTTAACCGCCGTGGTTTTGCGCCTGCACTGCTGTGCCACGACTGCGGCTGGATTGCCGAATGTCCACGTTGCGATCACTACTACACGTTGCATCAGGCGCAGCAGCATTTGCGCTGCCATCATTGCGACAGTCAGCGTCCAGTACCGCGCCAGTGTCCGTCCTGCGGCTCTACCCATCTGGTGCCGGTGGGTCTGGGAACAGAACAACTTGAACAGACGTTAGCGCCGCTTTTCCCTGGTGTAGCCATTTCACGTATCGACCGCGATACCACCAGCCGTAAAGGCGCGCTGGAGCAGCAACTGGCAGAAGTGCATCGCGGCGGCGCGCGAATTTTGATTGGCACGCAAATGCTGGCGAAAGGTCACCATTTCCCGGATGTAACGCTGGTTGCATTACTGGACGTGGACGGCGCGCTGTTTTCTGCCGATTTTCGCTCGGCGGAGCGTTTTGCCCAGCTATACACCCAGGTGGCAGGCCGTGCCGGACGCGCAGGTAAACAAGGCGAAGTGGTGCTGCAAACGCACCATCCGGAACATCCTCTCTTACAAACCTTGCTGTATAAAGGTTATGACGCTTTTGCGGAACAGGCGTTGGCCGAGCGGCGAATGATGCAACTGCCGCCGTGGACCAGCCATGTGATTGTGCGCGCGGAAGATCATAACAATCAGCACGCGCCGCTGTTCCTGCAACAGTTGCGAAATCTCATCCTCTCCAGTCCGCTGGCGGATGACAAACTGTGGGTTCTCGGCCCGGTTCCGGCACTGGCACCCAAACGTGGCGGTCGCTGGCGCTGGCAGATCCTGCTACAACACCCTTCCCGCGTGCGTTTACAGCACATCATTAACGGTACGCTGGCGCTTATTAATACAATACCAGATTCACGAAAAGTGAAATGGGTGCTGGATGTCGATCCTATTGAGGGTTAAACCGCTAACGATGCGAGGCGGATCGAAAAATTAAATATTCATCACACTTTTCATGAAAATTCTGTAACCGTTTTCACGCGCTATCTGCTAAAAATGTTGCCGATATGAAGTAAACACGGATGTAGTACGCCTGACGTGCCAGGCGAGGAGTGAGTGTGAAAGTGAAGAAGCAGGAAACTGCCGCAACCATGAAAGACGTTGCCCTGAAGGCAAAAGTCTCTACAGCGACCGTCTCCCGAGCATTAATGAATCCAGATAAAGTCTCCCAGGCCACCCGTAATCGGGTTGAAAAAGCGGCCCGGGAAGTGGGTTATTTTCCGCAGCCACTGGGGCGTAACGCTAAGCGTAATGAATCCCGAACGATTCTGGTGATTGTCCCGGATATCTGCGACCCCTTCTTTAGCGAAATTATTCGCGGTATCGAAGTCACGGCGGCAAGTCATGGATATCTGGTACTGATTGGCGACTGCGCACACCAAAATCAGCAGGAAAAGACCTTTATCGACTTGATCATCACCAAACAAATTGATGGCATGTTGCTGCTGGGTTCAAGGCTGCCGTTTGATGCAAGCATAGAGGAACAACGTAATCTGCCGCCGATGGTGATGGCGAACGAATTCGCACCAGAGCTGGAACTGCCTACGGTTCATATCGACAACCTGACCGCTGCCTTTGATGCCGTAAATTATCTGTATGAACAAGGGCATAAACTGATTGGCTGTATTGCCGGCCCCGAAGAGATGCCATTGTGTCACTACCGTCTACAAGGCTACGTTCAGGCACTGCGTCGCTGCGGTATTATGGTTGATCCGCAATATATCGCCCGGGGTGACTTCACCTTCGAAGCCGGAAGTAAAGCCATGCAACAGCTGCTCGACCTTCCGCAACCGCCAACTGCCGTCTTCTGTCATAGCGATGTAATGGCGCTCGGCGCACTTTCTCAGGCGAAACGCCAGGGGCTGAAAGTCCCTGACGACCTTTCCATAATCGGTTTTGACAACATCGACCTGACACAATTTTGCGATCCGCCGCTGACAACCATTGCACAGCCGCGCTACGAAATTGGTCGGGAAGCTATGCTGTTACTGCTTGATCAAATGCAGGGGCAAACGGTCGGAAGCGGCTCACGTTTAATGGACTGCGAGCTTATTATCCGGGGATCGACGCGCACGTTATCTTAAAGTAAACCTTTAAGGCTTCCGTGACTGGTCAAAGGCCCGCCGCTTAAGTAACATGGCGGGCTGACGAACGAATAAATACAGCGAAACGATAGTGGCACAACGAGATTATGTACGCCGCAGCCAACCGGCACCTTCGCGGCGAAAAAAGAGCACCTCACGGAAAAAGCAACGAAATATGCCTGCGGTTTCTCCCGCAATGGTCGCTATTGCTGCAGCCGTTCTTGTGACCTTTATCGGGGGTCTGTACTTCATTACGCACCACAAGAAAGAAGAGTCTGAGACGCTGCAAAGCCAGAAAGTGACCGGAAACGGACTACCTCCGAAACCGGAAGAACGTTGGCGCTACATTAAAGAGCTGGAAAGTCGCCAGCCGGGCGTGCGTGCGCCAACAGAACCGTCTGCTGGCGGCGAAGTGAAAACGCCGGATCAGCTGACTCCGGAGCAGCGCCAGCTTCTTGAACAAATGCAGGCTGATATGCGTCAGCAACCAACGCAGCTTGCCGAAGTCCCGTGGAATGAGCAGACGCCGGAACAGCGCCAGCAAACGCTGCAACGCCAGCGTCAGGCGCAGCAGTTAGCGGAACAGCAACGTCTGGCTCAGCAGTCGCGTACGACCGAGCAAAGCTGGCAGCAACAGACGCGTACGTCGCAAGCCGCGCCGGTACAGGCGCAACCGCGCCAGTCTAAACCGGCTTCTACCCAGCAACCGTACCAGGATCTGCTGCAAACGCCTGCGCATACAACCTCGCAGCCGAAGCCACAGCAGGCCGCACCAGTAGCACGCGCGGCTGAAGCGCCAAAACCAACAGCGGAGAAGAAAGATGAACGTCGCTGGATGGTTCAGTGCGGTTCATTTAAAGGTGCTGAACAGGCTGAGACTGTACGTGCGCAGTTGGCTTTCGAAGGCTTTGACTCGAAAATTACCACCAACAATGGCTGGAATCGTGTGGTCATCGGGCCGGTGAAAGGCAAAGAGAACGCTGACAACACCCTCAATCGTTTGAAGATGGCAGGCCATACAAACTGCATTCGGCTCGCCACCGGGGGTTGAAACCCTCAAAATCTCCCCCATCTATACTTGCATTATGCCCCGCACAATTGTGCGGGGCTTGAATTCTGTATTCCTAACCAAGGGGTCTGCTCGTGACAACTATAGTAAGCGTACGCCGTAATGGCCACGTAGTAATCGCCGGTGATGGTCAGGCCACACTGGGTAACACCGTAATGAAAGGCAACGTTAAAAAAGTTCGCCGCCTGTATAACGATAAAGTGATCGCAGGCTTTGCCGGCGGCACGGCGGATGCCTTCACGTTGTTCGAACTGTTTGAACGTAAACTGGAAATGCATCAGGGCCATCTGGTTAAAGCGGCAGTTGAGCTGGCAAAAGACTGGCGTACCGATCGCATGTTGCGCAAACTTGAAGCATTGTTGGCGGTCGCGGACGAAACTGCATCGCTGATCATCACCGGTAACGGTGACGTGGTACAGCCAGAAAACGATCTTATTGCTATCGGCTCCGGCGGCCCTTACGCCCAGGCTGCGGCACGCGCTCTGTTAGAAAACACAGAACTTAGCGCCCGTGAAATTGCTGAAAAGGCGTTGGATATTGCAGGCGATATTTGCATCTATACCAACCATTTCCATACCATCGAAGAATTAAGCTACAAAGCGTAAGGATCTCCCATGTCTGAAATGACCCCACGCGAAATCGTCAGCGAACTTGATAAGCACATTATCGGCCAGGATAACGCTAAGCGTTCCGTGGCGATTGCACTGCGTAACCGCTGGCGCCGCATGCAGCTCAACGAAGAGTTGCGCCATGAAGTGACCCCGAAAAACATTCTGATGATCGGCCCGACCGGCGTCGGTAAAACTGAAATCGCCCGTCGTCTGGCTAAACTGGCGAACGCGCCGTTCATCAAAGTTGAAGCAACCAAATTCACCGAAGTCGGTTATGTAGGTAAAGAAGTCGATTCTATTATCCGCGACCTGACCGATGCCGCAGTGAAAATGGTGCGTGTACAAGCTATCGAGAAAAACCGTTATCGCGCTGAAGAACTGGCAGAAGAACGTATTCTCGACGTGCTGATCCCACCGGCTAAAAACAACTGGGGACAGACCGAGCAGCAGCAGGAACCTTCCGCTGCCCGTCAGGCATTCCGCAAAAAACTGCGTGAAGGCCAACTCGATGACAAAGAAATCGAGATCGATCTTGCCGCAGCACCGATGGGCGTTGAAATTATGGCGCCTCCGGGAATGGAAGAGATGACCAGTCAGTTGCAGTCTATGTTCCAGAACCTGGGCGGTCAGAAGCAAAAAGCGCGTAAGCTGAAAATCAAAGACGCCATGAAGCTGCTGATTGAAGAAGAAGCGGCGAAACTGGTAAATCCGGAAGAATTGAAGCAAGACGCTATCGACGCCGTAGAACAGCACGGGATCGTGTTCATCGACGAAATCGACAAAATCTGTAAGCGCGGCGAATCCTCCGGCCCGGATGTTTCTCGTGAAGGCGTTCAGCGTGACCTGCTGCCGCTGGTAGAAGGTTGTACTGTTTCCACCAAACACGGGATGGTCAAAACAGACCACATTCTGTTCATCGCTTCTGGCGCATTCCAGGTTGCGAAACCGTCTGACCTGATCCCAGAACTGCAAGGTCGTCTGCCGATCCGCGTTGAGCTGCAGGCCCTGACCACCAGCGACTTTGAGCGTATTCTGACCGAGCCGAATGCCTCTATCACCGTGCAGTACAAAGCACTGATGGCGACCGAAGGCGTGAATATTGAGTTCACCGACTCCGGTATCAAACGCATTGCAGAAGCGGCATGGCAGGTAAACGAATCTACCGAAAACATCGGTGCGCGTCGTTTACATACCGTTCTGGAGCGTTTGATGGAAGAGATTTCCTACGACGCCAGCGATTTAAGCGGTCAAACCATCACTATTGACGCAGATTATGTGAGCAAACATCTGGATGCGTTGGTGGCAGATGAAGATCTGAGCCGTTTTATCCTATAATCGCGTTCAATCATTTTCATCATTGTTTGATGGGGCTGAAAGGCCCCATTTTTATTGGCGCGTATTATGACTGAACAACAAATTAGCCGAACTCAGGCGTGGCTGGAAAGTTTACGACCTAAAACCCTCCCCCTCGCCTTTGCTGCAATTATCGTCGGGACGGCGCTGGCATGGTGGCAAGGTCACTTCGATCCGCTGGTCGCTCTGCTGGCACTCATTACCGCCGGGCTATTACAGATCCTCTCTAACCTCGCCAATGACTACGGTGATGCCGTCAAAGGTAGCGACAAACCTGACCGCATTGGACCTCTGCGCGGCATGCAAAAAGGGGTCATTACCCAGCAAGAGATGAAACGGGCGCTCATTATTACCGTCGTGCTCATTTGCCTCTCTGGACTGGCGCTGGTCGCAGTGGCGTGTCATAACCTGGCTGATTTTGTCGGCTTCCTGATTCTTGGTGGGTTATCAATTATCGCCGCTATCACCTATACCGTGGGCAATCGCCCTTATGGTTATATCGGCCTGGGTGATATTTCCGTACTGGTTTTCTTTGGCTGGTTGAGCGTAATGGGCAGCTGGTATTTGCAGGCGCATACGCTGATTCCGGCGCTGATCCTTCCGGCAACGGCCTGTGGTCTGCTGGCAACGGCGGTGCTTAACATTAACAATCTGCGCGATATCAATAGCGACCGCGAGAATGGCAAAAACACACTGGTAGTGCGCTTAGGTGAAGTGAACGCCCGTCGTTACCATGCTTGCCTGCTGATGGGCTCGCTGGTGTGTCTGGCGCTGTTTAATCTCTTTTCACTGCATAGCCTGTGGGGTTGGCTGTTCCTGCTGGCAGCACCGTTGCTGGTGAAGCAAGCCCGTTATGTGATGCATGAAATGGACCCGGTGGCGATGCGTCCGATGCTGGAACGCACCGTCAAAGGAGCATTACTAACTAACCTGCTGTTTGTTTTGGGAATATTCTTAAGCCAGTGGGCTACATAACTGACAAATATCAATTAACAATTGATGATTTTGCCAACAACCCACATAGCGCGATATACTGAAAATTCTCGCAGCAACTGAATGTTAAGCCTATGAAATACGATACTTCCGAGCTTTGTGACATCTATCAAGAAGATGTCAACGTCGTGGAACCGCTGTTCTCCAACTTTGGTGGACGGGCGTCGTTTGGCGGACAAATCATCACGGTAAAATGTTTCGAGGACAACGGGTTGCTGTACGATCTGCTCGAACAGAATGGCCGTGGTCGTGTCCTTGTCGTCGATGGCGGTGGTTCTGTTCGTCGCGCACTGGTCGATGCTGAACTGGCGCGTCTGGCAGTACAAAATGAATGGGAAGGCCTGGTCATTTACGGCGCGGTGCGTCAGGTAGATGATCTGGAAGAACTGGACATCGGCATCCAGGCGATGGCGGCAATTCCGGTTGGTGCCGCTGGCGAAGGCATTGGCGAAAGCGATGTCCGCGTCAATTTTGGCGGCGTCACCTTCTTCTCCGGCGACCATCTCTATGCCGACAATACCGGGATTATTCTTTCTGAAGATCCGCTGGATATTGAATAACTCTCTGCCATGCGTTAAAAGGGGAATTAAATTCCCCTTTTTTATACATGGACGTATTCATGCAAAATATTATTCTTTTAATTTTATATTTATTTCTTATAGCCGTTAACCATTTCCGCTACAAATTCCTTTTATCTGGCAACACCGGTGAAATGATTTTATATTTTGCTAACGTATTTTTTAACCCACTTGCCCTATCATTTATTATCGCCACAATCATCTGCATAACGATAAAAAAAAGAAGCAGCCGCAGCTTTATTCGCGGTACTTGTTGGTTAATGGGATTATTTCTTATCTATAGCAGCTATACGGTGTGGGAACGACACAGCACATGGGATTATACTTTCTCGGGGCCAGGTATCACCGTCACGGTTCCGAGCAAACAGTGGGTTGCCAATATAGTAAAACAAGGACCAACCCTGGTGACTCGGGATGCCCATGCTATTTTAGCTATTGTTGCCTTCTCACAAAATGAACTCGGTGTACATTCAATCGAGGAACTTACCGCGACTCAAAACGGAACTGCAGAAATACATGTTTGTGATGTTCAGGGATTTGCCTGCGCTTATCAGGAAGGAGTGCAAACAATGAGTGATGGCAAAGTAAGACATGCTATTTTCATGACTCTACTGGATAACACTAATTTGATACAACTGGTCGCAGCCATCGACCCAGATTATTTGGACGAATATCAAGAAGAAGTAATGAAAATGATGCTTTCTGCCCGTCAATGATCTGATGTGCATGTTAATAATAAGGGATTGATATGAGATACGTTATCTTATTAATATTATGGATAATAACTGTTTTTCTTAGTCATCTTCAGCACAGTAACTTGCTTGCTGGAGATCCTGGCATGGTTGGCGAGTATTTCGGTTCAGTACTTCTGGGGCCGTTATTACTTCCCGTGCTGGTGTCGGGTATTCTGTGCACATTCGCTAAAAAAACGCGTAACTTCGCCAGTTTTACTCGCGGGTGCTGCTGGGTATTGGGAGTACTACTTTTATCCAACGTCGGCAATACGTTTCGTATGTTCACCCCGTGGCAATATACGTTTGAGAATGCCGCTATTTCCGTGACTGTCCCGAACCGACACTGGAATACGGTTTCCATTAGTACTGATAAAACCATTGATATAAGAAGTGAAGATAATAGCGTCTTTATTTCTGCTTTCCGCCTGCCCGCAGGGCGTAGCGCCGATGACTCGCTGGAAGAGTTAAAGAATATGCAGCGAGACAATCTCAAGGATCAATACAATGAAGAAACTTTCCAGTTTCATGACTGTAATGCCAAACATTTCACCTGCAAATATCAGGACGTGTTGATAAATTTTGATGGTCAGCAGAAGAGAACCATCAGTGTTTATCTTGAAGATACCCCCAGGGCTGTGGGGCTCATTGCATTAATGAAGCCAGATACGGCAGATAAATATCGCCAACAGGCGATGGAGATTATGCTGTCTGCTAAAAATGCACTGAAGTAAAAAAATAAGGCGCCTTGCGGCGCCTCTGCGTGGAAGAGATTAAACCTCTTCCATACGACCCAGCAGGGCCTGCAGACGTTCCTGCCAGCCGTTCTGCTGTTCTTTCAGATGGTTGTTCTCACGCTCCAGCTCTTCGCGCTGATGCTGGGCATTTTGAACTTCCTGCGACAGTGAGTTGTTTTTTTCTTTCAGCTCTTCGATTTCCATCTGCAACAGAGTGATGGTATCAATCGCCTGCTGTACTTTTGCTTCCAGTTTCTCAAACACTTCTAATGACATCGTCATACCTCTCCTGAATTGCAAGGCGTTGATGGATAAAAATCCTCGTCCCGATTACCGGTGACGCCTTAATAAATACGAGCGCATTTTAGTTAGCTCCGATTGTATGAAGCCGCGCCATCGCTGTCCAGCGGCACGCCTTGTAGATTACGGTTTGCCACACTTTTCATCCTTCTCCTGGTGACATAATCCACACCAATCGAAAATGTTAACAAAATTGTTGCGCGAATGTTCTAACAAACATGCATCATGTATAAACAGATGAAATAAATAGCGCGATAACGCTCATTTTATGACGAAGCACACACATTTTAAGTTCGATATTTCTCGTTTTCGCTCGTTAACGATAAGTTTACAGCATGCCTACAAGCATCGTGGAGGTCCGTGACTTTCACGCATACAACAAACATTAACTCTTCAGGATCCGATTATGAGTCAAACATCAACCTTGAAAGGCCAGTGCATTGCTGAATTCCTCGGTACCGGGTTGTTGATTTTTTTCGGTGTCGGTTGCGTTGCTGCACTTAAAGTCGCTGGCGCGTCTTTTGGTCAGTGGGAAATCAGTGTTATTTGGGGGCTGGGGGTGGCGATGGCCATCTATCTAACCGCAGGGGTTTCCGGCGCACATCTTAATCCAGCTGTCACCATTGCGTTGTGGCTGTTTGCCTGTTTCGACAAGCGCAAGGTTATTCCTTATATCGTTTCACAAGTCGCCGGAGCTTTCTGCGCTGCGGCATTAGTTTACGGGCTTTACTACAATTTATTCTTCGACTTCGAGCAGACCCATCATATTGTTCGCGGAAGCGTCGAAAGTGTTGATCTGGCGGGTACTTTCTCTACTTATCCTAATCCTCATATCAATTTTGTGCAGGCCTTCGCAGTTGAGATGGTGATTACCGCTATTCTGATGGGGCTGATCCTGGCGTTAACGGACGATGGTAACGGCGTACCGCGCGGCCCTTTGGCTCCCTTGCTGATTGGTCTACTGATTGCGGTCATTGGCGCATCTATGGGGCCATTAACGGGCTTTGCCATGAACCCAGCACGTGATATCGGTCCGAAAGCCTTTGCCTGGCTGGCGGGCTGGGGCAATGTCGCCTTTACCGGCGGCAGAGACATTCCTTACTTCCTGGTGCCGCTTTTTGGCCCTATCGTTGGCGCGATTGTAGGTGCATTCGCCTACCGCAAACTGATTGGCCGCCATTTGCCTTGCGATATCTGTGTTGTGGAAGAAAAGGAGATCACAACTCCTTCAGAACAAAAAGCTTCGCTGTAATGTGACTACGGGACAATTAAACATGACTGAAAAAAAATATATCGTTGCGCTCGACCAGGGCACCACCAGCTCCCGCGCGGTCGTGATGGATCACGATGCCAATATCATTAGCGTGTCACAGCGCGAATTTGAGCAAATTTACCCAAAACCAGGCTGGGTAGAACACGACCCAATGGAAATCTGGGCCACCCAAAGCTCCACACTGGTAGAAGTGCTGGCGAAAGCAGATATTAATTCCGATCAAATTGCAGCTATCGGTATTACGAACCAGCGTGAAACCACCATCGTCTGGGAAAAAGAAACCGGCAAGCCTATCTATAACGCTATTGTCTGGCAGTGCCGTCGTACCGCCGAGATCTGTGAGCATCTCAAGCGTGACGGCATGGAAGAGTACATTCGTAACAACACCGGTCTGGTGATTGACCCGTACTTCTCTGGCACCAAAGTGAAGTGGATCCTCGACCATGTGGAAGGTTCCCGCGAGCGTGCACGCCGTGGTGAACTGCTGTTTGGTACGGTTGATACCTGGCTTATCTGGAAAATGACTCAGGGCCGCGTTCACGTCACTGATTACACTAATGCGTCTCGTACCATGTTATTCAACATCCATACTCTGGACTGGGACGACAAAATGCTCGACGCGCTGGATATCCCGCGTGAGATGCTGCCAGAAGTACGTCGTTCTTCCGAAGTGTACGGTCAGACCAACATTGGCGGCAAAGGCGGCACGCGTATTCCGATCGCCGGGATTGCGGGCGACCAGCAAGCGGCACTCTTCGGCCAGTTGTGCGTGAAAGAAGGGATGGCGAAGAATACCTACGGTACCGGCTGCTTTATGCTGATGAACACCGGCGAGAAAGCGGTGAAATCAGAAAACGGTCTGCTGACCACCATCGCCTGCGGCCCGAGCGGAGAAGTAAACTATGCGCTGGAAGGTGCGGTGTTTATGGCGGGCGCATCCATTCAGTGGCTGCGCGATGAGATGAAGCTGATTAACGACGCCTACGATTCCGAATACTTTGCCAACAAAGTACAAAACACCAACGGTGTGTATGTGGTTCCGGCATTTACCGGGCTGGGTGCGCCCTACTGGGATCCGTATGCGCGCGGGGCCATTTTCGGCTTAACGCGTGGGGTGAACGCCAACCACATCATCCGTGCGACGCTGGAGTCTATTGCTTATCAGACGCGTGACGTACTGGAAGCGATGCAGGCCGACTCCGGTATTCGTCTGCACGCACTGCGCGTGGACGGCGGCGCGGTGGCGAATAACTTCCTGATGCAGTTCCAGTCCGATATTCTTGGTACCCGTGTTGAGCGCCCGGAAGTTCGAGAAGTGACTGCGTTGGGTGCGGCCTATCTTGCTGGTCTGGCGGTTGGCTTCTGGCAAAATCTCGACGAACTGCAAGAGAAAGCAGTGATTGAACGCGAGTTCCGTCCTGGCATCGAAACTACCGAGCGTAATTACCGTTACGCTGGCTGGAAAAAAGCGGTCAAACGCGCGATGGCCTGGGAAGAACACGACGAGTAATGTCAGGCACCTGAACCGATCGCCTGATGCTGATCGCCTGATGCGACGCTTACGCGTCTTATCAGGCCTACGAGCCGGATACATATCCGGCATGTCGCAGACTCTGAAATCGTGCGGGGGCAACCCCCGCACACATCAATAATCCGCTCCCTCCCCTGTGCTACACTTCGCGCCATTCCTTACTGCTTAGAGTTTGCTATGAGACGAGAACTTGCCATCGAATTTTCCCGCGTCACTGAATCTGCGGCGCTGGCTGGCTACAAATGGTTAGGACGCGGCGATAAAAATACCGCTGACGGCGCAGCGGTTAACGCCATGCGCATTATGCTCAACCAGGTCAACATTGACGGCACCATCGTCATTGGTGAAGGTGAAATCGACGAAGCACCGATGCTCTACATTGGTGAAAAAGTCGGTACTGGTCGCGGTGATGCAGTGGATATTGCTGTTGATCCGATTGAAGGCACGCGCATGACGGCGATGGGCCAGGCTAACGCGCTGGCGGTGCTGGCAGTAGGCGATAAAGGCTGCTTCCTCAACGCGCCAGATATGTATATGGAAAAGCTGATCGTCGGACCGGGAGCCAAGGGCGCCATTGACCTGAATCTGCCGTTGGCGGATAACCTGCGCAATGTTGCCGCTGCGCTCGGCAAACCATTGAGCGAACTGACGGTAACGATTCTGGCGAAACCGCGCCACGATGCCGTTATCGCAGAAATGCAGCAACTCGGCGTGCGCGTGTTTGCTATTCCGGATGGTGACGTTGCGGCCTCAATTCTCACCTGTATGCCAGACAGCGAAGTTGACGTGCTTTACGGCATTGGCGGCGCGCCGGAAGGCGTGGTTTCTGCGGCGGTGATTCGGGCGTTAGATGGCGATATGAATGGCCGTCTGCTGGCGCGTCATGATGTCAAAGGCGACAACGCAGAAAATCGCCGCATTGGTGAACAGGAACTGGCACGCTGCAAAGCAATGGGCATCGAAGCGGGTAAAGTGTTGCGTCTGGGCGATATGGCGCGCAGCGATAACGTCATCTTTTCCGCCACCGGTATCACCAAGGGCGATCTACTGGAAGGTATTAGCCGCAAAGGTAATATCGCCACCACCGAAACGCTGCTGATCCGCGGTAAGTCACGCACTATTCGTCGCATTCAGTCGATTCACTATCTGGATCGTAAAGACCCGGATATGCAGGTGCACATTCTCTGAGTGATTTGATCGATTGAGCCTTCCAGTCCTTCGGGACTGGAATTTTTTTGTTCGGAGAACGAAGATAAGGCAAGTCAATCAAAACAGGAGAAAAACATGGCTGATTGGGTAACAGGCAAAGTCACTAAAGTGCAGAACTGGACCGACGCCCTGTTTAGTCTCACCGTTCACGCTCCCGTGCTTCCGTTTACCGCCGGGCAATTCACTAAACTTGGCCTTGAAATTGGCGGCGAACGCGTCCAGCGCGCTTACTCCTACGTTAACTCGCCCGATAATCCCGATCTGGAGTTTTACCTGGTCACCGTCCCCGATGGCAAATTAAGCCCGCGACTGGCGGCGCTAAAACCGGGTGACGAAGTGCAAGTGGTTAGCGAGGCGGCTGGCTTCTTTGTACTGGATGAAGTGCCGGACTGCGAAACACTGTGGATGCTGGCAACCGGTACAGCGATTGGCCCTTATTTATCAATTCTGCAATTGGGCAAAGATTTAGATCGCTTCAAAAACCTGGTGCTGGTTCACGCCGCACGATATGCCGCCGACTTAAGCTATCTGCCGCTGATGCAAGAACTGGAAAAACGCTACGAAGGGAAACTGCGCATTCAGACGGTGGTCAGTCGGGAAACGGCTGCGGGTTCGCTCAGCGGGCGAATACCGGCGTTAATTGAAAGCGGTGAACTGGAAAACGCGGTTGGCCTGGCAATGGATAAAGAAACCAGTCATGTGATGCTCTGTGGTAATCCGCAAATGGTGCGCGATACGCAACAGCTGCTAAAAGAAACCCGGCAGATGACGAAACATTTACGTCGTCGACCGGGCCACATGACAGCGGAGCATTACTGGTAAGCGGTTACTTATCGATAAACGGCACGATGAGCAGGTCCGCATTCAACTTATTGATCATCCCGCGGTATGCCGGCATCAAACGGTTGATAAATGAGTGGTGATGACCACAGACAAGGAGGTCGCACTGCTCTTGTTGCAGAATTTCAAGCAGTGTTTCCGGCATTTCTCCGCGTTCAATACGCAGTTTGGTCTTCGGCCACTGAATATTTTTCGTCAGTTTATACAGCTTGTTATCCGAATTATCTTTCAACAGTTGAAGAATATCTTCTGTTGCAGGGAAGTAAATGCCCGGATACAACTCGCTTAAGCCATCATCAATATGAATCAATGTCAGGTGAGCGTCATTATGTCTGGCGAGATCCAGGGCTTTGTTCACCAGTAAGGCATCTTCTTCATTTCCGGAAATTGCCACGCCAATGTGTTTATAAGCCATGTTTAACTCCTTCTAAAGCGACTCCATCAAGCTAACGAACGCAGGGATAACTCAAAAATAATCATCTCGGCCTGGCATGAGAAGGTGAAGGCCGCATCAAGCTCAACTTGCCCCTCCAGATCCTTAATCTTATAGGCCACACTGGCCCCTTCATCCGCAGAGGATGCAGTGGCGGCAAGCTCTTTCAGTTTGGTCATAAAGGACTCTGCTTCTTCGCGGGTGGCAAAAAAGCGCGAAAACTTACTGGTACAGTTGTCGTTATCAATCACCGTACCGATATCAATCGCACATCCTTTAGTACTGCATTTATCTACGACATCTTTCATAGGGCACCTCTGTATATTCGCCTCTCTGTCGATTACGACTTAAGAATAATGCGCCGTTAAGAGAAGAACAAACAAGTAATGATCTTATGGATTACCATTTTTTTTGATATTGCTTAAGGTGAGGAAATGAGGAGGATTTTCCGGGCATTGTCATTTCCTGCGTGGAAATAACAATCCCGGAAAAAAATAGCAAGAAGAGATATATTAAAGGTTAATTACTTGATTTATTGTCGGCTTTATACTTCACATCCAGAGTATCTTTGCCAAATTTATTTTCGCCCTGCGTACCGACAAATGCGCCAAGATCAATAAGCATCATCACCAGAATCAACGTCGGGACAAAACGCCCCACCGTCCATTGCCAGACGCCCGGTAAAATCGCCCAATTACCCGCCAGCAGCATCCACGCTACAATCATTAAAAATGCCCATGCGCCGGAACGCCCGCGATCGTGCAGTCGTTTGACCGTTACTGCCGCGGTCGGCCAAAGTAAGCACACCAGGCAAAACGCGGCGGTCTGGATATCGAGTAAGTTTTTACCTGCCAGTGAGAAAAGCACCAGCATGCCAACGAACCAGAGGCCAATCCAAATCCAGAAATCACGGCGCCCAATACGCCCTTTAAACGAGAATAACCATTGCTGTATGGTCATGTAAGTTCCTTGATGGTTGTCTTTTCCAGGATTCTACCCTTTTGACAAGGGAGACAGATATCGTTTTAATCGGAGCCAGTCATAACAAAAGGTACTGTCGATGAAGCCAGGGTTTACGCTGTTTTTTCTCTTATGTTCTGCATCAGCCGTTAGCACAACGGTGCATGCACAAACACCAGGTACGGCGACCACTGCGCCCTATCTGCTTGCTGGCGCCCCTACCTTCGATCTCTCCATCAGCCAGTTTCGAGAAAACTTTAACAGCCAGAACCCCAACCTGCCACTGAACGAGTTTCGCGCCATCGACAGCAGCCCCGACAAAGCCAATCTGACTCGCGCCGCCAGTAAAATTAACGAGAACTTGTATGCCTCTACGGCGCTGGAGCGTGGCACTTTAAAAATCAAAAGCATTCAAATTACCTGGCTACCAATCCAGGGACCAGAGCAAAAAGCCGCCAAAGCAAAAGCTCATGAATACATGGCGGCGGTGATCCGCACACTCACCCCGCTGATGACCAAAACACAAAGCCAGAAAAAGCTACAGTCGCTCCTTACTGCGGGGAAAAACAAACGTTATTACACAGAGACAGAAGGCGCACTGCGCTATGTTGTCGCGGACAACGGCGAAAAGGGACTGACCTTCGCTGTTGAACCGATTAAGCTGGCGCTATCTGAATCGCTTGAAGGGTTGAATAAATGACAAAAAGCAAAGCCTTTCCAGTGATGAATCTCTATACTGTTTCACAGACCTGCTGCCCCGCGGGGCGGCCATCTTCCTTTATTCGCTTATAAGCGTGGAGAATTAAAATGCGACATCCTTTAGTGATGGGTAACTGGAAACTGAACGGCAGCCGCCACATGGTTCACGAGCTGGTTTCTAACCTGCGTAAAGAGCTGGCAGGCGTTGATGGCTGTGGCGTTGCAATCGCGCCACCAGAAATGTACATCGATATGGCGAAGCGTGAAGCTGAAGGCAGCCACATCATGCTGGGTGCGCAGAACGTGGACCTGAACCTGTCCGGCGCATTCACTGGTGAAACCTCTGCTGCTATGCTGAAAGACATCGGCGCACAGTACATCATCATCGGTCACTCTGAACGTCGTACTTACCACAAAGAGTCTGACGAACTGATCGCGAAAAAATTCGCGGTGCTGAAAGAGCAGGGTCTGACTCCGGTTCTGTGCATCGGTGAAACCGAAGCTGAAAACGAAGCGGGCAAAACTGAAGAAGTTTGCGCACGTCAGATCGACGCGGTACTGAAAACTCAGGGTGCTGCGGCATTCGAAGGTGCGGTAATCGCTTACGAACCAGTATGGGCAATCGGTACTGGCAAATCTGCAACTCCGGCGCAGGCACAGGCTGTTCACAAATTTATCCGTGACCACATCGCTAAAGTTGACGCTAACATCGCTGAACAAGTGATCATCCAGTACGGCGGTTCTGTAAACGCGTCTAACGCCGCAGAACTGTTCGCTCAGCCGGACATCGACGGCGCGCTGGTTGGCGGTGCTTCTCTGAAAGCTGACGCCTTCGCAGTGATCGTTAAAGCTGCAGAAGCGGCTAAACAGGCTTAAGTCTGACAGGTGCCGGATATCGCATCCGGCACTTAGCTTTCCTCAACAACTCCTCGCTTTAACGCAAAATCTCACACTGATGATCCTGAAGTTCCTCGGCTGAAGCACGATTCAGCGTCAGCAGATTGCGCTGCGTCGCCAGCAATACAAACGAGTTATCACTCTGTCGCACCATTGCCAGCGCGTAACTGCCCATATGTTCCCGTGCCTCTGGTACTTCTTCTGCCAGCATCATAAACGGACTCCGTTTTACCAGCTCGCTTTCAGTTACCCTACGTGCCAGGTATTCATGCCCACGCAGCCCACCGGGCAGCGGTAACCAACGGGTGCTGATATTCGCCAGATTATTATCCAGTTGTTCGCGCACATCAGGACGAATACAAGAGATATGGATATGAAAATGGTTTTGCGTGCGCCCGGTACGGGAGTTAATCGCCAGAGATACCGCGCGATCGGGGACTGGCTGGCCGTATTTTTTGCTCATAAAATCACGCGCCTGCCAGGCTAACCAGAAGAAATTAGGCGTTGAAGGATCGGTTAACAATGGACTTTCAGTGCCGTTAATACGATACGTTGGCATCAACAAATATTGCAGAGGACCGTTGAGGTCTTTTAAAACCACATATCCGGCATTGGGTTTGACTTCCGCACATGGCGAAGGGTTTTGGTTTTGCTGCTGGTTGGGTAAACATTGCTCAAGGGCAATCTGGCGCAACGTGTCCGACTCTTCACCGGTCAATTTCCAGTAACCAATGCCTGCAGCAGCAACAGCGATAACCATCATCGCTAAAAAAAGAAGACCTGCTTTTTTCATCTTTTTTTCCCTGTACCTCAAAGAGATGCAAGGGTAACGCAAAATCGTGACAAATAAAAAACCCGGTCGCGAGATGCCACCGGGTCTGATTGCCTTCAACAAAATTAACGTTTGCTGATTTGGTCAAACGTACCGCCGTTAGAGAAATGCTCTTTTTGCGCTTTCGTCCAGCCACCGAACTCTTCATCAATGGTGAATAACTTCAGCTTCGGAAAGGCATTTTCATATTTTTTCGCTACCTGAGGATCGCGTGGACGATAGTAGTTTTTAGCCGCAATCTCCTGGCCTTCTGGCGAGTAGAGATAGTTCAGGTAAGCTTCCGCCACCTCTTTAGTGCCTTTTTTCTCTACCACTTTATCGACAACTGACACCGTAGGCTCTGCGAGAATAGACTCGCTCGGCGTGACGATTTCGAATTTATCTTTCCCCAGTTCATTCGCCGCCAGCAGAGCTTCGTTTTCCCAGGCAATCAGCACGTCGCCAATGCCGCGCTCAACAAAGGTATTCGTTGAACCGCGCGCGCCGGAATCCAGTACTTCGACGTTTTTATACAACGACTGCACGAATTCCTGCGCTTTTGCCTGATCGTTGTTGTTGTGATGCAGGGCGTATCCCCAGGCTGCCAGGTAGTTCCAGCGTGCACCACCAGAACTTTTCGGGTTCGGGGTGATCACCGAAACACCTGGCTTAATCAAATCGTTCCAGTCGTGAATCTGCTTCGGATTCCCCTTACGCACCAGGAAGACAATGGTAGAAGTATAAGGTGCGGAGTTATCCGGCAGACGCTTGATCCACTCTTTATCGATACGACCACGTTCAGCAATGGCATCCACGTCATAGGCTAGCGCCAGCGTGACGACATCAGCTTCTATGCCATTGATTACCGACGTCGCCTGTTTACCCGAACCGCCGTGCGACTGGCGAATCACCACGTTATCGCCGGTTTGCTGTTTCCAGTGGGCGCTGAAGGCTTTGTTGTACTGCTCGTACAGTTCGCGCGTTGGATCATACGAAACGTTAAGAAGCTGAATATCCTTTGCCATAACGCTGGTCGCTGCCAGCAATAAAGTTAACCCTACGCCCCACTTGTTCATCGCCCGGCTCTCTTATGTTGTGTTGTGATGAACAAAGCGTGCCAGAAAGGGATTCAAACATTAAAGAATAAAAAAAGATTGGCTATAACTTGCGGGTATATATGGGGGAGTTAAAAAGGCGGAAGAAATCCGCCTCATATTGCTGGCAAAGTGCGCTGTGTTCATGCCGGATGCAGCTTATCCGGCCTACAAAAGCTTGCAAACTCAATAGATTGCAGAATTCATGTAGGCCTGATAAGCAAAGCGCATCTGGCATTTTTGCCTCTGTCATCGGTTTCAGGCTAAAGAAATCTGCCTTTTTCCGAAATCATTAATACAGTTTTTTCGCGCAGTCCAGCCAGTCACCTTTGAACGGACGCTTCATGTTTTCGATAGCATCGATGATGTCATGGTGAACCAGTTGTTCGTTCTGGATACCTACGCAACGACCACCGTAGCCTGCCAGCAGCAGATCGATAGCGTAAGCGCCCATACGGGAAGCCAGAATACGGTCGTAAGGTACCGGGGAACCACCACGCTGGATGTGGCCCAGCACAGTTGCGCGGGTTTCACGGCCAGTTTCTTTTTCGATGAAGTGTGCCAGCTCGTCGACGTCACACATATGTTCAGTGATCGCCACAATCGCGTGTTTTTTACCTTTCGCGATACCGGCTTTGATTTCGTTTACCAGATCGTCACGGCTGAATTCAACTTCCGGAACCACAACGAATTCACAGCCACCAGCAATAGCTGCAGCCAGAGTCAGATCGCCACAGTAGCGGCCCATCACTTCCACCACGGAAATACGTTGGTGAGAAGAAGAGGTGTCACGCAGACGGTCGATAGCTTCAACAACGGTGCTCAATGCCGTGAAGAAACCAATGGTGTAGTCAGTACCTTTGATGTCGTTGTCGATGGTGCCCGGCAGGCCGATGCACGGGAAGCCCATTTCGGTCAGACGCATTGCCCCCATGTAGGAACCGTCACCGCCGATAACCACCAGCGCGTCGATACCACGTTTTTTCAGGTTTTCGATAGCCACGGCGCGGATGTTCTCGTCGCGGAATTCCGGGAAGCGCGCAGAACCGAGGAATGTACCACCACGGTTGATCATGTCAGACACGCTGTAACGGTCTAGCTGTACCATACGGTCTTCATACAGACCCAGATAGCCGTCATAAATACCCATTACTTCCAGACCTTCTGTCAGCGCAGAACGAACAACCCCGCGAATTGCGGCGTTCATGCCTGGCGCATCACCGCCGCTTGTCAACACACCGATTTTCTTAATCATGACTACCTCTGAACTTTGGAATGCAAAATGAAATCTGTTGCCGGAAGTCTTCTTGCACATCGAAGTGATCCAACGAATGTACAAATAGTATAACAATCACTTCCTGCTGAATTGATTCAGGTCAGGCCAAATGGCGGTATTTTATACACAAAATGCGGGTCTGGCTCTCTTTTGTACGGATTATGAAAGCGTAGACCGTTTACTCTCCCTGGGTACGACGGAACAAGGATCTTGATGGATAATCACATCTGAACCCGGAAAACGCCGTAAAATAGCCTGCTCTACCTGATCCGCCACCATATGTGCCTGAACCAAAGGCAGAGAGTCTTCCATTTCCAAATGAATCTGAATAAAGCGGGTCGGCCCTGACTGCCGCGTGCGAAGATCGTGAGCGCCGCTAACTCCCGGCCAGGAAGTCACGATATCAATAATTTCCTGTCGTTCGCCATCGGGCAGCGCGCGATCCAATAATGACTGGACCGCCTCATACCCCATGCGTAACGCGCTATATAAAATATAGATGCCGATTCCCAAAGCAAACAGAGCATCAGCACGATGCCAGCCGTACCAGGACAATCCCAGCGCCAGCAAAATCGCGCCGTTCATCATAACATCAGACTGATAATGTAGCATATCTGCCCGCACTGCCTGGCTTTGCGTCCGGCGAACGACCCAACGCTGAAACGAGACAAGAATAATCGTACAAATTAGCGCCACAATAGTCACGATAACCCCAACACCCGGGTCTTTCATCGGTGTCGGAGAAACCAAATGCTGAATACCGGTCAAAAACAGGAACAGCGCGGAACCGGAGATAAACATGCTTTGCGCCAGCGCGGCGAGCGACTCAGCTTTGCCGTGACCAAAGGAGTGATTATCGTCGGCAGGTTGTAGTGAGTAACGCACGACCAATAAGTTAGTTAATGACGCGCCGATATCCACCAGCGAATCCACCAGCGCAGCGAGAATACTCACTGATCCGGTATACCACCATGCAAAAATTTTAATCAGTAATAACAGCGAAGCCATCGCCGTTGCAGCAATCGCCGCCCGACTAACCAGCTGCCCATAAGATTGATTCATAAATACTCCCGCTATCAACTGACGGTAGTATAACGGATGCAAATCATCTGCAATGCATCAAGTAACAGGCAAATTGCGGATAAAAAAAACCCCCACATCATGTGGGGGAAGACAGGGATGGTGTCTATGGCAAGGAAAACAGGGTTTACTACTGGGAACGTGAGTTGCTACTACTCAATAGCTTCAACGATGAACTTTTTTGCCATTGCGTCACGTCGCGCAACTGTTCCATTCGTTGTTGATGTTTCTTGTTTAAAACCGCTTGCTGCTCCGGCGTTAACAGGCGATACATTTGGTTGCGGACTTTTGCCATCTCAACCTGACGAGCTATTTGCTCGTTCGCCATTTTTTCTGCCTGTGCGCGCACAGCGTTTTCATCAAAATTTTCTGCGGTGACAAGGCGATGCATTGTCTCCAGTTCGCTAACATTAACAGGTGGCTGTTCGTGCCGGGCCTGTTGCATAAGATCTCGCATCTGCTGACGCTGATGTTCGGTTAAACTTATGCCGTCGAACATATGGCTCTGCGTACTGCGCTGCGTAAGTTCTTCTCCCGGATGCCAGTTATCGCCTGAACCGACTTCAGCAGCGTGGCTTAATGAACTGACTGCCAGCGTTGAGGCCATGACGGCAGCGGTAACTATGCGCATCATTTGCTCCCAAATCTTTCTGTCGCGATTCAACGATAGAGAGTTTACGATTCAGGCTGCAAACATGCGTCAGGGGGTGTAAAACAACGTAAAGTCATGGATTAGCGACGTCTGATGACGTAATTTCTGCCTCGGAGGTATTTAAACAATGAATAAAATCCTGTTAGTTGATGATGACCGAGAGCTGACATCCCTGTTAAAGGAGCTGCTCGAGATGGAAGGCTTCAACGTGATTGTTGCCCACGACGGGGAACAAGCGCTTGCTCTTCTGGACGACAGCATTGATTTACTTTTGCTTGATGTGATGATGCCGAAGAAAAATGGTATCGATACGCTGAAAGCACTTCGCCAGACACACCAGACGCCAGTCATTATGTTGACGGCTCGCGGCAGTGAACTTGATCGCGTCCTCGGCCTTGAGCTGGGTGCAGATGACTATCTCCCGAAACCGTTTAACGATCGTGAACTGGTTGCACGTATTCGCGCGATCCTGCGCCGTTCGCACTGGAGCGAGCAACAGCAGAACAGCGATAATGGTTCGCCGACGCTGGAAGTTGACGCCTTAGTGCTGAATCCAGGCCGTCAGGAAGCCAGCTTCGACGGGCAAACACTGGAGTTAACCGGTACTGAATTTACCCTGCTCTACCTACTGGCGCAGCATCTGGGTCAGGTGGTTTCTCGCGAGCATTTAAGCCAGGAAGTACTGGGCAAACGCCTGACGCCTTTCGACCGTGCTATCGATATGCATATTTCCAACCTGCGTCGTAAGCTGCCGGATCGTAAAGACGGTCATCCGTGGTTTAAAACATTGCGTGGTCGCGGCTATCTGATGGTTTCCGCTTCATGATAGGCAGCTTAACCGCGCGCATCTTCGCCATCTTCTGGCTGACGCTGGCGCTGGTGTTGATGCTGGTTTTGATGTTACCCAAGCTCGATTCACGCCAGATGACCGAGCTTCTGGATAGCGAACAGCGTCAGGGGCTGATGATTGAGCAGCATGTCGAAGCGGAACTGGCGAACGATCCACCCAACGATTTAATGTGGTGGCGTCGCCTTTTCCGGGCCATTGATAAGTGGGCACCACCAGGCCAGCGTTTATTACTGGTGACCACTGAAGGCCGCGTGATCGGCGCTGAACGCAGCGAAATGCAGATCATTCGCAACTTTATTGGTCAGGCCGATAACGCCGATCATCCGCAGAAGAAAAAGTATGGCCGCGTGGAACTGGTCGGTCCGTTCTCCGTGCGTGATGGCGAAGATAATTACCAGCTTTATCTGATTCGTCCGGCCAGCAGTTCTCAATCCGATTTCATAAACTTACTGTTTGACCGCCCGCTATTGCTGCTGATTGTCACCATGTTGGTCAGTACGCCACTGCTGTTGTGGTTGGCCTGGAGTCTGGCAAAACCGGCACGTAAGCTGAAAAACGCTGCCGATGAAGTTGCCCAGGGGAACTTACGCCAGCATCCGGAACTGGAAGCGGGGCCACAAGAATTTCTTGCCGCAGGTGCCAGTTTTAACCAGATGGTGACCGCACTGGAGCGCATGATGACCTCCCAGCAGCGCCTGCTTTCTGATATCTCTCACGAGCTGCGCACCCCACTGACGCGTCTGCAACTGGGTACGGCGTTACTGCGTCGTCGTAGTGGTGAAAGCAAGGAACTGGAGCGTATTGAAACCGAAGCCCAGCGTCTGGACAGCATGATTAACGACCTGTTGGTGATGTCACGTAATCAGCAGAAAAACGCGCTGGTGAGCGAGACAATCAAAGCCAACCAGTTGTGGAACGAAGTGCTGGATAACGCGGCATTCGAAGCGGAGCAGATGGGCAAGTCGTTTACGGTTAACTTCCCACCAGGGCCGTGGCCGCTGTACGGCAACCCAAATGCCCTGGAAAGTGCGCTGGAAAACATTGTTCGTAATGCCCTGCGTTATTCCCATACGAAGATTGAAGTGGGCTTTGCGGTAGATAAAGACGGTATCACCATTACGGTGGACGACGATGGTCCTGGCGTTAGCCCGGAAGATCGCGAACAGATTTTCCGCCCGTTCTATCGTACAGATGAAGCGCGCGATCGTGAATCTGGCGGTACAGGTTTGGGGCTGGCGATTGTCGAAACCGCCATCCAGCAGCATCGTGGTTGGGTAAAAGCGGAAGACAGCCCGCTTGGCGGTTTACGTCTGGTGATTTGGCTGCCGCTGTATAAGCGGAGTTAAACTCCGCATTTGTAGGCAGGATAAGGCGTTTACACCGCATCCAGCGTCTGAGCATGATGCCTGATGCGACGCTAGTCACGTCTTATCAGGCCTACTCTCCGGGGGGTATTTCCCCCACAACCGCCGTGAATTATCTTCAATCTTGCCGCTAAGTCGGCGTTTCTGCATCGTCCGCGTCCAGCTTTTCGATAGCCCGGCTGCGGAAAGCAAACGGTGATACTGCTCATCATCAAACGGCATATGCCATGCGATGGCGGCAGCCTCTTGCACGGTCACATCGCTAACGCGGGAAACCAACTCCAGCGGAGCATCAGCAGATACCTGCCCCGGCGCAATCACGCTATACAGCCAGCCGACTTTACCCGTGTTTTGCATCAACTGAGCTATATCACTGATATCAAAGTGGTAATTGAGTTTGTAGCACGGAGAGCGCGGCTGGGAGACCTGAATCAACGCCTCTCCCCAGCGGAAAATATCGCCAATATAAACATTGCTTTCCGTCAGACCGTCGGTTGAGAGGTTTTCACCAAACGCAGGTGCAACAAACAACTCTGCCTGTTCCGGAAATTCCCGCGCCCAGTAGAGATAATGCTCGCGAGGATAATGACACAGCGCCCTGTCCGGCCCACCGTGAATCTTTTTCTCTGCCTGTTCGTCGCCTTCCAGCCCCAGTTCTGTCAACATCAACTCGCCATCGACCTGCATTTTCGCAATTGCACTTGGACGGCTTTCCGGATAATCCCGAATTTTGCCTACGTATACATCAACTGGATATCGCATCTGTTCCCTCTCCACCAAGAAATTTCCCCATTAGACCATATTTATTTTACGTCAGGCGCGCAAAATGAGAGCGCGGTTCACATGACGACGCCTTAGAAATGCTATCAATGAGATGAATTTGAAACGCCATTTCATTATAAGGAGTGTTCAACGTGACCGAGCAAAAACAGTTTTCTGGCGTCTGGTGTCCTTCCATCACGCCGATGGATAAAGACGGGAATGTAGACCTTAACGGACTGAAGCAGCATCTGCAGCGACTCACTGACGCTAACATCGATGTGATATTGCTAATGGGAAGCATTGGTGAGTTTGCTTCCTTCACACTGGAAGAGAGGCTCATGCTTATTCGTGAAGCACGAGCCATGAGCACGCTAAAAATGGTGGCCAACGTCTCGTCCACATGCACACATGATGTACTGGTTATGGCGCAAGAAGCGTATCGCGTTGGGTACGATGCGGTGATGATCCTCCCGCCTTATTACTACGGCCAGACGGCGAAGCAATTATTAAGCTATTTCCGCCATCTGGGTCGCGAATTACAGGGCAAATGGTTCGCATATAACTTCCCGGCGCGGACCGGTTGTGATTTAACCCCTGACCTGGTCGCCACACTGGCGAGTGAGTTTCCTGAGTTTGCCGGAATTAAAGATACTGTCGATTGCCAGTCACACACCCGCAGCATGATTCAGGCAACTCAGGCTGTGCGTCCTGATTTTGCGGTGCTTTCGGGGTATGACGAGTATTACATTCCTAATTTGCTGGCTGGCGGCGCGGGGATAATCTCTGGCTTAAATAACGTTATGCCAGAGCTGTTTGTCGGAGCCCGCGAAGCCTTCAAACGCGGCGACCTGGCAGCTTTACAAGATATTCAGCAACAGATTGGTACTTATATGTCCATCTACGCCATCGGTGAAGATTTTGTCACTACCATCAAGACGGTGGTATCACGTAAGTTTGGTTACTGCACAGGAGTGTCGCGCAATGCCGGTGGGGAGTTAACAGAAAGCGAATGTCGGACGATCGATGAGGTGTTTGTTATTTAAGGTAAAACGCCGGATGAACGTCAATTCACCCGGCGATGATATGGAATAAGAGAGGTTATTTCACCGTACCCAGAATTTCGATCTTCGCCGCTCTGGCTTTGGCTTTACGTGACCAGACAGAGGTAAGAATTGGCACCAGAATCGAAGTCACAATTACCGCCGTCGCCACCAACGAAGTTGCCGCAGGCGCCATCGGTTTAAAGGCCGGGATCATTTCCGCAATCAGTACCGGCGTTGCCACTGCGGCCCCGGCAGAACTGGAGGCGGCAATTCCGGCAGTGCCATCGCCACCGCCAATCAATTTATCGGCAATAATCAACGGAATACCGGTCACGATAATCACCGCCACACCCAACAGGATCCCCAACAAACCTGTCTGGGCAATCACGGTTAAATCAATGGTATTGCCCAGCGCGAAGGCAAAGAACGGAATCAGCGTCTGCACCGCTTTGCTAAAAAACTCGCGCAATTCAGGATCAAGGTTCCCCAGCGCGAAGCCCACCAGGAACGGCAATACTGCGCCAACGAAAACATGCGGTTCAAACGAAGCAATCCCGGCGGTTCCCAGAATAATCATCGTCATTAGCGGACCAGATTCCAGCGACATCAACACAAATGCCCCGGCCTCTTCTTTGGTGCCGTACTGTTGCATGATAGAGGCATACAGACCGCCGTTGGTCATGTCCATTGCCGCCACCAGCGCCAGCGTTGAAAGCCCGGCAAAAAATCCAACTTCGACACCGTGCTCAGGAATAATGCGCGAAGCAATGGCTGCAACCACCCACGCAACGGCAATTTTGGTTACCACCAGCGTACCGGATTTACGCAACACTGTTCCCGTCGCGCTTAATTTGATAGACGCCCCCATGCAGAAAAACCACACCGCCAGAATAGGCACCGTGCCAGTAATCATCCCGTTGGTGAATGATCCAAAATATTTACCCGCCCCCGGCGAGAAGGTATGACACAGTGCACCAAGGAACAGCGGGATGAGCATCATCCCCCCCGGGATTTTCTCTATCGTGCGTTTTATCTGCATTTCCATCACCTGTTGGCATATTTTTATAGGCTGATGCGAAGTTCCTTAACGGAGCATCAGTGTTGATGGAAACGAAGATAGACATTCATCATGGCAATAAAAGTGATCAACACCACACCAATTGAAACATCGTTTTAATTTTATAGGATCATTGTTTTTCTTTTGAAATTGATCACAAAAAAACCACCGTTATGCACGATGGTTTGTTTTTTATGCTGACACGAGGCGTCAACGCCTCATTACAGCAGACAAGATGCGATTATTTTTTCGCCGCGAAACGTGCCGCAGCTTCATCCCAGTTCACCACGTTCCAGAACTCTTTGATGTAGTCCGGACGACGGTTCTGGAATTTCAGGTAGTAAGCGTGTTCCCACACATCCAGGCCCACAATCGGGAAGCCGGAAGCGCCAGAAATGGCTTCGCCCATCAGCGGGGAGTCCTGGTTAGCAGTAGAAACCACCGCCAGTTTATCGCCTTTCAGCACCAGCCATGCCCAGCCGGAACCAAAGCGGGAAGCTGCCGCTTTTTCAAATTCTGCTTTGAAGTTTTCAACGGAACCGAAATCACGTTCGATAGCCGCTTTCAGATCGCCCTGCAGGGTGGTGCCTTTTTTCAGACCTTTCCAGAACAGACTGTGGTTAGCGTGACCGCCAGCGTTGTTGCGCAGAACGGTTTTTTTGTCTGCTGGCAGCTGGTCCAGTTTGGTGATCAGCTCTTCAACCGGCAGGTTAGCGAATTCTGGCAGGCTTTCCAGCGCCGCGTTGGCGTTGTTGACGTAGGTCTGATGGTGTTTGGTGTGGTGGATTTCCATGGTCTGCTTATCGAAGTGCGGTTCCAGGGCATCGTAAGCATACGGCAGGGATGGCAGGGTATAGCTCATATTCATCTCCAGTATTGTCGGGCGGCCGATTGTTAATGCCGCGTAAGCAGTTGGTTCATTATAGTTAATTAAATGATATTGAAAATGATTATCAATGCCGTACTTTTCATAGGGGAATGGTTTTGCAGGGAAATGTCCGAGATGTGAACCAAATCACCCACTTAATGCCGTGATTGCCAGTAAATCGGCAACGGCGGCAACAGGCGAAAGGTTAATCGACAGCACGATTTTTACACTCATCTCGTCGGAGATGTGACGCGACGAAAAAATGATGAGGATAAGAAGATGAGTAACGCGATTACGATGGGGATATTTTGGCATTTGATCGGCGCGGCCAGTGCAGCCTGTTTTTACGCTCCGTTCAAAAAAGTAAAAAAGTGGTCATGGGAAACCATGTGGTCAGTCGGTGGGATTGTTTCGTGGATTATTCTGCCGTGGGCCATCAGCGCCATGCTACTACCTGATTTCTTGGCATATTACAGCTCGTTCAGCCTCTCTACCCTGCTGCCTGTTTTTCTGTTCGGCGCTATGTGGGGGATTGGTAATATCAACTACGGCCTGACCATGCGTTATCTCGGCATGTCGATGGGGATTGGTATCGCCATTGGCATTACGTTGATCGTCGGTACGCTGATGACGCCAATTATCAA
Organism: Escherichia sp. E14V7; assembly: GCF_004212225.1. Taxonomy (NCBI): domain Bacteria; kingdom Pseudomonadati; phylum Pseudomonadota; class Gammaproteobacteria; order Enterobacterales; family Enterobacteriaceae; genus Escherichia; species Escherichia sp. E14V7. Next base: position 83,300 of record NZ_RHJJ01000016.1, read on the forward strand.
CGGCAATTTCGATGTGCTGATTAACACCGACGGTGGGCGAATGACGTTACTCGGCGTACTGGTGGCGCTGATTGGCGTGGGAATTGTGACTCGCGCCGGGCAGTTGAAAGAGCGCAAAATGGGCATTAAAGCCGAAGAGTTCAACCTGAAAAAAGGGTTGGTGCTGGCAGTAATGTGCGGCATTTTCTCTGCCGGGATGTCTTTTGCGATGAACGCCGCAAAACCGATGCATGAAGCGGCTGCCGCGCTGGGCGTTGATCCGCTGTATGTCGCACTGCCAAGCTATGTTGTCATCATGGGTGGCGGTGCGATCATCAACCTCGGTTTCTGTTTTATTCGTCTGGCAAAAGTGAAAAGTTTGTCGCTAAAAGCCGACTTCTCGCTGGCGAAACCGCTGATCATCCACAACGTATTGCTCTCGGCGTTGGGCGGTTTGATGTGGTATCTGCAATTCTTTTTCTATGCCTGGGGACACGCCCGCATTCCGGCGCAGTATGACTACATCAGTTGGATGCTGCATATGAGTTTCTATGTATTGTGCGGCGGTATTGTCGGGCTGGTGCTGAAAGAGTGGAACAATGCGGGACGCCGTCCGGTTACCGTGTTGAGCCTCGGTTGTGTGGTGATTATTATTGCCGCCAACATCGTCGGTATGGGCATGGCGAGTTAATCTTTCCGGGAATTGCGATGACGCCACTGGCTGGGCGTCATCCCGGTTTCACGGGTAAACACCACCGAAAAATAGTTGCTATCTTCAAAGCCACACTCTGTCGAAATATCACTGATTAACAGGCGGCTATGCTGGAGAAGATATTGCGCATGGCACACTCTGACCTGCCGCAGATATTGATTGATGGTCATCCCGGTCTGCTGGCGAAATTGCTGGCGCAAGACGCGTTCACTACACGCCGCCTCATCACAGAATTTATCCAGCGCAAAAGGACTTTTCAGGCTGGCCGCCAGCCGGGTAATCAGCTTATCCAGCAACGTTTCGCTGGATGTTGGCGGTAACGAATCACTGGTGTAACGATGGCGCTTCAAAAGCATCACCAACTGCCCGAACAGTAACTCCGCCATTTCGTTGGCAAACGGCGCGGGCTGACTGCTCTCGTGCTCAAGCTGCCCGATAACCTGCCGCACCTGCGCCATGCCCGCACTACCTAAACGCCAGTGTGGTTGTCCTGCGCTGGCGTTAAACCCTGGAATCGCCCCCTGCCAGTCGAGATTAAGCGTCAGCCGCTCCGGGCAATAAATAATGTTCTGCAAAACCAGATCGTTAACGGAAGCGTAGGAGTGTTTATCGTCTGCGTGGATATAAAAGAGATCGCCGCGGGTAATACGATGAGGACGATCGTTGAGCACGTGCAAACCGTTACCGCGCCAGACGATCACCAGTTCACAAAAATCATGTGTATGCTCGGCAAAGACATCCTGCGGATAACGATCAGCAACAGCGACCGCCTGCTGTTCGCTGGCAAAAAAATCTTTTTTACGAAGGACAAACTGATGAACCACCGTGCCACCTCAGCCAGAAGACGCGTTTGATTATTCATAAACTGGCGTGGAAATACGTTGAGAAGATTCGCGTTATTGCAGAAAGCCATCCCGCCGCTGGCGAATATCGCGTGGTGACCAGTTAAACTCGCGGCGAAACAGCGTCGAAAAGTGGTTACTGTCGCTGAATCCGCAGCGATATGCGATTTCGGTCACGCTTTCCTCGCTATGACGTAAAAGATGACGCGCCTTCACCAACCGTAAACGGTTAAGGTAACGCTGGGGCGTCAAACCGGTTTGCTGTTTTAGCTGACGATGCAACGTGCGTAGTGACAGAGAAAATTGATCCGCCATCATTTCCCAATTCACCTCGTCGGCAAAATGCTCTTCCAGCCAGGCCAACAACAAGTTCAGGCGCGATTCGCGACTTTCCATGCTCTCCTGCAAACTGTTTTTACGCAGCAAGAGCAGTAATTGCATAAACAAAATCTCACCGCTGGCTTTCGAGGGTAAATCATTCGTTCTGTCCTGCTGTTCCAGTTGCGAAACCAGCTGCCGTACCTGCTGCAATATGCTGTGGCTCACGCGCCAATGGGACGGATATTGCCCGTCTTGCTCTTGCGGTAGAAGCTGATGCAGCCCGGCGAGAAACTGAAATCTATCCGGGGAGCGATACAGCACATTGGTCAAATACAGATTGTCCGTATGTTCATATAAATGCCGATCATGATCGCGCACGAAACAGATTGTTCCACCGGAGATGGTATAAGGCTGCCCATTGAAAATGTGGATACCCGTGCCATGTTCGACAATCACAATCTCATGGAAATCATGGTGATGTTCAGGAAAATCCACCTGTGGAAGCCGGGGTTCTATTGCCACAGACACGTTACCAGACGGAAAAAAATCCACGCAATGTAATACGTCCATATAAGCCTCCTGATGCCGTCAACATGGCGGAATAGTAATCAAGCGGTTTGGTTCTTACCTTAAACTTTCGACAGCAAAACACGTAAAAAATGTCGATTTTTCAAGATAAAGCGTGATTTTTCAGAAAATGCGGCAAACATCACACCACCACAATTCTGAAAATTGTGAACGCCATCACGTTCATCTTTCCCTGGTTGCCAGTGGTGTATTTTCCTGTCAGTAACGAGAAGGTAGCGAAGTCGGGCGCTTCTTAGACTGGGCGTAATGAAACTTAGAAGGATCTCATTATGACCTTTCGCTACTGCGTTGCCGTTGATCTTGGCGCATCCAGTGGGCGCGTAATGCTGGCGCGTTACCACCGTGAATGTCGCAGCCTGACGCTGCGTGAAATCCATCGTTTTACCAATGGGCTGTATTACCAGAGCGGCTATGCCACCTGGGATGTCGATAGTCTGGAAAACGCCATTCGCCTTGGGTTAAACAAGGTGTGTGAAGAAGGGATTCATATCGATAGCATCGGTATTGATACCTGGGGCGTGGACTATGTGCTGCTGGATCAACACGGTCAGCGCGTCGGTTTACCGATTGCCTATCGTGATAGCCGTACTAACGGACTGATGACATTGGCACAGCAGCAACTCGGCAAACGCGATATTTATCAGCGTAGCGGCATCCAGTTTTTGCCCTTCAATACGATCTATCAGCTGCGTGCGCTGACGGAGCAACAACCTGAACTTATCCCGCACATTGCTCACGCTCTGCTGATGCCGGATTACTTTAGTTATCGTCTGACCGGCAAGATGAACTGGGAGTACACCAACGCCACGACCACGCAACTGGTCAATATCAATAGCGATGACTGGGATGAGTCCCTGCTGGCGTGGAGCGGCGCCAACAAAGCCTGGTTTGGTCGTCCGACGCATCCGGGTAATGTCATTGGTCACTGGATTTGCCCACAGGGTAATGAAATTCCGGTGGTCGCCGTTGCCAGCCATGATACCGCCAGCGCGGTTATCGCCTCGCCGTTAAACGGTTCCCGCGCCGCTTATCTCTCCTCCGGCACCTGGTCATTGATGGGCTTCGAAAACCAGACGCCATTCACCAATGATGCGGCGCTGGCAGCCAACATCACCAATGAAGGCGGTGCGGAAGGCCGCTATCGGGTGCTGAAAAATATCATGGGTTTATGGCTTCTTCAGCGGGTGCTTCAGGAGCAGCAAATCAACGATCTCCCGACGCTTATCGCCGCGACACAGGCACTTCCGGCCTGTCGCTTCATCATCAATCCCAATGACGATCGCTTTATTAATCCTGAGGCGATGTGCAGCGAAATTCAGGCTGCGTGTCAGGAAACGGCGCAACCGATCCCAGAAAGTGATGCTGAACTGGCGCGCTGTATTTTCGACAGTCTGGCGCTGCTGTATGCCGATGTACTGCACGAACTGGCGCAGCTACGCGGTGAAGATTTCTCGCAACTGCATATTGTCGGCGGCGGCAGCCAGAACGCGCTGCTCAACCAGTTATGCGCCGATGCCTGCGGTATTCGAGTGATTGCCGGGCCAATTGAAGCCTCGACGCTCGGCAATATCGGCATCCAGTTAATGACACTGGATGAACTCAACAATGTGGATGATTTCCGTCAGGTAGTAAGCGCCACCGCGAATCTGACCACCTTTACCCCTAATCCTGACAGTGAAATTGCCCACTATGTGGCGCGGATTCACTCAACACGACAGACAAAGGAGCTTTGCGCATGACCACTCAACTGGAACAGGCCTGGGAACTGGCGAAACAGCGTTTCGCGGCGGTAGGGATTGATGTCGAGGAGGCGCTGCGCCAACTTGATCGCTTACCCGTTTCAATGCACTGCTGGCAGGGCGATGATGTTTCCGGTTTCGAAAACCCGGAAGGTTCACTGACCGGCGGGATTCAGGCCACAGGTAATTATCCGGGGAAAGCGCGTAATGCCAGCGAGCTACGTGCCGATCTGGAACAAGCTATGCGACTGATTCCTGGCCCAAAACGGCTTAATTTACATGCCATCTATCTGGAGTCAGACACGCCAGTCTCGCGCGACCAAATCAAACCAGAGCACTTCAAAAACTGGGTGCAATGGGCGAAAGCCAATCACCTCGGTCTGGATTTTAACCCCTCCTGTTTTTCGCATCCGCTAAGTGCCGATGGCTTTACGCTCTCGCATCCCGACGACCGCATTCGCCAGTTCTGGATTGACCACTGCAAAGCCAGCCGTCGCGTTTCGGCCTATTTTGGCGAGCAACTTGGCACGCCATCGGTGATGAACATCTGGATACCGGATGGCATGAAAGATATCACCGTTGACCGTCTCGCCCCGCGCCAACGTTTGCTGGCAGCACTGGATGAAGTGATCAGCGAAAAGCTGAACCCTGCGCACCATATCGACGCCGTAGAGAGCAAATTGTTTGGTATTGGCGCGGAGAGCTACACGGTTGGCTCCAATGAGTTTTACATGGGATATGCCACCAGTCGCCAGACTGCGCTGTGCCTGGATGCCGGACACTTCCACCCGACAGAAGTCATTTCCGACAAGATTTCCGCCGCCATGCTGTATGTGCCGCAGTTGCTGCTGCACGTCAGCCGTCCGGTGCGCTGGGACAGCGATCACGTGGTACTGCTGGATGATGAAACCCAGGCGATCGCCAGTGAGATTGTTCGTCATGACCTGTTTGACCGCGTGCATATCGGCCTCGACTTCTTTGATGCCTCCATCAACCGCATTGCCGCGTGGGTCATTGGCACGCGCAATATGAAAAAAGCCCTGCTGCGTGCGTTATTAGAACCGACAGCCGAACTGCGCAAGCTGGAAGCGGCGGGTGATTACACCGCACGACTGGCGTTGCTGGAAGAGCAGAAATCGTTGCCGTGGCAGGCGGTGTGGGAAATGTACTGTCAGCGTCACGATACGCCAGCGGGTAGCGAATGGCTGGAAAGCGTGCGTGATTATGAGAACGCAATTTTAAGCCAGCGCGGGTAAACACTGCCGGATGCGGCACAAGTGCCTTATCCGGCTTACGGGTCAGCAACAGTTGTAGGTCTGATAAGACGCGACAGCATCGCATCAGGCATTGATTGCCAGATGCGGCACGAGTGCCTTATCCGGCTTACAGGTCGTGCATCCGACAACACCGAATTTACAGGAACACAGAACATGCAAAACATTACCCAGTCCTGGTTTGTCCAGGGAATGATCAAAGCCACCACCGACGCCTGGCTGAAAGGCTGGGACGAGCGCAACGGCGGCAACCTGACGCTGCGCCTGGATGACGCCGATATCGCGCCTTATCACGACAACTTCCATCCACAACCGCGCTATATTCCATTAAGCCAACCAATGCCTTTACTGGCAAATACGCCGTTTATCGTCACCGGCTCCGGCAAATTCTTTCGTAACGTCCAGCTCGATCCAGCCGCCAATTTAGGCGTCGTAAAAATCGACAGCGACGGTGCGGGCTACCATATTCTCTGGGGGCTAACCCACGAAGCCGTCCCAACTTCTGAACTTCCGGCACACTTTCTCTCCCATTGCGAACGCATTAAAGCCACCAACGGTAAAGATCGGGTGATCATGCACTGCCATGCCACCAACCTGATCGCCCTCACCTATGTACTGGAAAACGACACGGCGGTCTTCACTCGCCAACTGTGGGAAGGCAGCACCGAGTGCCTGGTGGTATTCCCGGATGGCGTTGGCATTTTGCCGTGGATGGTGCCCGGCACGGACGAAATTGGCCAGGCGACCGCGCAGGAAATGCAAAAACATTCACTGGTTTTGTGGCCATTCCACGGCGTCTTCGGCTGCGGTCCGACGCTGGACGAAGCGTTTGGCCTGATCGATACCGCAGAAAAATCGGCGGAAGTATTGGTGAAAGTGTATTCGATGGGCGGCATGAAACAGACCATCAGCCGTGAAGAGTTGATAGCCCTCGGCAAGCGTTTCGGCGTCACTCCGTTGGCAAGCGCACTGGCGCTTTAACACCCCGTTTCGCATCTGGCGGCGCGGGTTATGCCGCCGAACAGAAGGATTTGCTCTTAAGGAGAATAATCATGAGTTTTATGTTGGCATTACCGAAAATCAGCCTGCATGGCGCTGGGGCAATTGGCGATATGGTAAACCTGGTTGCGAATAAGCAGTGGGGAAAAGCACTGATCGTTACCGATGGGCAACTGGTTAAGTTGGGATTGCTGAACAGTCTGTTCACCGCGCTGGATCAACACGAAATGTCTTACCACCTATTTGATAAGGTCTTTCCAAACCCCACCGAAGAACTGGTGCAAAAAGGCTACGCTGCATTTCAGGACGCCGCATGTGATTACATTATTGCTTTCGGTGGCGGTAGCCCGATTGATACCGCAAAAGCCGTAAAAATCCTTACCGCTAATCCAGGCCCTTCTACTGCTTACTCTGGCATTGGCAAAGTAAGAAACCCAGGCGTGCCGCTGGTGGCGATCAATACTACTGCCGGAACCGCTGCTGAGATGACCAGCAATGCGGTGATCATCGACACTGCGCGGCAAGTGAAAGAAGTCATCATCGATCCGAATATTATTCCTGATATCGCCGTGGATGATGCCAGTGTAATGCTGGAGATCCCGGCCTCCGTTACCGCTGCCACCGGTATGGACGCACTAACCCATGCCATAGAAGCCTATGTTTCCGTTGGCGCCCATCCGCTAACTGATGCCAACGCGCTGGAAGCTATCCGCCTGATTTCTCTGTGGCTGCCGAAGGCGGTAGAAGATGGTCATAATCTGGAAGCTCGCGAACAGATGGCTTTCGGGCAATATCTGGCGGGAATGGCTTTTAACAGCGCGGGACTGGGGCTGGTTCACGCACTGGCGCATCAGCCCGGTGCTACCCACAACCTGCCACACGGGGTGTGTAATGCCATCTTGTTGCCAGTAATCGAAAACTTTAACCGCCCGAATGCCATCGCACGCTTTGCCCGTATCGCCCAGGCGATGGGGGTCGATACGCGCGGGATGAGTGATGAAGCGGCAAGTCTGGAAGCAATTAATGCCATTCGAGTCTTGAGCCATCGCGTGGGTATACCTGCGGGATTTAGTCAACTTGGCATCAGCAAAAAGGATATCGAAGGCTGGTTAGATAAAGCCCTGGCCGACCCATGCGCACCATGTAACCCACGTACCGCCAGCCGCGACGAAGTGCGTGAGCTTTATCTGGAGGCGTTATGATCCGCAAAGCCTTTGTTATGCAAGTCAACCCGGACGCTCACGAAGAGTATCAGCGTCGGCATAACCCGATCTGGCCGGAACTGGAAGCTGTATTGAAATCCCACGGCGCGCATAACTACGCCATCTATCTCGACAGCACGCGTAATTTGCTGTTTGCCACGGTAGAGATTGAATCTGAAGAACGGTGGAATGCGGTTGCCAGCACTGAAGTCTGCCAACGTTGGTGGAAGCATATGCAGGACGTGATGCCCGCTAATCCGGATAACAGCCCGGTCAGTAGCGAGCTGAAAGACGTCTTTTACATGGCATAATCCACTGCGGTGCCGGATCCCCCTCCGACACCGCGATGACAATTGATTAATATAGATTTCGCTGACGCAATTTATCCAACATCTCCCGGGTCAATTAAAAACGCCAGCTCACGCCGGTGACAAAGGTAAAACTCTCATTACGATCAATCATCGGGCTGTCGGTAATCTCTTCCGGCAGCTCGCTGTATCCGGCACTCGCCATTAATACGACGTGTTCTCCGATGGGGTATTTTGCCGTCAGGCTGACATATGGCACCCAGGCATCTTGCGCGGTATAACTCGCCAGACCGCTGCGACGAGACTCGCTCTCTGAAATGCCATAGTAATAGTCACTGAAATTCTCGTCATAATAGAGAACGCCAAGAGCAGGTGTCAGCGACAGGCGACCTATCTGCATTTTGTGGAATAACGATAACTCACCTACCCAACCGTTACTGTTATCCAGAACATCAGCCGCCGCAGAAGCTTTCACGGTCCCCCAACGCTCATGGTGATACCAGGCAACTCCCGCCATTGCCGTACTGTCACGCTTATCGAGTTGTTGCATAGCATGGTCGTCATTATCGGCAGGATCAAATTCCAGCGGCATCCAGGATGCGGTCAGGCTAAGTTCATTTTTTTCACTTTGCGACAGAATAAAACCTAACGTGGTCTGGCGGACATAAAAAGAATCGCCCTCATAACTGATCAGCGGAATTGCTTTGGTATTTTCATTATAACCGCGATAAGGCGATTCATTATAAACTGCGCCAGCACCAACGGATAATTCTGCGGCAGTTGCACTTGCCATAAAAGGCATAAAAAATAACGCCACAATATTGCGGTTAATTAACATGTCCGACATTCCATTTTAAATTAAGATAAAAAAGAGTCGGCATAGTAATGCTTACAATTTCTCCGGTGCAAGATTCATATTTATATAGTAATATATAAAATTATATATAAATTGGACTGTTGCGATGACAAAATTACAACTCAAGTACCGGGAGTTAAAAATTATCTCGGTAATCGCTGCCAGTGAAAATATCAGCCATGCGGCTACCGTGCTTGGCATCGCGCAGGCCAATGTCAGTAAATATCTTGCTGATTTTGAATCAAAAGTGGGCTTAAAAGTCTTTGACAGAACCACACGGCAACTGATGCTGACGCCTTTTGGCACCGCGCTATTACCGTACATTAATGATATGCTCGACAGAAACGAGCAGCTTAATAATTTTATTGCAGATTATAAGCATGAGAAACGTGGTCGGGTTACCATCTACGCACCAACTGGCATTATTACCTATTTATCCAAACACGTTATCGACAAAATTAAAGATATCGGTGAAATCACCTTATCGCTAAAAACCTGCAATCTTGAGCGCAACGCCTTTTATGAAGGTGTCGAATTTCCCGATGATTGTGATGTTTTAATCAGCTACGCGCCACCAAAAGATGAATCGCTGGTTGCCAGTTTTATTACGCAATATGCAGTAACCGCCTATGCCAGCCAAACTTATCTTGAGAAACACCCCATTAGCCGACCAGACGAACTTGAACATCACTCCTGTATTTTGATCGACTCGATGATGATCGATGACGCGAATATCTGGCGCTTCAACGTCGCCGGAAGTAAAGAAGTACGTGATTATCGTGTTAAGGGAAATTACGTCTGTGACAATACTCAGTCGGCGCTGGAGCTGGCGCGAAATCACCTGGGGATTGTGTTTGCGCCAGACAAAAGTGTGCAGAGCGACCTGCAAGACGGCACGCTGATCCCCTGTTTCCAGCAACCGTATGAATGGTGGCTGGATCTGGTGGCTATCTTCCGGAAACGGGAATACCAGCCCTGGCGGGTCCAGTATGTGTTGGACGAGATGCTGCGTGAAATTCGCCACCAGCTTGCCCAGTCGCAGCAACTGCGGCCTGAACAAGCGGCGGAAAACAAAGATTAATGGTCGAGATAAAGGTAATGCACCCAGCTGGTCATGCGTAACAGCACTTTGCGCATAACCGAAACATGGCTGAAATGATCAGAGTAGACCGCCACCTGGGCGTAAATACCGTCTGGTAAAGCGCTCAAATCTGTATGCTCATCCAGTTCAATGGTCGCGATAACGCCATCTGAACCCGGCGCTGTGTTTAACGTCTGTAAGGTGCCGGTCGACTGATAAGCCCCGCCGGGAACGGCTGGACTAATGGCTGCCAGCTTACCGCTGAAGACCTTACCTGGCAGGGCATTAAACACCACTTCCGCATCATCGCCGGGGGCCAGGCGCAGCAAGGAGTTCTGGCGGAACTGCGCCACAATTTGTCGTTTCTGATCGGGTATAAACACCATTACCGGACGCAGCGGCAGCGACGCAGCATACGTTCCTGGACGAATCAGTACCTGAGTCACGTAACCGTCGCTCGGCGCACGCACTACCGTCTGCTCAAGGTTATATTTTGCTTCCGCAAGCTGCGCTTTCAGGCTGGCGATTTGTGAATGTTCACCCAACACCAGGCTATCCAGTTGGCTCTGGATCTGTTTTTGTTCCGCCGCCGAAGACTTCACTGAGGCTTCCTGCGCCAGATAATTTTGCCGCGCCACATCGATATCCCGTTCTGAAAACGGATTTACTTTTGCCTGACTGCCGCGTGCGTAACGCTGGTACTCTTTAGCGAATTTATCCCGCGTGGCCTTTGCCTGCTGGGTATTCGCCGCCATCTCATCTAACTCTGCACCTAATGCCCGCTGCTTATGTTCTGCGGTGACGATATCCGCCATCAGCCGATCCACCCGCGCCTGATAACGCGTCGGGTCCAGTCGGAACAGCACCTCACCTTTTTTAATCAGCGTATTTTTCTTGTCCGTCACTTCAATCACCACGCCTGTCACCTGCGGGACAACAGGAATGGAAATAACCGCTTTTTGCGCTTTAAAGGTGTATGGATGGTTATAGTTCATTAATAGAATTAAGCCGCTGACAATAAATATGCCGCCCAGTGCCGCAGTAGGGATGGTCCATTTATTCACGGGGATTTTAAAAATTTTAAACATTGCCCATGCGAAAGCCACATAGGTCAAAATAATCAGTAAATCCATAAATATTACTCGGTAGAAGGAGCTTTCATATCGGCGAGCTGTTTCTCCAGCCCGGCAATACGCTGTTGCAGTTGCACAACGGATGAATCATGGTTTTGCATTCCCCATCCCCGCTCCGGGCGGTAAAGCGTGGCCCAAATCCACAAAAAGGGCCAGATAACGTGCAGCGTAAAAAGACTCACCCAACCAGCAACATGAATGGCGTCGGCATGAGGATGATTACGTTTTTTCGCTATCAGGTAGGGAATATCATGTAAAATAATAATCCCATAGAAGATCACCAGAAATACAAAAATAAGCACTCCCAGTGCAAAATAATCCAGGAACATATTTTCCTCAGAGAATATAAAAAAGAACAATTAACGCATATTATGAAATGCCATGATGCAGTGCAATTTTCTTATTTATATAACGACATATTGTTTTTTATATACTTTCTGAAGTGTGCTGCGTGGCTTTTCAACAGGCCGAGGCTTATCATATTGAAATAATGGAACTATTAGCCAAACTAATGAATAACTCCAGTAAAACATCCACAATGCAGATTAAGCGTATTAAACCTTCAATTATCTACCGTTTATTATTGATTGGTCTCGGAACGCCAATGGTGATTTACGGCCTGGTTCGCCCGCTCACCATCGAAACGCGAGATTAAACTCCTGGCAAAACACGCCCCAGAAACGCACTTATGTTGGCGTAGTCTGGGTTATTGCGCACGTAGGTTTAAAACGTAAATTGTAACAACGTGCGCTTTGTTTATGCCGGATGCGGCGTGTACGCCTTATCCGGCCTACGGTCAGGTCCCCGTAGGCATGATAAGACGCGTAAGCGTCGCATCAGGCAATGAATACCCGATGCGACCCGCTTTTCACATCAGAACAGCCCCAACGGTTTATCCGAGTAGCTCACCAGCAGACACTTGGTTTGCTGATAATGCTCCAGCATCATCTTATGGGTTTCGCGTCCGATGCCCGACTGTTTGTAGCCGCCAAACGCTGCGTGTGCCGGGTAAGCGTGATAACAGTTGGTCCACACGCGTCCGGCCTGAATGCCGCGCCCCATCTTATAGGCCAGATTGCCGTTACGACTCCAGACGCCTGCGCCCAGGCCATATTGTGTGTCGTTCGCCAGCTCCAGCGCCTCGTCCATCGTTTTGAAGGTGGTTACCGCCAGCACCGGGCCAAATATTTCTTCCTGGAAAACACGCATATTGTTCTGACCAAACAAAATAGTCGGTTCAAGGTAGTAACCGTCTTTCAGCTCGCCTTCCAGCAACTTGCGCCGCCCGCCGGTAAGCACATCTGCGCCCTCTTTTTTACCGATATCAATGTAATTGAGGATGGTTTCCAGTTGCCCGTGAGATACCTGCGCGCCCATTTGCGTCACGCTGTCGAGCGGGTTACCGCTACGAATACTTTCAACACGGCGGATGGCGCGTTCCATGAAGCGTTCGTAGATAGACTCCTGCACTAAAGCACGGCTTGGGCAGGTACAGACTTCGCCCTGGTTAAAAGCAAACAATGCAAAGCCTTCCAGCGCCTTATCGAAAAAGGCATCTTCTTCATCCATCACGTCAGCAAAGAAGATATTTGGCGATTTGCCGCCCAGCTCCAGGGTTACTGGAATAATGTTTTGCGTGGCGTACTGCATAATCTGCTGACCCACTTCCGTTGAGCCAGTAAATGCCACTTTGGCAATACGTTTTGAAGTCGCCAGATATTCGCCAATTTCGCCGCCCGCACCGTTGACCACGTTCACCACGCCCGGCGGCAGTAAATCACCGACAATTTCCATTAGCAGCAGTACAGAAAGCGGGGTAAGTCGTGCGGGTTTCAGCACCACGCAGTTGCCCGCCGCCAGCGCGGGAGCCATTTTCCAGCTCGCCATCAGCAGCGGGAAGTTCCACGGGATAATCTGCCCCACCACACCTAACGGTTCGTGGAAGTGATAAGCCACGGTTTCGCTATCAACTTCACTGATCCCGCCTTCCTGCGCCCGAATACACGAGGCGAAATAGCGGAAATGGTCAATCGCCAGCGGCACATCGGCAGCACTGGTTTCGCGAATGGGTTTGCCGTTATCCCAGGTTTCTGCCGTCGCTAACAGCTCGAGGTTCTGCTCCATCCGATCGGCAATCTTAAACAGAATCGCTGCGCGATCCTGCACCGAGGTATGCGCCCATTTATCTTTCACTTTATGCGCAGCATCCAGCGCCAGATCGATATCTCGTTTGCCCGAAGACGCCACTTCGCACAACAACTGCCCGGTTACCGGCGTCAGGTTCTGGTAATACTCGCCATCGGCGGGCGCGACCCACTCGCCGCCAATAAAGTTGTCATAGCGGGCTTTTAACTTGAGGGGGAAACCATACTCGCCGGGCTTAATCTGTGCTGAAGGGGGATTGTTGGTCATGATCGTCTCCTTGCGGTGTGAGGTATAACAAGGGTAGACGTGACTGGCGAAATCTTCGCCAGTCGGTAACAGCTTTACGACGGCTATCACGAATTTACTGGCAAGGACTACAGCGGGTAATGTGCGACGTACACTACTTGCTGGTCATTAATTTTCTTCTCTTGCGCAAATCCTTCTTTAACAATCGTCCGTAAATCAGTTCGCGCTGTATTATCAGAGACGCCCAGACTCGCGCTGGTTTCAGAAACTGTGTACTCTTTCCCCGGATTGGCGAGCATCACATTCAGAAGCGTCACCTGACGCGGATTCAGTCGCCTAAGCACACCAGAACTGAACAATAGGCGGTCAAGTTTTGCGCTTCGTTGCATAATTTCATCAATATGCTGCTGCCAGTTTTGCACAGCACGTTTAATGACACCCGCCTGATATTCAAGGAAATAAGTCAGATCCATACCATCTGATTCAGTGTACTGGTAGCTGGCGGCATATTTGACTGGTGCAACATGAAGCAAACGGCTGATGGAAATATATTTAAAGACATCGTAGCCCGATTTCAGCATATACCAGTAAAACAGCGCCCGACTGGTGCGCCCGTTGCCATCGCGAAACGGATGCTCATGGGCCAGCATAAAATGCAGAATGCAGGCGCGGACCAGCGGGTGAATATACCCTTCATGGCTGTTTAACCACTGGCAAACTTTTTCCAGTCGTTCCGGCAACAATGCCGCAGCGGGCGGTTGATGCACAATATTGCCGTCATAATCGGCGATCACGACATCATCTGTTTCACGAAATTCACCCGGACGATATTTCGCGTCATTTATTCCTCCCATACCAATAGCATGTAACTGACGTATAAGCGCTGGTGTAAGCTGTTCTGTCAGTAATTGCGGAATTTCCGCCATCAGCCGGGCATTTCCCGCAATCATATGCTCGTCTTCAGTGCGCGGCGCCCGCCCTGTTTCCAGCATTTTTCTCGCCACCAGCGTCGTGGTATTCGCACCTTCCAGTTGGGAACTGGTGATCGGCTCTTCCAGGCGTAACTGGCTTAACTCGGCGCCCGCCCCGCGTAACCGTTCAGTCTGATCTTTCAGCGCCAGCGCGGTGGCATGTTTGTCGACAAGCTCGCACGCTTCTGCAATCACTGGCGTAATGTTGAATCCGGCCTGCTCACCCGCTTCATTGCAATAATTGATTCGCTGGATCGCCGCGTTGCGCGCCAGTCGGGTAAGCGTCCACGCCACTTCAATGTTTTCCCCTTTTTTGATGCGGTACTGCAACTCATCAAAAGGCAGATAACGTCCTTTTTCATCGGTAACCCGGTTAAAGCGTAAGTGGGCCTGGAGTTCCTCACCCGATAAGTGTGATAAAGGAATCAGTCTGGGAGGTGATTTGATAGCCATTTGCTTATCTCAAAAAAGCGCAATATTGAGATAGTGTATAGCAGACTAAAGAAACTATCTCAAAAATCGCAAATTTTGAGATAGCGGCTGACAACACGCCAGCCGCAGGAGAATGGGGATTACATTGCAGCGCGATAAATCGCCACAATTTCTTCTTCAGTTGCCTGAATCGGGTTAGTAAAGCCACAAGCGTCTTTCAGGGCATTGCTTGCCAGCTCCGGGAAATCTTCTTCTTTAACGTTCAGGTCACGCAGACCTGCCGGGATATCCACTTTCTTCGCCAGGTCGCGAATCGCGTTAATACAGGCTTCTGCCCCTTCAGCATCATTTTTACCTGTGACGTTAACGCCCATCGCCGCGGCGCAGTCACGCAAACGTGATGCAACAACTTTGCTGTTATATAACTGCACGTGCGGCAGCAGAATGGCATTACAAACGCCGTGCGGCAGATCGTAAAAGCCACCTAACTGATGCGCCATCGCATGAACATAACCCAGAGAGGCGTTATTGAATGCCATACCTGCGAGGAACTGGGCATAAGCCATTGCTTCACGCGCTTTAGCGTTGCTGCCATCTTCGACGGCTAACGGTAGATTTTCTGCAATCATGGTCATTGCTTTCAGCGCGCAGGCATCCGTAATTGGCGTTGCCACAATAGACACATACGCTTCGATGGCATGAGTGAGAGCATCCATCCCGGTAGCTGCGGTCAGAGACTTAGGCATACCGATCATTAGCGAGGAATCATTAACCGAAAGCAGCGGGGTAACGTGCTTATCCACAATCGCCATTTTGATATGTCGCACTTCGTCGGTGATGATGCAAAAACGGGTCATTTCAGACGCTGTACCCGCCGTGGTATTAATGGCAATCATCGGCAACTGTGGTTTTGCAGAGCGGTCTACGCCTTCATAATCACGGATATCACCACCGTTAGCGGCTACCAGTGCAATACCTTTTGCGCAGTCGTGCGGAGAACCGCCGCCTAAGGAGATCACGCTGTCGCAGTTATTTTCCTTCAACATTTTCAAACCTTCTGCGACATTCTTCGTGGTCGGATTAGGTTGGGTACCCTCATAAATAATGCTAAAAATATTGCGGTCATATAAGGCTTTTTGTACCTCTCCCGCCATACCTAATTTCGCTAGCATACTGTCAGTAACAATTAATATACGGCGAAAACCATATTCCGCCATCATATTCAGCGCATCTTTTAAAGAATCTTCGCCAATGACATTAACAGAAGGAATAAAAAATGTAGAAGCTGCCATAACACACTCCAGAACGAGGATAAAAGGGCGGGCAGCTTACAGAGGATTTATATTTAAAAAGTTGATCGATATTATTCTTTTTAGAATCGTATATTAAAAAAAGCACATTAGACTCATGTTCTAATGCGCTTTTTCAAAATTTATAAGACTTTTAAAGTAATTCGCATTTAATATGAATTAATCATTATCTTATTTATGCGGAAATAATAATGCGTCACGCAATAAATGATCATTTCCCCGACGACGCGTAAAACCAATGCGGTCAAAATATTCCAGAATTTGAATTGCCAGTTTTCGACCAACACCTAAGCGATCGCGGAAATCTGCCGCACAGGTCGAGCCACACTCATGATCGAGATCGCGGATCATGTTGGCAAACTCGACAATCCGATCGTTACGGTAATAACGATCTTTAACGATCGCCGTAATTATCCCCTGCTGCGCCGCCTGCCGTAGTGTCAGGCGCATTGCCTGTTCGTCAGTTCCCGTCTCTTTTGCCAGATCACGCACCCACCACGGCTCGTTGCCAAACAGCGGTTCCACTTTTTGCCAGATTGCTTGCTGCTCTTCGCTAAATCCTGCTTTGTGGTCCGGCAGATGCAGCCAACCATGATGGCTGTGAATGTCGCCGCTTTCGCGCATCTTTTCAATCAGCAACAGCACCAGTGCTTCATCTTCCATCGGCAACGCCATGCGCCGCAGACGCTCGCGTCCTGGACCAGGTTCATCGCGATGTTGCTCATGATAAGTTGCTAATGTGTCGAGAATTTTACGTTGCCAGCGGGCGGCAACTGGAGCGTTCAACAAACTGTAACCCGCCTGAATATAGCCCGGCTGTTGCAGTAATTCGCGCATCCCTTCGCCGTTGAGCTGGCGCGCCCAGGCGAAATCCGCAAGGTTAACCGCTCCGCGTTCCAGATGAACAGATAACGCATCGGCATCGCTCTGCGCCCGTGCAAGAGACGCCAGCCATTGCAGATATTCCGGCTTACGTTTACCGCGACGCGGCGGGTTAAGCATCACCACACGCGCCCCCGCCAGCGTATTGCGGGCCGAGATATCGCGCAACACTAAGCGATCGTTATCCGCCAGCCACAGCGGCGTGTCGAACACCAGCTCGGCAAGGTTATCTTCCAGCAGCGAAACGCGTCCCGTAACGTGGCTGGCGGCGTGGTGAATATGCAGCGGCTGCCACTGGGTCAGCGGCGTATGGGTTTGAAGCTCGACAATCACCCGTGTGAACGGCTCTGGCGGCACATCGGCAAGCAGCCAGTCGCCACGGTTAATCTGCTCTTTTTCCGCATCACCCGCGATGTTAAGCGCGATACGCTGCCCGGCATGGGCGGTTTCAGTTGGCTGGTTTTGCGCATGCAGCGCACGTACACGCATCGGTTTATTTACACCCGTCAGCCATAGTGAATCGCCTACCTTCACTTCCCCGCTTAACGCCGTACCGGTGACCACCAGCCCGGCACCTTTTACGGTAAATGCGCGGTCGATCGCGAGGCGGAAACTATGTTGGCTGGCGTGTTCGCGTTCCGGCAACTGAAGCAGATGTTCGCGCAGGGCATCAATTCCCCGTCCTTCGGTCGCTGCGGTGATAAACAGTTTTGCCTCAGCAAAACCGTATTCCCGCAGCACCTCCTTTACCTGGCGTTCAACCTCATCAACACGCGCTTCGTCCACGCGATCGGCTTTAGTCAGGGCCACTGTCAGCATCGGGTTACCGGTAAGCTGCAAAATCGCCAGATGCTCACGGGTCTGTGCCATCACGCCGTCATCGCACGCCACCACCAGCAACGCGTGATCGATACCTCCGACGCCCGCCAGCATGTTGGAAAGAAACTTTTCATGACCGGGAACGTCGATAAAACCAGGCACGCGTCCATCTGGCTGCGGCCAGTAGGCATAGCCGAGATCGATGGTCATCCCACGCTTCTTTTCTTCCGGCAGACGGTCGGCATTTACGCCCGTAATCGCCTGCAATAAGGTTGTTTTGCCGTGGTCAACGTGTCCGGCAGTCGCAATAATCATTTCAACAACATCTCCAAAAACCGTTGCTCATCTTCAAGGCAGCGTAAATCCAGCCACAATCGTCCGTCATAAATACGACCAATCACCGGCACTGGCAATTCACGCCAGCGGGCGGCTAATGACTCAAGGTGACTACCGCGTCCGTCATGAGGCGTAAACGTCAACGCCGCGCTCGGCAGACGATCCACCGGCAGCGAACCACTGCCAATCTGCGAAAGGCATGGCATAACCTGTACCGCAAACTCCGCGCCATAGTGAGCGGCAAGGGGTGCCTGTAACCGTTGCGCCTGGATTTGAATGACCTCTGCGCTGCGGGTAAGCAGACGCAGGGTCGGTAATTTTTCACTCAGTGCTTCAGGGTGTAAATAAAGACGCAACGTGGCTTCCAGCGCCGCGAGAGTCATTTTATCTGCACGTAATGCACGCTTCAGCGGGTGGCTTTGCAGGCGGGCGATCATCTCTTTTTTACCAACAATAATTCCTGCCTGCGGCCCGCCTAACAGCTTGTCGCCAGAGAAGCTCACCAGACTGACACCCGCCGCAATCAACTCCTGCGGCATCGGCTCTTTTGGCAAACCATACTGACTGAGATCCACCAGCGAACCACTGCCTAAATCAGTCACCACGGGAACATCCAGTTCTTTGCCGAGCGCCACCAGTTCCGCTTCGTCTATCGCTTTGGTGAAGCCTTGAATGCTGTAATTACTGGTATGCACCTTCATCAGCAGCGCGGTATTTTCATTCACTGCCTGACGATAATCATTCGCGTGCGTGCGGTTGGTGGTCCCCACTTCGTGTAGGGTGCAGCTCGCCTGGCGCATGACGTCAGGAATACGAAACGCGCCGCCAATCTCCACCAGTTCGCCGCGAGAAACCACCACTTCTTTACCACTGGCAGTTGCTGCCAACATCAGCAGCACCGCCGCCGCATTGTTATTGA
Organism: Escherichia sp. E14V7; assembly: GCF_004212225.1. Taxonomy (NCBI): domain Bacteria; kingdom Pseudomonadati; phylum Pseudomonadota; class Gammaproteobacteria; order Enterobacterales; family Enterobacteriaceae; genus Escherichia; species Escherichia sp. E14V7. The sequence goes on from NZ_RHJJ01000016.1 coordinate 102,394, forward strand.
CGATACAGGCATCTTCTGCGCCGGTGATGCGACATAACAACTGCGCCAGCGCACGATCGCGATGTCCGCGTCCGGCGTCATCCAGATCATATTCCAGCGTCACCGGCAAACGCATAACTTGCGTAACAGCCTCAACCGCCGCTTCCGCCTGCAATGCCCGCCCAAGGTTCGTATGCAGCACGGTTCCCGTCAGGTTGATCACCGGACGCAGCGCGCTCTGCGCCTCTTTCGCCAGACGAGCATCAACCTCTTGCGCCCAGTTTTCACACCATGCAGGCAGCGACTGGCTGTCACGAATCATTTCCCGCGCTTCGTCGAGCATCTGACGCAGCAACTCCACGACACGGGTATGGCCATAAGTATCACGCAAAGAAAGGAAAGAACTATCACGCAATAAGCGATCGATAGCTGGAAGCTGACTATAGAGGGAACGCGTTTCGGTTGTCATAGGAAACCAGGCTCATCAAGGCCCTCTCGCACGGAGAAGGGCGTTTAACATAACCACGGATTGTAACGTGAGATGGGTCAGGAGGACATATCGCGCATCAAGCCTTTGGCGGTTCGGTGCGAGCGAAGCTTTCGCGGCTAAAGAGATTCTCGACCAGTTTGACTAAGTGTGGGCGGTCGACACACCAACCTGGCGCAACGCGGCGGAAATTGAGATATCCAACGGCACAGGCAATGGCGATAGTCGCCAGATTGACCGTATCGGTTTTGAGCGTGCCATCGACCAGATATCCTTCCAGCACATCCAGGCTGCGGTTGATTTTCTCCCGCTGGCGTAACAATTCATCTTCAGACTGCTGCGCCGCCGGACGCGCCTGTTCACGCACCGACACCAGCCCGGCATCCATAATGCCGTCGGCCAGCGCCTCAATTTTGCGCACTCGCAACGACTCCAAAGGGTCGCGAGGCAACATCGCCGGAGCGACATTCATTAATTCAATATATTCAGCGATGATCGGCGAATCAAACCAGCATTCGCCATCTTCGGTCACCAGCACCGGCACTTTCCCTAACGGGTTAAATTGCGCCACGCCATTGTCCGCGTTATAGGGCAGTTCATTAATAAATTCGAAAGTTACGCCCTTTTCTAACAACAGAATAGAAAGTTTGCGTACAAACGGGCTGGTGTAGCTACCGACGAGTTTCATGCCGAGTCCTTTGTGCGAGGAAAAATATCAGTATGGCCCAGGCTCACGCAAAACACAGGTGATATAAGTCTCAATGATCCAAATAAAGATAATGCATCCAACTGGTCATTCTTAGCAGTACCTTCCGCATCACCGAAACATGGCTGAAATGGTCGGAGTAAACTGCCACCTGGGCGTAGATGCCGTCGGGTAAGGCATCGATATCATCGTTAGGGTCCAGTTCAATGGTTCCCAGCACACCGTCCGTGCCGGGCACGACCGTTAATGATTGCAGTACCCCCTGCGCCTGATACGAACCGCCTGGCACGACAGGTAAAATACTGGTCAGTTTGCCGTGGAACACCTGCCCAGGTAGCGCGTTAAACACTACTTCCGCATCATCGCCGGGTTTCAGACGTAACAGCGAGTTTTGCCGAAATTGGGCGACAATTTGCCGTTTTTGCTCGGGGATGAAGACCATCACCGGACGCAGCGGCAAGGCAGCTGCGTATGTACCTGGGCGGATCAGTACCTGAGTAACGTAGCCATTGCTTGGCGCGCGAATGACGGTCTGCTCAAGGTTATATTTTGCTTCAGTAAGTTGCGCTCTTAAGCTCACAATCTGCGATTGCTCACCGTTGACCATGCTGTCGAGCTGGCTCTGGATCTGCGCCTGCTCCGCCACCGAGCCTTTCACTAACGCATCCTGCGCGAGAAAATTCTGCCGCGCATCGTCGATGTCACGTTCCGAGAACGGATTCACTGCCGCCTGGCTGCCTTTCAGGTAGCGTTGATAATTTTTAAACAGCCGATCGCGCTCCGCTGAAACCTGAGTGGTGTTAGCCTGCGCTTCAGTGAGCTGCGCCCGCAGCGTTTTGATGTTATGCGTCGCCGTCATCAGATCAGCCTGAAGTCTGTCTACTCGCGCCTGGTAACGTACCGGGTCGAGCTTAAAAAGCACCTCGCCCTTCTGAATAAGCTGATTATTTTTATCGGTGACTTCAGTCACGATCCCCGTCACCTGTGGCGTAATGGGGATAGCTATCACCGCCTTTTGCGCCGTAAAAGTGTAAGGATGGTTGTAGTTCATCAACAAAATCAGACCACTCACCAAAAACACACCGCCGAGCGCCGCCGTCGCCAGCGTCCACTGATTCACCGGAATGCGGAAGATTTTAAATACTGCCCACGCCAGCGCCACGTAAGTTAAGACAATCAACAGATCCATGATTAGATCTCCGGAAACGTGGAGTAGTCAGGTTTTTTCTCGGCGGCGAGTTGATGTTCCAGCCGGGAGATACGGTCAGAAAGCGCAGCGATGTCCGGGTCAGGCGCCCTCTCTTGCGGCGTAGTATGCGACTGCATGCCCCAGCCGCGCTCTGGCTGGTAGAGCGTCGCCCAGATCCACAGGAACGGCCAGATAACATGTAGAGTAAACAGGCTCACCCAGCCCGCCGTATGAATAGCATCGGCATGGGGATGATTACGCTTTTTGGCAATCAGATAAGGGATGTCATGAATCGCGATGATTCCATAAAAAATCACCAGAAAGACGAAGATCAGCACTCCCAACGCGAAATAGTTTAGAAACATAGCTGCCTCGAATTCACGCTTATCAGAGTTGTTATGGGCTGGCAGCCAGAGGGGAGTCAGGCTGATTATTTGACAATAATCCGGGTTTGCGATTCTCGCCATAACACCGAAGAATAATTTTTAGATGTGATGAGTTGCTTAGTTACATAACGAATTTATGACTAAGAAATAACATGCTGTAGATCACATCAGGTGAACACCGTAAGAAAATATCTTGTGATTCAGATCACAAAGATTCAACAAACCGTCAAAATAAAAATGTGACATTACTCACATTTAAATGCCATTTTTAGCGAAAATCACCGCCTTGTTGCTTTTTTACACAAGCATTTTGTGATGAACATCACGTCAATTACCTCTCTACCCCCTATATTTATGTGACTAACATCACACAAAAGGCCATCAACTGGACAGTTAACCGATTCAGTGCCAGATTTCGCAGTATCTACAAGGTCCGGCTACCTCTGCCGCCACATTAACAAAAAACCTCGGGCTTCCAGCCTGCGCGACAGCAAACATAAGAAGGGGTGTTTTTATGTCATCCGATATTAAGATCAAAGTGCAAAGCTTTGGTCGTTTCCTCAGCAACATGGTGATGCCGAATATCGGCGCGTTTATCGCGTGGGGTATCATCACCGCGTTATTTATTCCAACAGGGTGGTTACCGAACGAAACGCTGGCGAAGCTGGTCGGGCCGATGATCACCTATCTCCTGCCGCTGCTGATCGGTTATACCGGTGGTAAGCTGGTAGGCGGCGAACGTGGCGGCGTAGTCGGTGCCATCACCACCATGGGCGTTATCGTCGGCGCAGATATGCCGATGTTCCTCGGTTCTATGATTGCAGGTCCGCTGGGTGGCTGGTGCATTAAGCATTTCGACCGCTGGGTAGACGGTAAAATCAAATCCGGTTTTGAGATGCTGGTGAACAACTTCTCTGCCGGTATCATGGGGATGATCCTCGCTATTCTGGCATTCATGGGGATTGGTCCGCTGGTTGAAGCCCTGTCCAAAATGCTGGCTGCGGGCGTTAACTTCATGGTTGTCCATGACATGCTGCCGCTGGCGTCCATCTTTGTTGAGCCAGCGAAAATCCTGTTCCTCAACAACGCCATTAACCACGGTATCTTCTCGCCGCTGGGTATTCAGCAGTCCCATGAACTGGGTAAATCCATATTCTTCCTGATTGAAGCTAACCCAGGTCCAGGTATGGGCGTGCTGCTGGCGTACATGTTCTTTGGTCGTGGTAGCGCTAAACAGTCTGCGGGCGGTGCGGCAATCATCCACTTCCTGGGTGGTATCCACGAAATTTACTTCCCGTATGTGTTGATGAATCCGCGTCTGATTCTGGCCGTTATCCTCGGCGGTATGACTGGCGTGTTCACGCTGACTATTCTGGGCGGTGGTCTGGTTTCTCCGGCATCTCCGGGTTCTATCCTCGCGGTACTGGCGATGACGCCAAAAGGTGCTTACTTCGCTAACATCGCGGGTGTGTGTGCGGCGATGGCAGTGTCCTTCGTTGTCTCTGCCATTCTGCTGAAAACCAGCAAAGTAAAAGAAGAAGATGATATTGAAGCTGCAGCACGTCGCGTTCAGGAAATGAAAGCTGAGTCTAAAGGCGCGTCTCCGCTGTCTGCTGGCGATGTGACTAACGACCTGAGCCACGTACGTAAAATCATCGTTGCCTGTGACGCCGGTATGGGTTCCAGTGCGATGGGCGCAGGTGTGCTGCGTAAGAAAATTCAGGATGCAGGTCTGTCGCAGATTTCAGTTACCAACAGCGCGATCAACAACCTGCCGCCGGATGTGGACCTGGTCATCACTCACCGTGATCTGACCGAACGCGCTATGCGCCAGGTTCCGCAAGCACAGCATATTTCGCTGACTAACTTCCTCGACAGCGGCCTGTACACCAGCCTGACCGAACGTCTGGTTGCTGCCCAGCGCCACACGGCAAACGAAGAGAAAGTAAAAGACAGCCTGAAAGACAGCTTTGATGATTCTAACGCCAACCTGTTCAAACTGGGCGCGGAGAACATCTTCCTCGGTCGCAAAGCGGCCACCAAAGAAGAAGCGATTCGTTTTGCTGGCGAACAGCTGGTGAAAGGCGGTTATGTTGAGCCGGAATACGTACAGGCGATGCTGGACCGTGAAAAACTGACCCCGACTTATCTGGGTGAGTCTATCGCAGTGCCGCACGGTACGGTTGAAGCGAAAGATCGCGTGCTGAAAACGGGCGTGGTGTTCTGCCAGTACCCGGAAGGCGTGCGCTTCGGTGAAGAAGAAGATGACATTGCCCGTCTGGTGATTGGTATTGCAGCCCGTAACAACGAGCACATTCAGGTTATCACCAGCCTGACCAACGCACTGGATGATGAGTCTGTCATCGAGCGTCTGGCACACACCACCAGCGTGGATGAAGTGCTGGAACTGCTGGCAGGTCGTAAGTAATCCAGGCCCACCCTCTCCACATGGAGACGGTGGGGCTGATTACCTGATGCGCTTCGTTTATCAGGCCTACAAAACAAAGCGCAGTTTGTTGAATTTGCACATTCTTGTAGGCCGGATAAGGCGTTTACGCCGCATCCGGCACTGCCTCCTCTCCACATGGAGAAGGTGGGGCTGATTGCCTGATGCGCTTCGCTTATCAGGCCTACAAAACAAAGCGCAGTTTGTTGAATTTGCACATTCTTGTAGGCCGGATAAGGCGTTTACGCCGCATCCGGCGCTGCCCCTCTCCACATGGAGAGGGTTTGGGTGAGGGAAATGCCTCACCCCAGCCCTCTCGGGTAAAAACATTGATGAAGGTTAATACTATGAAAGCATTACATTTTGGCGCAGGTAATATCGGTCGTGGCTTTATCGGTAAACTGCTGGCAGACGCGGGTATCCAACTGACGTTTGCCGATGTAAATCAGGTGGTGCTTGATGCCCTGAATGCCCGTCATAGCTATCAGGTTCATGTGGTCGGCGAAACCGAGCAGGTGGATACCGTTTCCGGTGTAAATGCCGTCAGCAGCATTGGTGATGATGTCGTTGATCTGATTGCTCAGGTTGATTTAGTCACTACCGCCGTTGGCCCGGTCGTGCTGGAACGTATAGCTCCTGCCATCGCTAAAGGGCTGGTGAAACGTAAAGAACAAGGTAATGAATCCCCGCTGAACATCATCGCCTGTGAAAACATGGTACGCGGCACCACGCAGCTGAAAGGCCATGTGATGAACGCCCTGCCGGAAGATGCCAAAGCGTGGGTAGAAGAGCATGTTGGCTTTGTCGATTCCGCCGTTGACCGCATCGTACCGCCTTCCGCTTCAGCAACTAACGATCCGCTGGAAGTCACGGTAGAAACCTTCAGCGAATGGATTGTTGATAAAACCCAGTTCAAAGGCACACTACCGAACATCCCAGGTATGGAATTAACAGACAACCTGATGGCATTTGTCGAGCGTAAACTCTTCACCCTGAACACAGGTCATGCTATAACCGCGTACCTCGGAAAACTGGCGGGCCATCAGACCATTCGTGATGCAATTCTCGACGAGAAAATCCGTGCAGTGGTAAAAGGTGCGATGGAAGAAAGCGGCGCTGTGCTGATCAAGCGCTATGGCTTTGATGCTGACAAACATGCAGCGTACATCCAGAAAATCCTCGGTCGTTTTGAAAATCCGTATCTGAAGGATGATGTGGAGCGTGTAGGGCGTCAGCCACTGCGCAAACTGAGCGCTGGCGATCGTCTGGTAAAACCGCTGTTGGGTACGCTGGAGTACGGTTTGCCGCACAAAAACCTGATTGAAGGTATCGCCGCTGCAATGCACTTCCGTAGTGAAGATGATCCGCAGGCGCAGGAACTGGCGGCGCTGATTACCGAGAAAGGCCCGCAGGAAGCGCTGGCGCAAATTTCCGGGCTTGATGCTAACAGCGAGGTAGTCGCCGAAGCAGTCACGGCTTATAACGCAAAATAATGGTAGACCAGGCGCAGAAAACCCTGCGCCTGAACAACAGATTGTCAGATATGCAGGCAACAATGGAACAAACCCAGGCCTTTGAAAACCGTGTGCTTGAGCGTCTGAATGCTGGCAAAACCGTGCGAAGCTTTTTGATCACCGCCGTTGATCTCCTGACTGAGGCGGTGAATCTTCTGGTGCTTCAGGTATTCCGCAAAGACGATTACGCGGTGAAGTATGCTGTAGAACCGTTACTCGACGGCGATGGTCCGCTGGGCGACCTTTCCGTGCGCTTAAAGCTGATTTATGGGCTTGGCGTGATTAGCCGCAACGAATATGAAGATGCGGAACTCTTGATGGCGCTACGTGAAGAGCTGAATCACGACGGTAACGAGTACGCCTTTACCGATGATGAAATTATTGGGCCATTTGGCGAGCTGCACTGCGTGGCGGCGATCCCTCCGCCGCCACAATTTGAACCAACGGATTCCAGTTTGTACGCGATGCAAGTTCAGCGTTACCAACAAGCTGTGCGATCAACAATGGTCCTTTCACTGACAGAGCTGATTTCCAAAATCAGCTTAAAAAAAGCCTTTCAAAAGTAAGCGATTACTGCTTCTCAACCTGCTTCGGCTGATAAAGTCGGCGATAATATTCCAGACGCTGGAGATATAACGGCACGCTTTCCTCAGGTATATCGGACGGAATCGCGTTACGCGGGGGAAGTTTATTCAGATACTCCCGAAACGCCTGGCTTGATGCCATGAAATCTACGGCTTTATCGATAAAAAGCGGAACGTTTTCGCCTATTTTGCCCATCATAATATCTCCGTATTACCCCGCGCCGGGAATGCGCGGCCGCCAATTTTAGTTTAGATCCCGATCTGAATGACATTAAGGAAAACGTGCGAAATCCACAACGCCCTCCCCTAACAACTCAATATATTTTTGTTAATCAATAGATTACTTAATTTCTGAACACAAAGTTTGTTGCCCAACAAAACTATTACAACACCATCAGTTGTGAACAAAGCACCCCGTCGCGCATACTAGGGGCTATAAATTTATCTTTATCAGAAGCCATCACATGAAAGAAGTCGAAAAAAACGAAATCAAACGTCTCAGCGATCGCCTGGACGCCATCCGCCACCAGCAGGCTGACCTGTCACTGGTTGAAGCCGCAGACAAATATGCCGAGCTGGAAAAAGAGAAAACCACGCTGGAAGCTGAAATTGCGCGTCTGCGCGAAGTTCATAGCCAGAAACTCAGTAAAGAAGCGCAAAAGCTGATGAAGATGCCATTCCAGCGTGCGATTACCAAAAAAGAGCAAGCTGATATGGGCAAACTGAAGAAGAGCGTTCGCGGACTGGTCGTTGTGCACCCGATGACCGCACTGGGCCGTGAAATGGGCCTGCAAGAGATGACAGGGTTCTCAAAGACGGCGTTTTAAGTTCCCTTCAGCGCCATGTAACCACTGTTCCCACATTTCTACAGGCTCTTGCTGGCATATGCAGGAGCCTGTTTCAAATACCAAACATTCTTACCATTGCATGCTCCATGTTGCCCGATTGCTTGCATAAGCGTCGCAAGTCAAATTCTGAAAATATGTTGCGTAATAAAAGCGCTATATATAAATATTAAATATGATTATTCATGTATCAATGCTTAATTATTTATATTTCTCAACAAGAATCACATTTATTTTCCCAAAACATCCACCATACAAATATTAACGTCTTACCCTCCTCACTTTTACTCCGTTAACCATTTGACATTGATTGACACCGATCATTAAAATTCGCACGATTTACTCATTATCATCGACAAACCTAAACAATTTGACATTTAATAACACATTCTCAATGCCCATTAACTCAAAAATTCTCTCATATATTTTTATTGTGAATGTAAAACATTAAATCATTCATATAAAAAATAATTATATCGTAGTCATCAACGCATCAGGATTATGAAAAGGAATTCATCCTATGAGCATAAAAAAAGCACTATTAAGCATGTTAACAATATCATCACTCTGCGCATTAACGGGGTGTGACTATATTGAAAAAGTAAACTCAATCGACCAGTTTGCCAAACAGCAAGCGTTGCAACAAAGTCAAATAGACGCGCTAAAAAAGCAGCAAGAACAATATAAAAGTAAAATTGAACTTTTTGAAAAACAACAAAATAGCATCATAACCAGTACCCAAACGCTTGCCAGCGTCGTGAAATCAGTCAAGGACAAGCAGGATGAGTTTATCTTCACTGAATTTAACCCAGCACAAACACAATACTTCATTTTAAATAACGGCTCAGTCGGTTTAGCAGGACGCATATTGTCTATTGATGCCGTGGAAAATGGCAGCATCATTCGTATTTCACTGGTCAACTTATTAAGCGTTCCCGTATCTAATATTGGTTTTCATGCCACGTGGGGAAATGAAAAACCTGCTGATACTAAAAACTTAGCCAAATGGCAACAATTGCTTTTCAGCACCTCAATGAACTCCTCACTGAAATTATTACCAGGTCAATGGCAAGACATTAACCTGACGCTGAAAGGCGTATCACCCAATAATCTGAAATACCTGAAACTCGTCATCAATATGGCAAATCTTCAGTTCGACGACCTTCACTCTGCTGCATCTCAGCAGCGAAAAAGCAAAAAATAAATGCAGCTTCTGCGCTTATATCAAGGAATAGAGAGCATCAATAATGAACAAAATATTTAAAGTTATCTGGAATCCGGCAACGGGCAGTTACAGCGTTGCCAGCGAAACGGCAAAAAGCCGTGGCAAGAAATCCGGGCGCAGTAAGCTGTTAATTTCTGCTGTGGTTGCGGGTGGGTTGTTGTCGCCATTTGCATATGCAGATAATGCAACTGGTACTCCTGTTGTACCAACAGGTCATAATAGTGGTAATGGATGGGTGGCTATCGGGGAAGGCTCAACAGCAAGCCAGCACACAGGTCTCGACGGTGCATCGACTGCTATAGGGAATCTTGCCAGCGCTTTGGGTAAATATAGTACGTCAATAGGTGCCAGAAGTTCTGCTGACGGCGATGCGTCAACAGCGTTGGGGGTTAACGCTAAAGCTACTGGCAATAGAGGTACAGCTATAGGGGCGTCGGCCAAAGCTGAGGGCCAGTACTCTATGGCGATGGGTGTATTGTCACTGGCGAAAGGTGATTATGCCTCAGCATTCGGCTTTGACAACGACGCGATAGGCGAAAAAAGCCTTGCATTAGGTTACAAAAGTTCCAGTTCTGCACAATATAGTGTCGCCATAGGTGCAGACGCCAGTGCAGAAGGCGTTGATGCGATTGCCGCAGGTCGTGAGAGTGAAGCTAAAGGCACAGACAGCCTGGCATTAGGCAGAAACTCCCTCGCCAGCGCAGCGAACGCTATTGCAATTGGTGCAGACAGCGAAGCTGGTGAAAATGCGACGGCGGTTGGCTTTAACGCGGATGCGACAGGGAAATCCAGCCTGGCGCTGGGAGACAATGCCAGTGCTGGAGAAACCAACTCCATCGCTATAGGTCAAAACAGCAGAGCAACCAAAGTTGGTTCAATTGCACTGGGCAGTGGCAGCACTTCAGCGGGTGAGAACGCCATTGCACTGGGCAACGACAGTAACGCGGGGGGCAAAAGCAGCCTTGCTTTCGGTGTTGGCGCCAGCGCAAATGGTGATAACGCAGTCGCCATTGGTGCAAATTCCATAGCTGATGCAGACAATACTGTATCTGTAGGTAGCCTCGGTTCAGAGCGCAAAATAGTCAATATGGGTAAAGGTGACATCAATAAAGACAGCACCGATGCCATTAACGGATCACAACTTTATGCCATCAGTAAGTCTGTTTCTGACAGACTCGGAGGATTTCATGCTGATCCTAATAATGTTATAAACTCTGACGGGACGCTTAAAGCCCCCACATATTATCTACAAAGCGGCCAGTACAATAACGTGGGAGAGGCTCTCCAGGGCATCGATAATAACACGTTACACTGGGACGAAAAAAACAAGAAATACAGCGCCAGCCATACCACCTTTAATACCGATGGCTCAAAGAAAAACTCCCTGGCACAAAGCGTCATTACTGACGTCGCTGATGGTCTGATTAGTGAAGACAGCTTTGAGGCCGTGAACGGCTCGCAGTTGTATGACCTGAAGCAAGACTCTCTGCTCTGGGATTCCAATGCTGGCGCATTCAGTGCGGCTCATGGTGATCCAAGTACGGTCAGCAAAATTACCAACCTCGATGCTGGAACGATATCCTCAACCAGCACCGACGCCATTAATGGTACACAACTCCAAAGCACTGCGAAAACCATTACGTCCTATTTGGGCGGCGGCGCAACAATGAGTGATACGGGTGTATTTGCTGCACCAACCTATAACATTGGTGGTCAGGAATACCACAACGTTGGCGGCGCTCTGGAGGCGCTTGAGGACGATGCCCTGTTCTGGGATGCAACCGCTAAATCCAATGCTGGCGCATTCAGTGCAGGACATGGAAAAGACAACTCTCCGAGCATTATTACCAACGTCGCTAATGGAGCAGTATCATCAACCAGCACTGACGCGGTTAACGGTTCACAACTGAATACCACCAATAACAACGTCAGCGCCCTGACCACCACTGTCGAAGGTATCGACGGCACAGTGGATAGCCACACCCTGAGCATTGATGCACTTGAAGACGACGCGCTGCAGTGGGATAGTTCTTCCTTCAGCGCCAAACACGGCCCTAACGGTACTGACAGCAAAATCACCAACTTATTGGCAGGTACCGTATCTTCCACCAGCACCGATGCCATTAATGGCTCACAACTTTATAGTTTAGCTGATTCCTTTACGACCTATCTTGGCGGTGGTGCCGATATCAGCGATACGGGCGAATTAACCGGACCAACCTACACTATTGGTGGTAAGCCCTACACTAACGTCGGTGCTGCACTGGAAGCCATTAACACGTCATTTAGCGCTTCGCTCGGTGATGCTCTGCTCTGGGATACTACCGCCAATAAATTCAGCGCCAAACACGGTGGCACCGCCAGCGTCATTACTGACGTCGCAGATGGTGTAGTTTCTAATAACAGCAGCGATGCCATTAACGGTTCGCAACTCTACGACACCAATAAGTACATTGCTGATGCCCTGGGGGGTAACGCAAAAGTTAACGCTGACGGTTCTATCGCTGCGCCAACTTATACAATCGCGGGTGGAAGTTACAACAACGTCGGTGAAGCTCTGGATGCGCTCGATGATAATGCCCTGCTGTGGGATGACGCTGCGGGTGCCTACAGCGCCAACCATAAAGGCAACGCCAGCAAAATCACCAATGTGGCTGATGGTCTGATTGAAGCGGGTAGCACCGACGCCGTCAACGGTTCCCAACTGAATGCCGCTAACCTGCTGATCGAGCAGAATAGCCAAATCATCAATCAGCTTGCCGGAAACACCGACACGACGTACATCGCAGAGAATGGTGCAGGTATTAACTATGTGCGTACCAACGACGACGGCTTAGCGTTCAACGACGCCAGCGCCTCTGGTATTGGTGCTACCGCAGTAGGCTATAACGCTGTTGCCTCTGGTGCCAGCAGTGTAGCTATTGGTCAGGACAGCATCAGCGAAGTTGACACGGGTATCGCCCTGGGTAGCAGCTCTGTTTCCGACCGTGTAATTGTTAAAGGTTCTCGTAACACCAGCGTAACGGAAAATGGCGTAGAGATTGGCTACGACACCACTGACGGTGAATTACTCGGCGCATTGTCGATTGGTGATGATGGCAAGTACCGTCAAATCATCAACGTAGCCGATGGTTCCGAAGCCCATGACGCCGTTACGGTTCGCCAGTTGCAGAATGCCATTGGTGCAGTCGCTACCACGCCGACCAAATACTTCCACGCTAACTCAACGGCTGAAGATTCACTGGCAGTCGGTGAAGACTCGCTGGCAATGGGTGCGAAAACCATCGTTAATGGTAACGCCGGTATTGGTATCGGCTTGAACACTCTGGTTCTGGCAGATGCGATCAACGGTATTGCTATCGGCAGTAACGCACGCGCAAACCATGCAAACAGTATTGCAATGGGTAATGGTTCTCAGACTACCCGTGGCGCGCAGACTGGCTACACCGGTTACAACATGGATGCACCGCAGAACTCTGTGGGCGAATTCTCTGTGGGCAGCGAAGACGGTCAACGTCAGATTACCAACGTCGCAGCAGGTTCAGCGGATACCGATGCGGTTAACGTTGGGCAGCTGAAAGTCACCGACGAGCGTGTGGCGCAAAACACCCAGAGCATTACTAACCTGAATACCCAGGTCACGAATCTGGATACACGCGTCACCAATATCGAAAACGGTATTGGCGATATCGTGACTACCGGTAGCACCAAATACTTCAAGACCAACACGACAGGTGTTGATGCCAACGCGCAGGGTCAAGATAGTGTCGCGATTGGTTCCGGTTCCATTGCTGCCGCTGATAACAGCGTCGCACTGGGTACGGGTTCCGTGGCAGATGAAGAAAATACGATCTCTGTCGGTTCTTCTACCAATCAGCGTCGTATCACCAACGTAGCCGCCGGTAAAAATGCTACCGACGCCGTTAACGTTGCGCAGTTGAAATCTTCTGAAGCGGGTGGCGTGCGCTACGACACCAAATCTGACGGTTCTGTTGACTACAGCAGCATTACCCTCGGTGGTGGCAGTGGCGGTACGACTCGTATCAGCAACGTTTCCGCTGGCGTGAACAACAACGACGCGGTGAACTACGCGCAGTTGAAACAAAGCGTGCAGGAAACGAAGCAATACACCGATCAGCGCATGGTTGAGATGGATAACAAACTGTCCAAAACCGAAAGCAAGTTGAGCGGTGGTATCGCTTCCGCAATGGCGATGACCGGTCTGCCGCAGGCTTACACGCCGGGTGCCAGCATGGCCTCTATTGGTGGCGGTACTTACAACGGTGAATCAGCTGTTGCTTTAGGTGTGTCGATGGTTAGCGCCAATGGTCGTTGGGTCTACAAATTACAAGGTAGTACCAATAGCCAGGGTGAATACTCCGCCGCACTCGGTGCCGGTATTCAGTGGTAATCATCCATTAACGAATGGGTAAACGCCAAATTGCCTGATGCGTTACGCGCATCAGGCCTACAGGAGGATGCTGCACATTCCTGTAGGCCGGATAAGGCGTTCACGCCGCATCCGGCAATGGTGACAAATGCCTGATGCGACGCTTGCGCGTCTTATCAGGCCTACAAATTCTCGCGCCATCCGTAGGCCGGATAAGCGCACCGGGTCAACAATCTAAGGGCAATTCTCTGATGAGGATTGCCCTTTTCTTTACCAGACATCTCCTCCTACAAAAATTGGCCCTACCAATTCTTCGCTTATCTGACCTCTGGTTCACAGTTCCCCAATTAAAACTCACATAACCGTTGCCAATTAATAACATTTGGTTAACCATTCATTGTCATTATCCCTACACTACAAAATTGGCAGTGCCACTTTTACACAACGTGTGACAAGGAGATGAGCAACAGACTCATTACACGATGTGCGTGGACTCCAGGAGACCTGCAATGAATCTCTGGCAACAAAACTATGATCCCGCCGGGAATATCTGGCTTTCCAGCCTGATAGCATCGCTTCCCATCCTGTTTTTCTTCTTTGCGCTGATTAAGCTCAAACTGAAAGGATACGTCGCCGCCACCTGGACGGTTGCCATCGCCCTGGCCGTGGCTTTGCTGTTCTATAAAATGCCGGTCGCCAACGCGCTGGCCTCGGTGGTTTATGGCTTCTTCTACGGTTTGTGGCCAATCGCGTGGATCATTATTGCGGCGGTGTTCGTCTATAAGATCTCGGTGAAAACCGGACAGTTTGACATTATCCGCTCGTCGATTCTTTCGATAACCCCAGACCAGCGTCTGCAAATGCTGATCGTCGGTTTCTGTTTCGGCGCATTTCTCGAAGGGGCTGCGGGCTTCGGCGCACCGGTGGCAATTACCGCCGCATTGCTGGTCGGCCTGGGCTTTAAACCGCTGTACGCCGCCGGACTGTGCCTGATTGTTAACACCGCGCCAGTGGCATTTGGTGCGATGGGTATTCCAATTCTGGTTGCCGGACAGGTAACGGGCATCGACAGCTTTGAGATCGGCCAGATGGTGGGTCGTCAGCTACCGTTTATGACCATTATCGTCCTGTTCTGGATCATGGCGATTATGGACGGCTGGCGCGGTATTAAAGAGACGTGGCCTGCGGTCGTGGTTGCAGGTGGTTCGTTTGCCATCGCACAGTATCTCAGCTCCAACTTCATTGGGCCGGAACTGCCGGACATTATCTCTTCGCTGGTATCGCTGCTCTGCCTGACACTGTTCCTCAAGCGCTGGCAGCCAGTACGCGTTTTCCGCTTCGGCGATCTGGGTGCATCGCAGGTTGATATGACGCTGGCTCACACAGGTTACACGGCGGGTCAGGTGCTGCGAGCCTGGACACCGTTCCTGTTCCTGACCGCCACCGTAACACTTTGGAGTATCCCGCCGTTTAAAGCACTTTTCGCTTCGGGCGGCGCACTTTATGAATGGGTGATCAACATTCCGGTGCCGTATCTCGACAAACTGGTTGCCCGTATGCCGCCAGTGGTCAGCGAGGCTACAGCCTATGCCGCCGTGTTTAAGTTTGACTGGTTCTCTGCCACCGGCACCGCCATTCTGTTTGCTGCGCTGCTCTCGGTTGTCTGGCTGAAGATGAAACCGTCTGACGCTCTCAGCACCTTCGGCAGCACGCTGAAAGAACTGGCGCTGCCCATCTACTCCATCGGTATGGTGCTGGCGTTCGCCTTTATCTCGAACTATTCCGGGCTGTCGTCAACACTGGCGCTGGCACTGGCGCACACCGGTCATGCATTCACCTTCTTCTCGCCGTTCCTCGGCTGGCTGGGGGTATTCCTGACCGGGTCGGATACGTCATCTAACGCTCTGTTTGCCGCTCTGCAAGCCACGGCCGCACAACAAATTGGCGTCTCTGACCTGTTGCTGGTTGCCGCCAATACCACCGGCGGTGTTACCGGGAAGATGATCTCCCCGCAATCCATCGCTATCGCCTGTGCGGCGGTAGGCCTGGTTGGCAAAGAGTCAGACCTGTTCCGCTTTACCGTCAAACACAGCCTGATATTCACCTGTATGGTGGGCGTGATCACCACGCTTCAGGCTTACGTCTTAACGTGGATGATTCCTTAATGATTGCTACACCCAGACGCCTGTCAGACGAAGTTGCCTCCCGTGTGCGGGCGCTGATTGATGAAAAACAGCTGGAGGCGGGCATGAAGTTGCCCGCTGAACGCCAACTGGCGATGCAACTCGGCGTGTCGCGTAATTCACTGCGCGAAGCGCTGGCAAAACTGGTGAGCGAAGGCGTACTTCTTAGTCGTCGCGGTGGTGGCACATTTGTGCGCTGGCGTCATGACGCGTGGTCGGAGCAAAACATCGTCCAGCCGCTGAAAACGCTGATGGCCGATGATCCGGATTACAGTTTCGATATTCTGGAAGCCCGCTACGCCATTGAAGCCAGCACCGCATGGCATGCAGCGATGCGCGCCACGCCTGGTGACAAAGAGAAAATTCAGCTTTGCTTTGAGGCAACGCTCAGCGAAGACCCGGACCTCGCTTCGCAAGCGGACGTTCGTTTTCATCTGGCTATTGCCGAAGCCTCGCATAACATCGTGCTGCTACAAACCATGCGTGGTTTCTTTGATGTTCTGCAATCCTCGGTGATGCAAAGCCGTCAACGGATGTATCTCGTGCCGCCCGTTTTTTCACAACTGACCGAGCAGCATCAGGCAGTCATTGACGCCATTTTTGCCGGGTATGCCGACGGGGCGCGTAAAGCGATGATGGCGCACCTCAGTTTTGTCCACAGCACCATGAAAAGATTCGATGAAGATCAGGCGCGCCGTGCACGGATTACCCGCCTGCCCGGTGAGCATAATGAGCATTCGAGGGAGAAAAACGCATGATTATTTCTGCAGCCAGCGATTATCGCGCCGCAGCACAACGCATTCTGCCGCCGTTCCTGTTCCACTATATGGATGGCGGCGCATATTCTGAATATACCCTGCGTCGTAACATGGAAGATTTATCAGAAGTGGCGCTGCGCCAGCGTATTCTGAAAAACATGTCCGACTTAAGTCTGGAAACGACGCTGTTTAATGAGAAATTGTCGATGCCAGTAGCGCTGGCTCCAGTGGGCTTGTGCGGCATGTATGCGCGACGCGGCGAAGTTCAGGCCGCAAAAGCGGCGGATGCGCATGGCATTCCGTTTACCCTCTCGACGGTTTCCGTTTGCCCGATTGAGGAAGTCGCACCAGCCATCAAGCGCCCAATGTGGTTCCAGCTTTACGTACTGCGCGATCGCGGTTTTATGCGTAACGCACTGGAACGAGCAAAAGCCGCGGGGTGTTCGACGCTGGTTTTCACCGTGGATATGCCAACGCCGGGCGCACGCTACCGTGATGCGCATTCGGGTATGAGCGGCCCGAACGCCGCAATGCGCCGCTACCTGCAGGCGGTGACTCACCCACAATGGGCGTGGGATGTGGGCCTGAATGGTCGTCCGCATGATTTAGGTAATATCTCGGCTTACCTTGGCAAACCGACCGGGCTGGAAGATTACATCGGCTGGCTGGGGAATAACTTCGATCCGTCCATCTCATGGAAAGACCTTGAGTGGATCCGCGATTTCTGGGATGGCCCGATGGTGATCAAAGGGATCCTCGACCCAGAAGATGCGCGTGATGCGGTACGTTTTGGCGCTGACGGGATTGTGGTTTCTAACCACGGCGGTCGTCAGTTAGATGGTGTGCTCTCTTCTGCCCGCGCACTGCCTGCTATTGCGGACGCGGTAAAAGGGGATATCGCCATTCTGGCAGATAGCGGCATTCGTAACGGGCTTGATGTCGTGCGTATGATTGCGCTCGGTGCCGACACCGTACTGCTGGGTCGTGCTTTCCTGTATGCGCTGGCAACGGCGGGCCAGGCTGGCGTGGCTAACCTGCTGAATCTGATCGAAAAAGAGATGAAAGTGGCGATGACGCTGACGGGCGCGAAATCGATCAGTGAAATTACGCAAGATTCGCTGGTGCAGGGGCTGGGTAAAGAGTTGCCTGCGGCGCTGGCTCCGATGGCGAAAGGGAATGCGGCATAGTCGTTTCCCCCTTGCCCCTCTGGGGAGAGGGCCGGGGTGAGGGGAAAAGGCCGCACGGCTCACCAATTTTCTGCTATCCTGCCCCCGCACTAAGGGGGCAGTATGCTAAACATCGTACTTTACGAACCAGAAATTCCGCCAAATACTGGCAACATCATCCGTCTTTGCGCTAACACCGGCTTTCGTCTGCATATCATCGAACCAATGGGATTTGCCTGGGACGATAAGCGCCTGCGCCGCGCAGGGCTGGACTACCACGAATTTACCGCCGTTACGCGTCATCATGACTACAGCGCGTTCCTCGAAGCAGAAAATCCCCAGCGCCTGTTTGCTCTCACTACAAAAGGTACGCCCGCACATAGCGCCGTAAGCTATCAGGATGGCGATTATCTGATGTTCGGCCCGGAAACACGCGGCCTTCCAGCGAGCATTCTTGATGCCCTGCCCGCTGAACAAAAAATTCGTATTCCGATGGTGCCAGACAGCCGCAGCATGAACCTGTCCAATGCGGTGTCGGTAGTGGTGTATGAAGCCTGGCGGCAGCTGGGGTATCCGGGAGCGGTGTTGAGAGATTAGTTACTGTATGCCGGATAGATGATTACATCGCATCCGGCACAATCACAGGACGTCAGATCCCATCACCATACTCAAACGTATGGTTAATACCGTTGAAATGCTGGTCCATATCCATTGATGGCTTATCGCTGTCTGGTTTACCGACAATGCGTGCCGGAACGCCAGCGGCGGTAGTATGCGGCGGCACCGGTTGCAACACCACGGAACCTGCGCCAATCTTCGCGCCGCGCCCAACTTCAATATTGCCGAGAATTTTCGCGCCCGCGCCAATCATCACGCCTTCACGAATTTTCGGGTGACGGTCACCGCTGGTTTTCCCAGTACCGCCAAGGGTGACGGATTGCAGAATCGACACGTCGTTTTCAATCACCGCCGTTTCACCAACGACAATGCCCGTCGCGTGGTCGAGCATAATGCCACGGCCAATTTTTGCTGCCGGGTGAATATCGACCTGGAACGTCACAGAAACCTGGTTTTGCAGAAAAATAGCCAGTGCGCGACGGCCCTGATTCCACAGCCAGTGACCGATGCGATACGCCTGCAAGGCATGAAAACCTTTCAGGTATAACAACGGCGTTGAGTATTTATCGACTGCCGGGTCGCGGGTACGCACCGCCTGAATATCACAGGCCGCAGAAGCGATCATTTCCGGGTCAGCGGCGTAGGCTTCTTCAACCACTTCGCGGATAGCAATGGCAGGCATGATTGGCGATGACAGCTTGTTCGCCAGCATGTAGCTCAGCGCACTGCCAAGGTTTTCGTGCTTGAGTAGCGTCGCGTGGTAAAAACTGGCCAGCATTGGCTCACAGTCCGCCAGCGTTCTGGCTTCAGCTTTAATATTGTTCCAGACAATTTCCAGTTCTTCACACGACATTGCTTACTCCACACGATGAGATAATGACCGGCCCGTTCTGCGCGGGCCGGGTCATAGCGGTAACAAAGGTTCCCTGGGTTTAGTGGCTGCTGCGCTCGTCCTTGCGTGCGCGACCTAGTAAAGTCAATGCTGCCTCGCGCGCGTTTTTTCCGCAATATAATACTTGATAAATTTCCTCGGTTATTGGCATTTCAACGCCGAAGCGATGCGCCAACTCGCGGACTTCTTTCGTATTGCGATAGCCTTCCACCACCTGACCAATCTTCTCCTGCGCGCTTTGTACATCCATGCCCTGACCGAGCATCATGCCAAAACGGCGGTTACGCGACTGGTTGTCGGTACAGGTAAGCACCAGATCGCCCAGCCCCGCCATGCCCATAAAGGTGGCAGGATCGGCACCCAGCGCCGCGCCAAGACGCGACATCTCAGCCAGGCCACGGGTAATTAGCGCCGTTCGTGCATTCGCGCCAAAACCGATACCGTCGGACATCCCCGCGCCAATGGCAATGACGTTTTTCACCGCGCCACCAAGCTGCACGCCAATGAAATCCGGGTTGCTGTAAACGCGGAAACTTTTGCCACAGTGCAGCAACTGCTGGAGATCATCGGCGAAGGTCTGGTCGGTAGAGGCCAGCGAAATAGCCGTCGGTAAACCTGCTGCCAGTTCTTTCGCAAATGTTGGGCCAGAGATAACCGCTAGCGGAATTTGATCGCCTAACGCCTCACGCGCCACGTCCTGTAACAGACGCCCGGTTTCCGCTTCCAGACCTTTAGTCGCCCACACCAGACGCGCATCAGAACGCATCAGCGGTTTAATCTGGCGCAGCACTTCACCAAAGACATGGCTGGGTACGACGACGAGAATATTACGGCTGGCTGCCAGCGCGGTGGCGAGATCGCTTTCAAGATGGAGCGTATCGGGAAAAGGCACATCGGGGAGAAACGCGGCGTTACAGCGGTCGCGTTCAAGCGTTGCGATATGTTCAGGGTCATGGCCCCAGAGGACAACCTCGTGGCCATTTCTTGCCAGGGTGATGGCAAGAGCGGTGCCGTACGAGCCGGCACCGATCACAGTCATTGAAGCATTACGTTGATTCATCAGGCATCCTGATGTTCTTCAGTACCTTCGCCAGCCTGCTGCTGCAAATAGTTCATGAACAGCGCATCGAAGTTAACCGGCGCAAGGTTCAGTTGCGGGAATGTACCGCGGGATACCATGCTGGTGATGCATTCACGAGCATACGGGAACAGAATGTTCGGGCAGTATGCGCCCAGGCAATGTGCCAGCTGGGTGCCTTCGATACCCGCGATGGAGAAAATACCGCCCTGCTGAACTTCACACAGGAACGCAGTTTCTTCGCCCAGGGATGCCGTTACGGTAACACGCAGTACCACTTCGTAAACGTCATCTGCCAGTTGAGAAGATGCCGTATCCAGATCAAGTTTAACTTCTGGCTGCCAATCTTTCTGGAAAACGTGCGGCGCGTTCGGCGCTTCGAAAGAAATATCCTTGGTATAAATACGTTGGATCTGGAAAGTCATTTCGGTGTTGTTTTGTTCTGACATGTGTAGAAAACCCTTAAGTGTTGTCCTTAAATACTGCGCAATGTAATGCCAACGTTCACACGTTATTTCAGCAGGGGATCCAGTCCACCACGTGCATCCAATGCATACAAGTCATCACAGCCGCCAATGTGCTGTGCGTCAATAAAAATCTGGGGAACCGTGGTGCGACCGCTGCGTTTGATCATCTCTTCACGCTTAGCGGCGTTGCCATCGATCGGCAGCTCCTGAAAACTCACGCCCTTGCTGCTCAGCAGTGCTTTTGCACGATGGCAATACGGGCAGGTTTCTTTGGTATAGATTTCAACATTGGCCATAACTTAGCTCCTGTTTTTTACCCTGAAATTTCATGTTGCAGGGCGGCAGCAAAATGGAGTGTCCCCAGAAGCTTATAACAATAAGTCGCTGGGGGCATAATTGCAGCTAACGGCCTGCATCATGAAAGACGACAGGTAAATTATTTGCCGCGCACCAGAGGCAAGTTTTCGCCAGCCCAGCCAGCGACGCCGTCTTTCAGCACGAATACTTGCGCAAAACCAGCTTTCGTCAGCGCGTTTGCAGGCTCCTGGCACTGCATGCCAGAACCGTCTACCACGATAACCGGTTTGTCTTTGTGCTTCTCAAGCTCACCAACATTGTTGGCTTTGATTTCGCTCGGCAACAGATTGATAGAACCTGCGATATGGCCTTTACGGAAGTCATCACGCTGACGTAAATCCACAACCACAGCGTCTTCTTTGTTGATCAGACGCGTAGCTTCACCACGAGTAATCACCTTCACTTTCGAGGTCAGGCTCTTAAACGTAGTGACAAGAACCGCCACCAGTAACGCGATCCAGGCGATACTCAGTATGGGATGACGGCCAACAAATTGCATAATTTCTTGCATGGGGGGTAACAACTCCCGACGTAGTGATTAAAAAAACCAGGAAAGGAGTATACCTGCGCAGTGCGGCAAATACAGCCAGCGCGTTAACTGGAATGCAATTTTGCGGGGCACTACGAAAAAAAATCGCAAATCTGGCATCGGCTTGCCGCGAGCGGTCGTATATTTTGATCTTCAGAGGCTATTTTATCGATTCAGCTGTAGTAAAATTACGCAAATTTTGACTCTTGAGTATGAGGTTGTCGCAATGTCGGTTTCTAAAAAACCTATGGTACTGGTGATTCTGGATGGCTATGGCTATCGCGAAGAACAGCAGGATAACGCCATTTTTAGTGCTAAAACCCCGGTAATGGATGCACTGTGGGCCAATCGTCCGCATACCCTGATCGACGCTTCCGGTCTGGAAGTCGGTCTGCCTGACCGTCAGATGGGTAACTCCGAAGTAGGCCACGTTAACCTGGGTGCCGGCCGCATCGTGTATCAGGACCTGACTCGTCTGGACGTTGAAATCAAAGATCGCGCTTTCTTCGCTAACCCGGTACTGACTGGTGCGGTAGATAAAGCGAAAAACGCAGGCAAAGCAGTACACATTATGGGTCTGCTCTCCGCAGGCGGCGTACACAGCCACGAAGATCACATCATGGCGATGGTAGAACTGGCAGCTGAACGCGGTGCAGAAAAAATCTATCTGCACGCATTCCTTGACGGTCGCGACACTCCGCCGCGCAGTGCTGAATCTTCGCTGAAAAAATTCGAAGAGAAATTTGCCGCGCTGGGTAAAGGCCGCGTAGCGTCCATCATTGGTCGTTACTACGCCATGGACCGCGACAATCGTTGGGATCGCGTTGAAAAAGCCTATGACCTGCTGACTCTGGCGCAGGGTGAATTCCAGGCCGATACTGCCGTTGCTGGTTTGCAGGCTGCTTATGCTCGCGACGAAAACGACGAATTCGTGAAAGCGACCGTTATCCGTGCGGAAGGCCAGCCAGATGCAGCAATGGAAGACGGCGACGCGCTGATTTTCATGAACTTCCGTGCTGACCGTGCGCGTGAAATCACTCGTGCATTCGTGAACGCTGATTTTGACGGCTTCGCGCGTAAGAAAGTGGTTAACGTCGATTTCGTGATGCTGACCGAATACGCCGCTGACATCAAAACCGCAGTGGCTTACCCACCGGCGTCTCTGGTTAACACCTTCGGCGAGTGGATGGCGAAAAACGACAAAACTCAGCTGCGTATTTCCGAAACCGAAAAATATGCCCACGTTACTTTCTTCTTCAACGGTGGCGTAGAAGAGTCGTTCAAAGGCGAAGATCGCATTCTGATCAACTCACCGAAAGTGGCTACCTACGATCTGCAACCGGAAATGAGCTCCGCAGAGCTGACCGAAAAACTGGTTGCGGCAATCAAGAGCGGCAAATACGACACCATTATCTGTAACTATCCGAACGGCGACATGGTAGGTCACACCGGGGTGATGGAAGCGGCGGTTAAAGCGGTAGAAGCGCTGGATCACTGTGTTGCAGAAGTGACAAAAGCCGTTGAGTCCGTGGGTGGACAACTGCTGATCACCGCTGACCACGGTAACGCTGAACAGATGCGCGATCCGGCAACGGGTCAGGCACACACAGCACACACCAACCTGCCAGTTCCGCTGATTTACGTTGGTGATAAGAACGTGAAAGCGGTTGAAGGCGGTAAGCTTTCTGACATCGCACCGACCATGTTGTCGCTGATGGGGATGGAAATTCCACAAGAGATGACTGGTAAGCCGCTGTTCATCGTGGAATAATCCCTCCCCATGAGGGGAAAGGCGATTAATACCATGACACGGGCCACGAAACCGCGCAGGTTTGCAGTCAGGCCCATCATTTACGCCAGCGTTCTTAGCGCTGGCGTATTGTTGTGCACGTTTTCCGCCCACGCGGATGACCGCGACCAACTCAAGTCTATTCAGGCCGATATCGCCGCGAAAGAGCGCGCGGTACGCCAACAGCAACAACAACGCTCAAGCCTGCTTGCTCAGCTGAAAAAGCAGGAAGAGGCGATCTCCGAAGCCACTCGCAAGCTGCGCGAAACGCAAAACACGCTCAATCAACTGAATAAACAGATTGATGAGATGAACGCGTCGATTGCCAAACTGGAGCAGCAAAAAGCCGCCCAGGAACGCAGCCTCGCCGCACAACTGGATGCCGCGTTTCGTCAGGGTGAACATACCGGTATTCAGCTGATTCTCAGCGGTGAAGAAAGCCAGCGCGGTCAACGATTGCAGGCTTACTTCGGCTATCTCAACCAGGCGCGACAAGAAACCATCGCCCAGTTGAAGCAAACGCGTGAAGAAGTCGCCATGCAGCGTGCCGAACTGGAAGAGAAACAAAGCGAGCAACAAACGCTGTTATATGAGCAGCGCGCCCAACAGGCGAAACTGACTCAGGCGCTGAACGAGCGTAAAAAGACGCTGGCGGGGCTGGAATCTTCCATCCAGCAAGGTCAGCAGCAGCTAAGTGAACTGCGTGCCAACGAATCCCGTCTGCGTAACAGCATTGCCCGTGCAGAAGCGGCAGCGAAAGCGCGTGCTGAACGTGAAGCGCGCGAAGCCCAGGCGGTTCGCGACCGTCAGAAAGAAGCGACGCGTAAAGGCACCACCTACAAACCGACTGAAAGCGAAAAATCGCTGATGTCCCGTACCGGTGGTCTGGGCGCGCCGCGCGGTCAGGCATTCTGGCCGGTTCGCGGGCCAACGCTGCATCGCTATGGCGAACAGCTACAAGGCGAACTGCGTTGGAAAGGGATGGTTATCGGTGCTTCTGAAGGTACTGAAGTTAAAGCGATTGCCGACGGTCGGGTGATTCTGGCTGACTGGCTGCAAGGCTACGGTCTGGTGGTGGTGGTTGAGCACGGTAAAGGCGACATGAGTCTTTACGGCTATAATCAGAGCGCACTGGTGAGCGTTGGTTCGCAGGTTCGCGCGGGCCAGCCAATTGCACTGGTGGGCAGCAGTGGTGGTCAGGGTCGGCCTTCACTCTATTTCGAAATTCGCCGCCAGGGTCAGGCGGTCAATCCACAACCGTGGTTGGGAAGATAAGTTTTGTTTCCATTTCGTCGTAACGTTCTTGCATTTGCCGCGCTGTTGGCGCTCTCCTCCCCCGTAATTGCTGGCAAACTAGCCATCGTCATTGATGATTTTGGTTATCGCCCGCACAACGAAAACCAGGTGCTGGCAATGCCCTCCGCGATCTCCGTCGCCGTGTTACCCGATTCACCGCACGCCAGAGAGATGGCGACCAAAGCGCATAACAGCGGTCACGAAGTGTTGATCCATCTGCCAATGGCACCGTTGAGTAAACAGCCGCTGGAGAAAAACACGCTGCGCCCGGAGATGAGCAGCGACGAAATTGAGCGCATTATTCGTAGTGCGGTCAATAACGTGCCCTATGCCGTGGGAATCAACAACCACATGGGCAGCAAAATGACCTCTAACCTGTTTGGTATGCAGAAAGTGATGCAGGCGCTGGCGCGTTACAATCTTTACTTCCTCGACAGCGTAACCATCGGTAATACCCAGGCGATGCGCGCCGCACAAGGCACTGGCGTGAAGGTTATTAAACGGAAGGTGTTCCTCGACGATTCGCAAAATGAAGCGGATATTCGTGTACAGTTTAATCGTGCAATTGACCTGGCGCGTCGCAACGGTTCGACCATCGCCATTGGTCATCCACATCCCTCAACGGTACGCGTATTGCAACAAATGGTTTATAACCTGCCGCCAGACATTACGCTGGTGAAAGCCAGCAGCTTGCTGAATGAACCACAGGTCGATACATCTACACCGCCGAAAAATACTGTGCCCGACGCACCGCGTAATCCGTTCCGTGGCGTGAAGCTGTGTAAACCGAAAAAACCGCTGGAGCCAGTTTATGCGAATCGCTTCTTTGAAGTATTAAGCGAAAGCATCAGCCAGAGCACGCTGATCGTTTACTTTCAACATCAGTGGCAAGGCTGGGGCAAACAGCCCGAAGCGGCGAAGTTTAACGCTAGCGCAAATTAAAGGCGCTACGCGTAATGCGATGGTGCGATCGTGTTTTGTCGCGCCATTGCCATAAGCGGAAAGACCACAGTAATGCCTGATAACCCACCTTTACGCTGCGGACATTAGTAATCAGGCGCTTATACATGCCGGAAGTAAATATCTCAGCAATCATCCGTTGGCGGATAATAATATCTGGCTCTTTGCGCACCGCATGGCAAACACGCAATGCTTCGTAAGTTATTTGCTGATGAAATTCCGGATAAATTGTAATTTTGTCGGCATAATTTCGATTTAATTTCTCCAGCAGGCGGGTAATTTTAATATAGTGACGTTGATAATTAAGGTTTTTATTCCCTTGTCTATTCAACCGACTCACTGACGTATTATGCAGATAATATTTATATAACGATTGCTCGGTATATCGCGCACGCAGCGCGTTAAACATAAATTCTGTTGTCCAGACAATATCCTGATGATGTAATCCGGCAATAAATTTAATGTTATTTTTTACAATAACATCGCGGCGATAAACGCCCATCCAGACAACGTGAGTCCAGCGGCGAGAAGAAAGTCCCATCCGCAGCCAGTCCGGGCCGGTTAATACGCCGGTTGAGCGTATGCGATCGGTGGGAATGGATTGCCAGGTTTCCCCCGTTTCACGAAAACACCAGTCAGCGTTGCACTGCGCCACGTCGAGATCGTCCTCTAACGCCATGGTCATCAGCGTTTCATACATGGTGGGATAGACTTCATCATCAGCATCGACAAAAGCAACATATTTGCCCGTCGCTGCCTCGATCCCGCGATTACGCGCCACCGATGCGCCAGCATTCGCCTGATGCAGCAAGCGAACATGTGGATGTTTTTCTGCGTAATGCTTTGCTATTTCAACAGAATTATCCGTTGATCCATCGTTAATAATAATAATTTCCAGAGCAGTCCAGGTTTGCGCAATTAAAGATTCCATGCAAGCGTTGAAATCATCTCCCGCATTATATAACGGGATAATAACACTTAGTTTATTGGTGCTGTTCATCATAAATTACCGACGACCTCTGAAGTTACCCTAACGTTGTACAGGCTTTGTATTAAGAAACCATTAAGCTTGTGAAATATTATTTTTACGGGTGAGAAAGTCACTTCAGGCTAGAGAGATAATGAAAGCAGCAATATAAGATAACAGCGCAATTACGATATCTTTATTACACTGACAGGATTTTACATATTTAACGGATTATCCTCAGGAGAAAGGGCTGGAATACCAGCCCTTGTTCGTGTTAATCCCAGCTCAGAATAACTTTCCCGGACTGGCCCGAACGCATGGCATCAAAGCCTTTCTGGAAATCGTCGATGGAGAAACGATGGGTAATGATTGGCGAGAGATCCAGACCAGACTGAATCAGCGCCGCCATCTTGTACCAGGTTTCAAACATCTCACGACCGTAAATACCTTTAATGAACAGGCCTTTAAAGATCACTTTTGTCCAGTCGATAGACATATCAGACGGCGGGATACCCAGCATCGCAATACGACCACCGTGATTCATGGTGTCCAGCATCGTGCGAAACGCTGACGGCGCACCAGACATCTCC
Organism: Escherichia sp. E14V7; assembly: GCF_004212225.1. Classification (NCBI taxonomy): domain Bacteria; kingdom Pseudomonadati; phylum Pseudomonadota; class Gammaproteobacteria; order Enterobacterales; family Enterobacteriaceae; genus Escherichia; species Escherichia sp. E14V7. The sequence goes on from NZ_RHJJ01000016.1 coordinate 129,795, forward strand.
AGACCAACATCAAAGCCTTCAGTCATGCCCAGCTCGGCCATCACGTCATTGAGGTTTTCTTTGGCGACGTTAACCGCACGAGTGATGCCCATTTTGCGCGCCAGCCCCAGACGGTATTCGTTAACATCAGTGATCACCACGTTGCGTGCACCAACGTGTTTCGCTACCGCCGCGGCCATAATACCAATTGGGCCTGCACCAGAAACCAGCACATCCTCGCCGACCAGATCAAACGATAGCGCCGTATGCACCGCATTTCCGAACGGGTCAAAAATTGCGGCTAAGTCATCGGAAATATTGTCGGGGATTTTGAAGGCGTTGAACGCCGGGATCACCAGATATTCGGCGAAGCAGCCCGGACGGTTAACGCCGACGCCGATCGTGTTGCGGCACAGATGGGTACGACCGCCACGACAGTTGCGACAGTGACCGCAGGTGATATGGCCTTCGCCAGAAACGCGATCGCCGATCTTGAAGCCTTTCACTTCCTGACCGATGCCAACCACCTCACCGACATATTCATGGCCGACAACCATCGGTACTGGGATGGTTTTTTGCGACCACTCATCCCAGTTATAGATGTGAACGTCAGTCCCGCAGATGGCTGTTTTACGGATTTTAATCAGCAGATCGTTATGTCCGAGTTCCGGTTCAGGAACGTCGGTCATCCAGATGCCCTCTTCCGCTTTCAGTTTGGATAACGCTTTCATCTCACATCCTCACTCAGGCGATTACGCCCAGTTGTTTACCAATACGCGTGAACGCTTCTACCGCACGCGTAATTTGCTCAGGGGTATGCGCCGCAGACATCTGGGTACGAATACGCGCCTGACCTTTCGGAACGACCGGATAGAAGAAACCGGTGACGTAAATGCCCTCTTTTTGCAGTTCACGGGCAAATTTTTGCGCCACTACAGCATCGCCAAGCATGACCGGAATAATGGCGTGATCAGCACCCGCCAAGGTAAAGCCCGCCGCCGACATCTGCTCACGGAACTGGCGCGCGTTCGCCCACAGACGGTCACGCAGCTCACTGCCCGCTTCGACCATCTCCAGCACTTTAATGGAAGCAGCCACAATGGCAGGTGCCAGTGAGTTGGAGAACAGGTACGGGCGAGAACGCTGACGCAGCCACTCAACCACCTCTTTACGCGCTGCGGTGTAACCACCAGAAGCCCCGCCCAGTGCTTTACCCAGCGTGCCGGTGATGATATCGACACGGCCCATCACATCGCAGTATTCATGGGAGCCACGTCCGTTTTCGCCGACAAAACCGACCGCATGGGAATCATCCACCATCACCAGCGCATCGTAAATATCTGCCAGATCGCAAACCCCTTTCAGGTTGGCAATTACGCCATCCATAGAGAACACGCCATCGGTGGCGATTAACACATGGCGCGCCCCGGATTCACGCGCTTCTTTCAGGCACGCTTCCAGCTCCTGCATATTGTTGTTGGCATAGCGATAGCGTTTGGCTTTGCACAGTCGCACGCCGTCGATGATCGAGGCATGGTTCAGAGCATCGGAGATAATGGCGTCTTCCGCGCCCAGCAACGTTTCAAACAGACCGCCGTTGGCATCAAAACAGGAAGAGTAGAGAATCGCATCTTCCATGCCGAGAAATGCTGCCAGTTTCTGCTCAAGCTCTTTATGGCTATCCTGGGTGCCGCAAATAAAACGCACCGAAGCCATGCCGAAACCGTGAGAATCCATTCCCGCTTTTGCCGCCGCAATCAGTTCCGGATGATTCGCCAGTCCGAGATAGTTGTTGGCACAAAAGTTAATGACGTGGCTTCCATCAGCCACAGTGATATCTGCTTGCTGCGCAGACGTAATAATGCGTTCTTCTTTAAACAACCCTTCCGCCCTTGCGGTTTCCAGATCGTTAGTTAACTGCTGATAAAATTCTCCACGCATTGCGATTCTCCAGACAGGGCAATTTCCAGCACATATTACCCAAACTTATAGTTTGCGACGAGATGACGCGTTAACACTTCTGTAAAATTTAGAATAAATAACGTCCATCCCCCTCACTTTCGGCGAATGGCTGAAGCCAACGCCGTGTAGTGATATGATAGAAGTATTCGTGTCTGAGATTGTCTCTGACTCCATAATTCGAAGGTTACAGTTATGATCATCGTTACCGGCGGCGCGGGCTTTATCGGCAGCAACATCGTTAAGGCCCTGAATGATAAAGGCATCACCGATATTCTGGTGGTGGACAACCTGAAAGACGGCACCAAGTTTGTGAACCTGGTGGACCTGAACATCGCGGACTATATGGATAAGGAAGACTTCCTGATCCAGATTATGGCGGGCGAAGAGTTCGGCGATGTCGAAGCGATTTTCCACGAAGGTGCGTGCTCTTCCACTACCGAGTGGGACGGCAAGTATATGATGGATAACAACTATCAATACTCCAAAGAGCTGCTGCACTACTGTCTGGAGCGCGAAATCCCGTTCCTGTACGCCTCTTCCGCAGCCACTTACGGCGGTCGCACCTCCGACTTTATTGAATCCCGCGAATACGAAAAACCACTGAACGTCTATGGTTATTCGAAGTTCCTGTTTGATGAATATGTTCGTCAAATCCTGCCAGAAGCGAACTCGCAGATTGTTGGCTTCCGCTATTTCAACGTTTATGGACCGCGTGAAGGCCATAAAGGCAGCATGGCGAGCGTCGCTTTCCATCTCAACACCCAGCTTAATAACGGTGAATCACCGAAACTGTTCGAAGGTAGCGAGAACTTTAAACGCGACTTCGTCTACGTGGGCGACGTGGCTGATGTGAATCTGTGGTTCCTGGAAAATGGCGTTTCCGGCATCTTCAACCTCGGTACTGGTCGTGCGGAATCCTTCCAGGCAGTAGCAGATGCAACACTGGCTTATCACAAGAAAGGTCAGATCGAATACATTCCGTTCCCGGATAAACTGAAAGGCCGCTACCAGGCGTTTACTCAGGCGGATCTGACTAATCTGCGCGCTGCGGGTTACGACAAACCGTTCAAAACCGTTGCTGAAGGTGTAACGGAATACATGGCCTGGCTGAATCGCGACGCATAAGAGCTCTGCATGAAAATACTGGTGATCGGCCCGTCTTGGGTTGGCGACATGATGATGTCGCAAAGTCTCTATCGCACGCTCCAGGCGCGCTATCCCCAGGCGATAATCGACGTGATGGCACCGGCATGGTGCCGTCCATTATTATCGCGGATGCCGGAAGTTAACGAAGCTATCCCTATGCCTCTCGGTCACGGGGCGCTGGAAATCGGCGAACGCCGCAAACTGGGTCATAGTCTGCGTGAAAAGCGCTACGACCGCGCCTACGTCTTACCCAACTCCTTCAAATCCGCATTAGTGCCTTTCTTCGCGGGTATTCCTCATCGCACCGGCTGGCGCGGCGAGATGCGCTACGGTTTACTCAACGATGTACGTGTGCTCGATAAAGAAGCCTGGCCGCTAATGGTGGAACGCTATGTGGCGCTGGCCTATGACAAAGGCGTGATGCGTACCGCACAAGATCTACCAAAACCGTTGTTATGGCCGCAATTGCAAGTGAGCGAAGGTGAAAAATCATATACCTGTAATCAATTTTCGCTTTCATCAGAACGTCCGATGATTGGCTTTTGTCCGGGCGCGGAGTTTGGCCCGGCGAAACGCTGGCCACACTACCACTATGCAGAGCTGGCAAAGCAGCTGATTGATGAAGGTTATCAGGTGGTTCTGTTTGGCTCGGCGAAAGATCATGAGGCGGGCAATGAGATTCTTGCCGCTTTGAATACCGAGCAGCAGGCATGGTGTCGGAACCTGGCGGGGGAAACACAGCTTGAGCAGGCAGTCATTTTGATTGCCGCCTGTAAAGCCATTGTCACTAACGATTCTGGCCTGATGCACGTTGCTGCGGCGCTCAATCGTCCACTGGTTGCTCTGTATGGGCCGAGCAGTCCGGACTTTACGCCGCCGCTTTCCCATAAAGCGCGCGTGATCCGCCTGATTACCGGCTATCACAAAGTGCGTAAAGGCGATGCCGCAGAAGGATATCACCAGAGTCTGATCGACATTACTCCCCAGCGCGTACTGGAAGAACTTAACGCGCTGTTGTTACAAGAGGAAGCCTGACGGATGCGGGTTTTGATCGTTAAAACATCGTCGATGGGCGATGTTCTCCATACGCTGCCCGCACTCACCGATGCCCAGCAGGCAATCCCGGGGATTAAGTTTGATTGGGTGGTGGAAGAGGGATTCGCACAGATTCCTTCCTGGCACGCCGCCGTTGAGCGGGTTATTCCGGTGGCGATACGTCGCTGGCGCAAAGCCTGGTTCTCGGCCCCCATAAAAGCGGAACGGAAAGCGTTTCGTGAAGCCCTTCAAGCGGAAAACTATGACGCAATTATCGACGCCCAAGGGCTGGTAAAAAGCGCAGCGCTGGTGACACGTTTAGCACATGGCGTTAAGCATGGCATGGACTGGCAAACCGCTCGCGAGCCTTTAGCCAGCCTGTTTTACAATCGCAAACATCATATTGCGAAACAGCAGCATGCCGTAGAACGTACCCGTGAACTGTTCGCAAAAAGCCTTGGGTATAGCAAACCGCAGGCCCAGGGCGATTATGCTATTGCGCAGCATTTCCTGACAAATCCTCTACCGGATGCTGGGGAGTATGCTGTATTCCTTCATGCGACCACCCGCGATGATAAACACTGGCCGGAAGAGCACTGGCGAGAATTAATTGGTTTACTGGCAGGTTCAGGGATTCGAATTAAACTACCGTGGGGAGCGCCGCATGAAGAAGAGCGGGCAAAAAGGCTGGCGGAAGGCTTTGATTATGTCGACGTACTGCCGAAGATGACTCTGGAAGGCGTTGCCCGCGTGCTGGCTGGAGCTAAATTTGTTGTGTCAGTCGATACAGGATTAAGCCATTTAACTGCGGCACTTGATAAACCCAATATCACAGTTTATGGGCCTACAGACCCGGGATTAATTGGCGGTTATGGGAAGAATCAGGTAGTTTGCATGGCACCGGATAAAGATCTTGCTCATCTGGCTGCAGAAGCAGTATTAAAAAAAATCAATTCCTGATTAACACGTTCTATATTATTTAAGATGGTGGAGAAGCAATGTTAACAGCCTCGCTGGCGCTGCGTAATAAAGAGAACTGGAAACCATACTGGAATAGAGTGTTGGTATTCCTCTTTATTGCAACCTTTTTCCTTGATGGTATTACCCGTTATAAACATATCATATCTGTACTAATGATTATTACGGTAATTTATCAAGTTTTCCGTGCTCCAGGGACATTTAAAGAGCTCTACAAAAATAATCTTTTTTATAGTGTCCTGGCTCTGTCACTCATTCTTTTATATGCCACTTTCATATCACCAGATCTGAAAATAAGTTTTAAAGAATTCAGTAACACAGTGCTAAAAGGATTTTTGGCATATAGTTTACTTATACCCGTATTATTAAAAGATGAAGATAATGAAAGCATCGGTAAAGTTGTACTATACTCATTAGTTACCGGGCTTGGGTTACGTTGTCTTGTTGAAATTATTTCTTATATTCAAGATTATAATAAAGGAATAATGCCATTTTCGACCTATGAACATCGTAGTATTTCCGACTCAATGGTGTTTCTATTTCCAGCATTATTAAACCTTTGGCTTATCAAGAAAACCTCTTATAAAATAATATTCATAATTTTTAGCGCAGTTTTCTTGTTTCTGCTATTAGGAACGCTCTCTCGTGGTGCATGGCTGGCAGTATTCATAGTGACTCTACTATGGTTAATCTTAAATCGTCAGTGGAAATTATTGATGCTGACCTCTATCATTATTTCTGTTGCAGCAACTTGCGTATTTACCTTTAAAGGTGATCATACCGATGAAGATAGGCTTATTTATAAACTTCAACAGACCGACAGTTCTTATCGCTATACCAATGGTACACAAGGTACAGCATGGACATTAATTATGGAGAACCCGCTTAAGGGATATGGCTATGGCGATGATATTTACCATGCAATATACAATAAGCGTGTCGTAGATTTTCCATCATGGACGTTCAGACAATCCATTGGACCACACAACATTATTTTATCAATTTGGTTTGCAGCAGGTTTAGCTGGGCTACTCGCTTTACTTTATCTGTATGGCTCTATTATCAAAGAAACAGCTAACGCAACATTTAAAAAAGTAGTGGTCACTCCTTATAATGGCCAATTACTGCTATTTTTAACTCTTGTTGGTTTTTATATTATCCGAGGTAATTTCGAGGAAGTTGATCTTAAACCAATTGGCTTGATTGTTGGTTTGCTGTTAGCTATGCGGAATAAATAAAAAAAAGCCTGCCTGACATTGAGTTCAGGCAGGCTCTTCAAATCAAATAATTTTTAACCAAACCAGTTTTGCATTTGTGTCTCAAAACACTGAGTTACATGTTCCCAGCTATATTTTGAAAAAACGAATTTCTGGGCATTTTCAGCAATTTGTACTCTATTACTGTCTGCTAAGACCCGGTTGATATCAGAGAGAATGCTTTCAGACGTCATAGGCTCTGCAAGGTGATATCCTGTTATTCCTTCCAGAACAAACTCGTTTATCCCACCTTTTTGACTCGCAAGAACAGGTTTACCAGCCGCCATCGCTTCAACAGCTACCATGCAAAAAGCTTCTTCTACCTGAGAAGGAACAATAACTAAATCTGCTAAGCGGTAATATTTATGCATCTGCTCTGGTGGCTGCCCACCCGCCATAATACATTGCGCGCCAATAGCTTTCGCTTCATCCAGAACCTTTTTCTGATATTCAGCTTTTTCACCTTTTTTACTGGCAAAAGGATCGCCAACGATAACCAATTTAAGGTTATCTCGATTCTTACGCAGCTTATTGAAAGCATCCATAAGCATCAGACAGCCTTTATCTGGCGATATCCTTCCTGCAAATAATAACACCGTATCATTCGCATCTATGTTAAATTTCTTCCTTAAATCTTCAGTATTATCATGTAAATACGATTCAGAGCAAAAACCATTAGGCACAATAGCGATATCTGCATCAGGCATCTTTTCCGAATAGAAATCGAACAGAAACTGGCTAGGAACAATTATTTTTGCACTTTTGTCTAACTGCCCTGGTTCAAAAGCATTGTGAAGGTGCATGACTAGCTGCGCTTGAGGGCTTCTGCTACGAATCTGTTTATACAGCTTCATACTATTGTGAATAACAATAACTGAGTCTTTCGGATCAGCATTTTTAGGTTGAGTATTTAAAATGCGCTGAGAATACGGCACAGGATCAAGTCGAGTCCACTTTTGGAAAAGTCGTTTATAGACTCGACTAAAACCAATGTAATGAATATCACAATTATCGTTTACTTTTGTGTAGGTCGGGTAACCGTCGTTTCGAATACAGGCGATAGTTGCTGGAATCGAAAGTTTTTTTGCGACCTGATAAATCCATGTTTCAACCGCTGCAGCGCCTTTTGGCGGTATAGAAAATATTGGTGTGACGGTAAATATTATCTTTTTAATCATTATTAGCCAACTCCAATATTTTGATAGCACGAGATAAAGACATAGAAAATACTAGATTATTTTTTAGCAAACCCAAGATTATAAATTTTATGACAGTTCCATAAATGGAATGATATCATATTGAATTGCTGTATCATCCGACAAATTATAAATATTAATATCATCTACATTATCACGCATAAAACGGAAAAATGGCAAGATTTTGAATAAATCCTTACTTAATTCCGAGGGCATAGGATTCTTATTTTCATCATAGAAACGCGAACAACTACCAGTTAAATCAAGACCGGAGCAAATAATTCGCGCATACTTAAGTGAATATGCTATTTGAATTGCAGCAAAAGCGATAGTATGGCATGAGCAATAACCAAGACTAATGTCCTTGCAAAATCCAACCAGACGACCTTTTTTAGACAACGGTACAGAGATTAGCAGTTCTTTGTGAATCTGGCTCAAAATATTAAATTTAATCTTCTTTATCAAACCGCCTTTTTCTCGGCGGTAAAAGGATCGTAATACAAGGCAGTTCTGGAGGATATAAAGTTTATCTTCTTTGGAAGCGTGTTCATAAACGTCAACGTTTACTATGGTATAACGACTTCTCTGGCTAAATTTATAAAAATCATCACGACGCTGATGTAAAAAGCGGACATCTGTAAGTACATATATGAAAGGAACGATATTATGACTTAACAAATATTGCGCAGAACCATTGACAGCAATAATATCCTTTGTTCGTAATGCTGACAAAGGTGTTTTTTGCGATGTAGGACCAGAAAGAAAAATAATAACATCATCAGATGTTTTATTTTCAATCAGGTTTTCAACATCTTTTTTGTCAATGTATCTAATATTCTTCATGATAAACCTGTGAAATAAATAACTCCGCTTAAAACTGTCCTGGTGAAGACATGTAATTATGGATATTTCTATTTTAGCGCGCTGGTTTCCCTTTCAAACGCCGCATAAAATTGCGCATTTTTTTACGATATACTAAAAGATAATAGCCTAGATCTTTAATCTCATTTTTAATACCGTAATGACGCTCTAAGTCAATACGATCTTTCGCTTTACGCTGCGCTGAAGCACGTTTTCCGGAGAGATCAATAATTCGAACCTCACCATTTTTTATAATGAAGTTACCACGATGGGGGTCGCCAGAAACCATACCATGTTGATGTAAGGAATTAATTGATTGCTGAATTTTATTTTTTAGCACATCATCAATATCAGGCATATCACACAACTCTATGCCATCAATATACTCGATGATCATGATATAAGTATGGACAAATCGTAAGGTTTTCCGTTCAGCCAATAAATAAAAATCATTGAGTGTATTTAACCCTTCATTTCTTACTTTTTGGGTTTGCTCAAAAAGGCGTTCGTAATAATCACCTTTTAACAGAGACTTAAAGAAACGTTCGTTACGCTTAACTTTCGGAGAAAAAACCTTAAGAATCAATTTACCGTAATCGGTATCAATAAGCATAACTTTTGTATCATCAATAGAACGAAAAACCTTGATGATATTTATATTATAAGACAAGAAGTCATTTAATACATTGAGATACTTTGAATTGTTTTCATCGGTAAAAACAACCAAGTCTTTGATCTTGCTCTTCTGAATCATAATAAACCAGTTAAATGTTATTTACGGTAATATTTTCGGCAAAGATAACAGACTCCTGCTATAATTCCTGAGATATATTTATGCTGTACTAAAAGATGTTTATATCTTTTTTTAAATTCAATAATTGATTTTGCATCTCGTGGAGAGTCATCTTTCCATGGTGAATTTTCTAAAGCTATTTTATAGTATTTTACCGATGGATAAATTGCCCATTTGTGCCACGGTTTAGTTGCACCTGTATAATGAATAAGCAAAGTACTTTCTGTAATCAGCTTTTTATAGTTTTGATGTCTTTTGTCTTTTAATTCACTTTTAATTGTATAAATTGTATTGTACTCACGAGGCAAAAATATTGTCATCCCTTTCAGTAAGATATTCATAACATCCTGATCAGGGTATTTATAAACATTATCTTTACTCATAAGAATAGACAACGCTTTTTCTGTTAGTTTTGCGTCAGCCCATTTTTTTAAGTCTAAATAAACGACGCCGGAATTAAAGTATTGCCCAAGTAATTCAGGATCAGACAACCTGGATACCGCCTTTTCCTGCATTGGCTCAACATCTTTAACAACAGCAGCTACCGCTCCGTTTAAATCCAGATGCAATAGTTGGCTAATATCGCCTTTACAAACAACATCTGCATCAAGATAAAGCAAACGATCAAGCGTTAAACCCAATAATTGAAATGCAAATAAACGGAAGTACATTGCTCTTGACCAGACCTGTGTACAAGGCAAGCACTGGAGCTTATCAGTGTTAATTCTATATAGCGTGATTCTTAATTGGTATTGCTCTGCAAGCTTTGCGACTTTTTGAAAAAAACCATCATTATAAACATCAGCAATAATATAAAAATCAAGATTAATATGTCGATTATTTAGGACAATTGATGTGATGGAAACACCTACACCATCAAGATAATTAGCATCGACACCATAGGCAACATTTAAACATTCAGAAGTATTTATATTAGCTAGCCGATAATCCCAGGCTTTAACTTTATCTATCTCTATGGCAGGAAATGAGTCCACAATGCTACCCTTATATCATTACTTTATAGTTTCCCAGTTTTAATGCTTTATCTTTTCAATAAAATAAAAAAGATAATTGCTAAATCCTTTTAGATATCTATGCTTTTTAAGCATATGTTTTGCGCTATATCTTAATTGATTGCTATTGTTCGGTTTCAGCAACGCCGTATTCTTCCATGGCGAAGCATTTTTTGCCTCCATAAAGGCTTGTGATACAGGATAATCCCAGGCCCAATCATGCCAGGGCTTGGTTGGACCGATATAGTGGATAAAAATAGTATCGTTGGTTACTGGGTTTGTAAAACTTTCTTTGAGTTGATAGTTTAAGCTAAACTGGGTGTTATATTTTATATCAGCAAAAATAAGTCTGTCTGCCAGCAACATATTTAATACATCCTGATCAGGATGTGTTATTTTTTTGACTATTTCTGGATCATTTAGCATTGCAATGGCTCGTGCAGAAACCTGCTGAGCAGCCCATTGGTCGGTATTAATCAATAAAAAACCGGAGTTAAAGTAACCTTTAGCAATTCCCGCAACACCTAACGAATGTGCGCGTTTTTCCCACCAGTCAGTTTGCCCTTCTGTAACAACCATGGCGACTTTATTGTCAGGAAATGAGAAATTAATTAGTGGCTCAATACTCCCCTGACAAATGATATCTGCATCCAGATAAAGGACTTTAGACGCCTTATTAATAAAGTAATCTGCAATAACAAAGCGAAAATATATTGCATGAGTCCAGTTCTTAGTGCTAGGCAATGAGCGGAGTCGATCAGCATTAATCAGATATATTTTAATTCTGGTTTTATACTGCAGCGCCAGGGCATCAAAATACTTACGATCATCATCACCAAAATAGTCAGTAAAAATATGGAAACACAATCGACTTCCTTCATTATACTTTAATATTGAAGCAATCGAAATTCCGCAACCAAATAGAAAATTTTTGTCAGTTCCATAAGCGATATCCAGACAAAGATTTTCTGTTTCTACTTTATGATTATAATCAATAACTGAATTAAGAAACTCAGTTTCCTGGAAAAACACCTGCTGCATTATTTCCTCCGGGAAATAGCAGAAATAATTATCTTATGTAATCTATCGTAGTACTTCGATTGGTAAAATTTATCGATCGACGCAGGAATTTTTTCATGTTCGATATAAATTTCACCTGCTATATATTTATTGAGAAGAGATACAAAACCAGCAATATCTCCCGGTTGATACAGATGACCATTAACATCAGGTTGAATAATGTCAGCAGGCCCGGAGACACAATCGGCGCTGATGCAAGGAATTCCCCATGACAAGGCTTCAAGTAGGGTCATTGGGAAACCTTCAAAAGATGACGTGAGCAATAACGCACTCACTTTTTTAATATCTTGCTGGACCAATTCCCAGGGATGTTGTTGCCAACCATACCAGACTATTCGATCATCAATATTTAATTCTCTACCATAAGCCTGGCATTTTTCGAAATCGGAACCATCACCCAATACATGGAGTTTCCAGTTACCTTGCGCTTGTGATAAGCCATCAAGGAGGTCTTTAACCCGCTTCTGGCCCTCGAATTTCATACGCCCAACATAAATGAACGTTGCCGTTTCGCCTTCCTCAGGCGCAGGAATGACTGTATCTTTAGCTTCGACTGGATTAAAAATAACATTTATCGTCGATTCTGATACACCCCGATTAATCATTTGCTGTTTAATGCCAGAGCTGATTGCTAAATGATAGTCGGCACAGGTGATATATTCAGCATGTTTTTTGTGATCTAAAGAAAAATGCGGCCATGAAAATACTGGCACATCAATTCCTGATTTTTTACGTGCTTTGGCCGCATACAAACACGAGATAACGTCAATACAAATAACAACATCTGGCTGATAATTCTGAAGCCATTTGCTTAAAGCATGAATATGTTTCGCTCGACGCAAAAAACCTAAGCGAATATTGGAAAATGAACACGAGTACTTAATACCTTCCAGCCATCCCTTATCCATTTTATCATTACGACAAAAGAAAAACATTTCACTATGGATATGTTGTTGCCTGAAGGTAGTAATAACATCACGAATGACTGTTTCCATACCGCCAAATCCAGAAACAGCTTCGCCGATAAATGCTATTTTCATTGAAACTCTCATTAATTGAGTAAAACTCACTGTTTTAACGGTTTTATTTTTCTATAAAATCAGAAACAATTGTTGACATCATTTTATCAGGGCTGAATTTATATAAACTATCATAATCCATTGGTTTAACAGATGAGTTAATAAAATACTCTAACTTATCCCAATCATCATGACCTATTATAAAAAAGCGAGACTCACTATAGATTTCTGAACCAAGTATATTTATATTATTAGTAATTAATTTTTTATTGAAAAATAGTGCCTCAAGTATACGAAGAGTCCAGCCAGATTGGTTTTCTTTAGTTATATCAACAATTATATTAGCATTTAATGTTCTTCTAATATTCTCTTCATACGGTATTTGTTTTTCAATCAAATACTTTGAAGTCGGAGATGATATTTTATCTTTGACAACATTAAAATCTAACTTACATCCTAGTGTTGTTAATCTATCGGCTAATTCATTAATTATTTGAAGACGTCCTTTATCACGACCAAGAAAAAAACATATTGGCTGACTGTTATTTTTGTCAGATAAACTATAATTTCTAATCTCATCCATTCCTATAGGAAAAAATTGTTCTATTGCCTTGGTCTTTTCATTCCCTATAAATCTATGCTCAAAATCATAGATAATATCAAAATAATTAGTGTTATCAAAAATAAAATCTTCGCTGACAGTATTTCTTAGAAGTAATACCTTATGACAATTAATATTTATTAATATTTGCTTGTTAATGCCTTTATTAATTACACTGTCATTAAAGATAATTATATCATCCTTTTTTACAGCATTTAGGTGATGTTTGATAAATAATCGTCCCAACCATGCATTATCCATCCCTAATTTCGAAATTTTCTTATTAAGCCAGTTATATTTTTTTGGCGTTGTTATACTTTTTATCTTGTACTTTCTTTTCAGGTACTGGATCATTTTTAATTCATAATCTGCAACCCAGTTTATAAAATAAATAGTCATAATGAAGTTAGTTCCAGTACATACTGATAAATATTTTTATAATCCTTTACGTTGTGTTCGCTCTTTAATATGCTCGGCCTTAACACTTGCCATGTTCAATAAATTCCGTTCAAGAGATAATATCTTACGTAAAGGCATCCCAAAATAAACCTTCATAAATCGCCAGATATCGCTCTGCGTCAGCCCTATATTCATTGATGAGAAATACAAACCAATCAAATCTTTATCCCGCCAACGACGCGGTACTTTTGCCCGTATCTGTGCCCGGTGCAGATCGATAACCGAAATTTTTAATTCATCTTCCCGGCCAGTAAATGGCAAATGAAGCAAAAAGTGGCAAATATAACAGTCGCGGTGGTTTATCCCTGCGGCGTGCATTTTACGCACCATGGTTGCCACACGCGCGATCAGCATACGTTTAACACGTATATCAGGAGGATTAACGGCCCAATCGGCACAATAATCTTCAAGGCTAATCGTGGGAGTGAGATCTTCGGTAATAATAAATGATGTACGGGTTAATGGGTTTAAACCTTTTTCACCAAACCCAATGCCCTTCATTGTATCAACGCCAACATCACTCAGGCGATGAATAGCGTGCCACTCTCTGTCTGCGCCTAAAACGGGCATCCGCAATGAGAGCAGGTTTTTTATAATTTCTTTTAAAGTCGTCCCTTTGTGCCATTTGAGGAAATAGCTTTTCCCGGCCAGTTCAAAGCGTAATGTGCGACGAGTCTCGAGTTCACGAAAGACCTCGCCATTTAGTTTTTTGACTTCTGCAAAAGCATCTTTACCACGCCAAAGTGTGGCAAGCGGCTCTTTTAATTCAACCATCTAAACCACCTGTAATGATATCTGCGGCTTTCTCTGGCAGGCTATACAAATCCTGAGTATCGGCATAATGGCGAGCATTCTCCGCCCAGGCCATTCGTAATGGAGACTGAGTTAACGCTTTACGTAATACTTCATTTAATTGTTCCTGGGAGAAAGGTTCAGCGATGACCGTTCCACAATTGGCATCCGCAATATAATGCGCATACCCACATACCGCAGTTGTTAAAACAGGTAATCCAGCAGTGATCGCTTCAAGAAGAACGATACCCGCGGCTTCCTGATAAGCGGGATGCAGTAATAAATCAGCGGCTGCCATTAATTCTGACACATCATTGCGGCCAGAGAAGAAATGCACATTGCTCCGCACGCCGAGTTTTTCTGCCAACGCTTCAAATTTCCGCGGTTTATCCTGACCAACAACAAATAAAAGCGTATTGTGACGTAATGATTCCGGTAACGATGCCAAAGCCTCAATTGAGCGATCCACACCTTTACGGCCAAAATCTGATCCAACCTGCAGTAATAAGTTTTGTTGCTCTTTTATGCCATTTTTCTGGCGATAAATTTCACGACTGTTTGGGATTTGCTCGCTGTATTTTCTGTCCGGATAAATACCGGGAGGAAGAATTTGAAAACGTTCAGATTCAGTTTGATAATGCTTCTGGAAATCGGCGATTTGCTTATCGGTCAGCATCATAAGTTTCGTCGATTTACCCTGCTCGAAAGTCGCTCGCTCAAATGCGGCATAATGGCGATATCGTGATGTTAAACGATATAAAAAACCTTTTTCTTGCGCAACTTTCTCGGCGTAACAAACATCAGCGGCAAAATAAACATCCAACCCTGGCATCTTATTAAACCCAACAACGCGATCAGCGGGATGCGCTTTGAGATGATTTTGTACCCAGGCATAATATTCTGCATTGCGTCCATGGTTGGTATGGGACTTAACTGGCACCTGAATAAGCTCAAATGCTTTCGGGCAATCACCTTCCCATGACTGCGTATAGACTCGAACATGGTGGCCCCGTGCGGCAACTGTTGATGCAATGCGCATAAAGTCACGTTGAAGCCCACCAAATGGAAAATATTTATATAAACAAAACGCCACGATCATAATTGTGCATTCCTGTCAGCTGAAGGGACAGCTTCTGGCAACAGCTTTTCCGTAGCGGCGATCACATCTTCCGCTGGAATAACAGAAAGATATTTTTTGTTGCGGTCAAGTTCATGCCGGGTCGGCATTTTCTGATAATTCCCCGCCCAGAACTGAATAATATTCTCGGTCCATGGGCGCCAGAATACATGATCAGTGGCCCCAAATAGGCTAATAACTGGCGTCTTCACCGCCGCCGCAATATGCCCCGGCGCAGAATCCACGCCAATAAAAAGCACAGCATGATCAATTAACGCGCCTAGTTCAGGAAAACGTGTTTTACCTGCAAGGCCAGTAATGGGTTTCGTTTCGCAACCTCGTGCAATCTCATCTACACAAGCGAGATCATCTGCCGAAGGCCCACAGGTCAGGACAACCTGATACCCTCGCTGTTGCAGCGCATCGATAACCTTAGAAAATTTATCGTTATCCCAGCACTTAAATATCTGACGCGCTGTCGGTTGGATGACAACATAATGATCTTTTACGCCCAGGGCATCTAACTCCTGGCGCATCTTCTTCCAGCAATCTTCGGCGTAACTCATTGTTGTGTCGGTGTAGAAATCGGTAATACCTAATGGCTCAAGGACCGATAAATTACGCTCAACAATATGTGTGCCGTGTATTGGCGCTAAGTGTGTGAAGCTTTTTTTCCAAATGCCATGCTGCCGATGACCATAAAGTTGCGATATTTTCATCCGTGCGGGTAAAAAACGTACCAGCAGCGCCACCATCCACTGATCCGTAAGATTAATGACCAGGTCATAATTATTCGCACGCAGAGTTTTTATCAACGAAAGCACATTTTTAATTTTATCGAATGTTCCCGCACCTTTATTGCTTATCCCGTAGAGCGCATTAATTTCCGGGTTTTCAGACAAAATAGGGATGGTATCCTGATAAAGCAGCATATCGATTTTTGCATCAGGATAATTCTGCTTGAGCGTACTGATGACAGGAGTAGTTAATAACATATCTCCATGATATCGCATCTTTATGACCAGGATTTTTCGAAATGGCTTTTCCACTAGCGACTCTTTTGTGTGATTGTCTGGTTAAGTTAAGCAGAAAAAAGCACGCTACCGCCCCAGGCTCAACAGCTACCTGAATACTGATAACGCACTTACTTTGACGTGCTAGTGTATCATTTCTTTCGCAGCAATCCGACCCGAATGATTTTTATACACGAAATATGTTTTAATCATAGAAATCAAACAGATAAAAAATAGCATGTCGATAATGTCGGTACGGCCAATGTAGAGTTGAAAATGGGGCCGAGTTTCAATGATTCGCATAAAAATACAAAAAAATGAAGATGTAGCGGCAGATCAGACCAAACTGAAGCTATTTAAGTCAAAAACGGGAAAAGTAATGGTAAAGCCACCGTTAAATACATAGAATCCCCAGCACATCCATAAGTCAGCTATTTATTATGCTCGAATTGCTTTACACCGCCCTTCTCTACCTTATTCAGCCGCTAATCTGGATACGGCTCTGGGTGCGCGGACGTAAGGCTCCGGCCTATCGAAAACGCTGGGGTGAACGTTACGGTTTTTACCGCCATCCGCTAACACCAGGCGGCATTATGCTGCACTCCGTCTCCGTCGGTGAAACCCTGGCGGCAATCCCGTTGGTGCGCGCGCTGCGTCATCGCTATCCTGATTTACCAATCACAGTCACGACTATGACGCCGACTGGTTCGGAGCGCGTACAATCGGCTTTTGGAAAAGATGTTCAGCACGTCTATCTGCCTTACGATCTGCCCGATGCGCTCAACCGTTTCCTGAATAAAGTCGACCCAAAACTGGTGTTGATTATGGAAACCGAACTATGGCCTAACCTGATTGCGGCGCTACATAAACGTAAAATTCCACTGGTTATCGCTAATGCGCGACTCTCTGCACGCTCTGCCGCAGGTTACGCCAAACTGGGTAAATTTGTTCGTCGCTTGCTCCGCCGTATTACGCTGATTGCTGCGCAAAATGAAGAAGATGCTGCGCGCTTTGTGACGCTAGGTGCAAAAAATAATCAGGTCACCGTCACCGGTAGCCTGAAATTCGATATTTCAGTGACGCCACAGTTAGCCGCTAAAGCAGTAACACTGCGCCGCCAGTGGGCGCCGCATCGTCCGGTATGGATTGCAACCAGTACTCATGATGGCGAAGAGAGCGTAGTGATTGCCGCCCATCAGGCGCTGTTACAACAGTTCCCGAATTTATTGCTCATCCTGGTACCCCGTCATCCGGAACGCTTCCCGGATGCGATTAACCTTGTCCGCCAGGCTGGACTAAGCTATATCACACGCTCTTCCGGAGAGGTCCCTTCCGCCAGTACACAAGTGGTGGTTGGCGATACGATGGGCGAACTGATGTTGCTGTACGGTATTGCCGATCTCGCGTTTGTTGGCGGTTCACTGGTTGAACGCGGTGGGCATAATCCGCTGGAGGCCGCCGCACACGCTATCCCGGTGTTGATGGGGCCGCATACCTTTAACTTTAAAGACATTTGCGCGCGGCTGGAGCAGGCAAGCGGGCTGATTACCGTCACCGATGCCACTACGCTTGCAAAAGAGGTTTCCTCTTTACTCACCGACGCCGATTACCGTAGTTTCTATGGCCGTCATGCCGTTGAAGTGCTGTATCAAAACCAGGGCGCGCTACAGCGTCTGCTTCAACTGCTGGAACCTTACCTGCCACCGAAAACGCATTGAGGTTGTTATGCAAAAACGGGCGATTTATCCGGGTACTTTCGATCCCATTACCAATGGTCATATCGATATCGTGACGCGCGCCACGCAGATGTTCGATCACGTTATTCTGGCGATTGCCGCCAGCCCCAGTAAAAAACCGATGTTTACTCTGGAAGAACGTGTGGCACTGGCACAACAGGCAACTGCGCATCTGGGAAACGTTGAAGTGGTCGGATTTAGCGATTTGATGGCAAACTTCGCCCGCAATCAACACGCCACTGTGCTGATTCGTGGTCTGCGTGCGGTGGCAGATTTTGAATATGAAATGCAGCTGGCGCATATGAATCGCCACTTAATGCCAGAACTGGAAAGTGTGTTTCTGATGCCGTCGAAAGAGTGGTCGTTTATCTCTTCATCGCTGGTTAAAGAAGTGGCGCGCCATCAGGGCGATGTCACCCATTTCCTGCCGGAGAATGTCCATCAGGCGCTGATGGCGAAGTTAGCGTAGCGTTTATGCCGGATGGTATGCCATCCGGCAAGCATCAATTATTTCTGGCACTGCCGACAATAAAACGTAGCCCGCTGCGCATGTTTAGTCGCCACAATCGGCGTACCGCACACCCGACACGGCTCGCCTTTTCGCCCGTAAACCTGCAATTCCTGCGCGAAATAGCCCGGTTTACCATCACTTTGCAGAAAATCTTTCAGCGTTGTACCACCCTGCTCAATCGAACGCAGCAACACCGCTTTAATCACCCGAGCTAACAATTCACATTCTGCCAGCGACAGTGATGACGCCAGCCGATCCGGATGGATCCCCGCCGCAAACAGAGATTCGCTGGCATAGATATTCCCTACGCCTACCACCAGTTTGTTATCCATCAGCCACGGTTTAATCGCCGTTTTTTTCTTCGCGCACTTCTGATGCAGGTACTCACCGTTGAAATCGTCGCTAAGCGGCTCCGGCCCAAGATGTGCCAGCACGTTGTGCCCTTCCAGCTCTTTGGTCCACAACCAGGCACCAAAGCGACGCGGATCGGTGTAGCGCAGCACTTTGCCGTTGCTCATCACCAAATCAACATGGTCATGCTTTTCGGGGGGAAGTTCTTCTGGAAGGATGCGCAGGCTGCCAGACATCCCCAGATGAATGATAATCCAGCCCTCAGGCAGCTCCAGCAGCAGATATTTAGCACGGCGCTGTACACTTAGCACTGGTTGATCGCTTAAACGGTAGATTTCTTCCGAAACCGGCCAGCGCAAGCGTCCGTTGCGCACCACCGCATGAAGAATGGTTGCACCAACGAGATGCGGTTCTATGCCGCGACGGCTGGTTTCAACTTCGGGTAATTCAGGCATAGCATCTCCAGGAATGAACAGATGCAGTCAATATGGGGGCTGGCAGATAACAAAAAACCCCGCCGTAGCGAGGTTTTTCGTTACATCAAAGCGAAAATTATTTGATTTTCGCTTCTTTGTAGATCACGTGCTGGCGAACAACTGGATCGAACTTTTTCAGTTCCAGTTTTTCCGGCTTAGTACGTTTGTTCTTCGTAGTGGTATAGAAGTGACCAGTACCAGCAGAAGAAACCAGCTTGATTTTCTCACGAATACCTTTAGCCATGATTTATTTCCTCTAAGTACTTAGTACTTTTCGCCACGGGCACGCAGTTCAGCCAGAACTGTATCAATGCCTTTTTTATCGATTACACGCATACCTTTAGCAGATACGCGCAGGGTGACAAAACGCTTCTCGCTCTCAACCCAGAAACGGTGAGAGTGCAGGTTCGGCAGGAAACGGCGTTTAGTCGCGTTCAGTGCGTGGGAACGGTTGTTACCGGTCACCGGACGCTTGCCAGTAACTTGGCAGACTCGGGACATGTCTATTCTCCAAAAATCAAATTAGCTCGAGCTTCGTATGGGGTATTGGCGCCTCGTCAGGCTTTACAGCCCGGTCATCGCAGTTCTATGTGAACTCTCGATTGCCAGGCCCAAATGCCAAACCCGAGATTCTCAAAGGTGGCGTAGTATACGCTGACTCGGCGATGTGCTCAAGTCCCGAACAGACAAAGATCCCGAAGGATCGCGCATAGCGGATTAAATCCAGCCGCGTTCGGCAAAAGAAACATATTCTCCACGCCCAATCACGATATGGTCGAGCACGCGTAAATCCATGAACTGACAACTTTTTATTATCCGTTCGGTAATGAGTTTATCCGCTTTACTGGGTTCAGCACAACCAGAAGGGTGATTATGGGCAAGGATCAGCGCCGAGGCGTTTATTTTTATCGCTTCACGAATAATTTCTCGTGGATGGACTTCCACATGATTTAACGTGCCGGAAAAGAGTCGGCTGTGAGTAAGGACCCGGTGTTGGGAATCGAGAAAGATCACCATAAAGATCTCTCGTTCCTCTCCCGTAAGTTGGCTTTGTAAAAACTCCCGCGTCATCTCCGGGCTGAGCAACGGGCTTTCTTCGCGCATCCGCACGTTGTAGTAACGCCGCGCCAGTTCCGCAACTCCCTTTAACTGGGCGAATTTCGCCACACCAATTCCATGAACGCCACTAAATTGTTCATATTCAGAGGATAACAAGCCGTATAGCGACCCAAAATTCTCCAGCATCTCTTTCGCCAGGGTTAACACATCCTTACCGCGCGTACCCGTGCGCAGAAATAACGCCAGCAGTTCAACATCCGTTAACGCGCCAATGCCCAACTTCAGCATTTTTTCGCGTGGCATCAACAATTCTACATTGCTTTTCACCTTCACCTCCTTTGTGGAGGGCGCATGCTGTCATAGTCGTTTGGTTAAATCGACGGCCAGTTTTCAATCCTGGAAAGCGCCTCGCAAAGTGATTCTCAGGTGAAAGCACGACAACAAAAGTATTGTGATAAAATCGCCAACTTCTGGTGTCCCCCTACAGGAAAAATCATCATGAGCCTGGCCGGTAAAAAAATCGTTCTCGGCGTCAGCGGCGGTATTGCTGCCTATAAAACCCCTGAGCTGGTGCGTCGTTTGCGCGATCGCGGAGCAGACGTCCGCGTAGCCATGACCGAAGCGGCAAAAGCCTTTATCACCCCACTTAGCTTGCAGGCGGTTTCGGGTTATCCCGTTTCCGATAGTCTGCTGGATCCAGCAGCCGAGGCGGCTATGGGTCATATTGAGCTGGGTAAATGGGCTGATTTAGTGATTCTCGCCCCAGCCACCGCTGATTTGATTGCCCGCGTAGCTGCCGGGATGGCGAATGATCTGGTATCAACGATTTGCCTGGCCACGCCTGCGCCTGTTGCCGTACTGCCAGCTATGAACCAGCAGATGTATCGTGCTGCGGCTACCCAACATAATTTAGAGGTACTTGCCTCACGTGGTTTGCTGATCTGGGGGCCAGATAGTGGCAGTCAGGCCTGTGGTGATATCGGCCCTGGGCGAATGCTCGATCCATTAACCATTGTGGATATGGCGGTAGCGCATTTTTCGCCCGTCAACGACCTGAAACATCTGAACATTATGATTACCGCCGGCCCGACGCGTGAACCGCTCGATCCCGTGCGTTATATCTCTAATCACAGCTCCGGCAAGATGGGCTTTGCTATCGCCGCAGCCGCTGCCCGTCGCGGAGCGAACGTTACACTGGTTTCCGGACCGGTTTCGCTACCGACACCGCCGTTTGTTAAACGTGTTGATGTGATGACCGCACTGGAGATGGAAGCCGCTGTGAAGGCCTCTGTACAGCAGCAAAATATTTTTATCGGTTGCGCCGCCGTGGCTGATTATCGCGCAGCCGCTGTCGCCAGTGAAAAAATCAAAAAGCAGGCGACTCAGGGGGATGAATTAACAATAAAAATGGTCAAAAACCCTGATATCGTCGCTGGAGTTGCCGCACTAAAAGACCAAAGGCCTTATGTTGTTGGATTTGCGGCCGAAACAAATAATGTGGAAGAATACGCCCGGCAAAAACGTATTCGTAAAAACCTTGATCTGATCTGCGCGAACGATGTTTCCCGGCCAACTCAAGGATTTAACAGCGACAGCAATGCATTACACCTTTTCTGGCAAGACGGAGATAAAGTCTTACCGCTTGAGCGCAAAGAGCTCCTTGGCCAATTATTACTCGACGAGATCGTGACCCGTTATGATGAAAAAAATCGACGTTAAGATTCTGGACCCGCGCGTTGGGAAGGAATTTCCGCTCCCGACTTATGCCACTTCTGGTTCTGCCGGACTTGACCTGCGCGCCTGTCTCGACGACGCCGTAGAACTGGCGCCGGGCGACACCACCCTGGTACCTACCGGGTTGGCGATTCATATTGCCGACCCTTCACTGGCGGCGATGATGCTGCCGCGCTCCGGACTGGGCCATAAGCACGGCATCGTGCTCGGTAACCTGGTGGGATTGATCGATTCTGACTATCAGGGCCAGTTGATGATTTCCGTGTGGAACCGTGGTCAGGACAGCTTCACCATTCAACCTGGCGAACGCATCACCCAGATGATTTTTGTTCCGGTAGTACAGGCCGAATTTAATCTGGTGGAAGATTTTGACGCCACAGATCGCGGTGAAGGCGGCTTTGGTCACTCTGGTCGTCAGTAACACATACGCATCCAAATAACGTCATAACATTGCCGCAAACATTTCGTTTGCGGTCATAGCGTGGGTGCCGCCTGGCAAGTGCTTATTTTCAGGGGTATTTTGTAACATGGCAGAAAAACAAACTGCGAAAAGGAACCGTCGCGAAGAAATACTTCAGTCTCTGGCGCTGATGCTGGAATCCAGCGATGGAAGCCAACGTATCACGACAGCGAAACTGGCCGCCTCTGTCGGCGTTTCCGAAGCGGCTCTGTATCGCCACTTCCCCAGTAAAACCCGCATGTTCGATAGCCTGATTGAGTTTATCGAAGATAGCCTGATTACTCGCATCAATCTGATTCTGAAAGATGAGAAGGACACCACAACGCGCCTGCGTCTGATTGTGCTGTTGCTCCTCGGTTTTGGTGAGCGTAATCCTGGCCTGACCCGCATCCTTACCGGGCATGCGCTGATGTTTGAACAAGACCGCCTGCAAGGGCGCATCAACCAACTGTTCGAGCGTATTGAAGCGCAGTTGCGTCAGGTATTGCGTGAAAAGAGAATGCGTGAGGGTGAAGGTTACACCACCGATGAAACGCTGCTGGCAAGCCAGTTGCTGGCATTTTGTGAAGGTATGCTGTCACGCTTTGTCCGCAGCGAGTTTAAATACCGCCCGACGGATGATTTTGACGCCCGCTGGCCGCTGATTGCTGCGCAGTTGCAGTAATTCTCCCCTAAACGTTCAGGCAGAAACGTCTGCCTGACGCTTTTCTTACCATGCCACCAGCATTCGCTTTACACTTTCCCTCGCCTGTTTAAAGGCCTCATCCTCAGGGTTGATTTGCAATAACCAGTTTATTCTTCCCTGCAAAGCATACAGATACGCCGTTGCCTGTGCGTGGAGATCGCCTGAAGGATCAAGTTCACCACGATGACTAAGATGCGAAATAACGCCATATTTTTGGCACAAATGCACCTCCTGACGCAGCGCCCGGCGCGCTTCACGGGCAAGCTGTGGTTTGTGATTAACAACAATCCCGGTTACCTGCTGGCGCTTACAGGCCGCGACCAGGCAGCTTTTGCGTTGATTGAGGCTCAGGCCCAGCTCCGCTAACAATCCGCACACTTTATTTTTAACCTGGCGGGCATTGAAGTGACCTGAAAAGGTCATGTCATCGCAGTAGCGGGTATAGATAATTCCTCGTGTCTGGCACCATTCCCCTATGCGCTCATCAAAACAGCGCATCACAAGATTGGAAATGGCAGGCGAAGTTGGCGCCCCCTGCGGTAACGCGTCGTTATAGCAACAAAGCCAGGTCAGTATGGTTACCACATTGTGTGGCAACTGAGCCTGGCTAAACACACGCCAGACCTGTAACCAGCTAATGCTATCGAAAAAGTTTTCGATATCGAGTTTCAGGATCTGCGACTGTTGGCAGTGAGGCTGCGCGTTGCTGACGATTGGGCAACCTGGCCGGTAGGCGGTAGCAAAAAGGGAAAGCGGAAATCGTGAAAGTACGTTCTTAAGAATGTTGCGCTGTACGGTTTTGAGCAAGTAATCAGGGGCTAGCAGCATCCGCTGACCACCGTGGCGCTTAGAAAGAATAATGTGTCGGTAATGGCGTCCGACATGATTACTGAGCGCATACAGCCGCTGTATTTCTTTATCGGCACTCCAGCCCGGCGAGCCAAACAAATCGAGCGCCAGAAGGGTTATCCGGGTAGCATCCATTCCACTCTCCACATCACGGCGGCCAAAAGAGGCACCAACAGCGGCAATACCATCAAACCATCCCGAAGGCGCGTAACTGTACTGAGCGCGTCAGCGCGACGTACGCGAAGCGTACTTAAGTACAATGAAGCGGCTTTGGGTATATGGACATACTACTGGCGTTAAGTCGGCGACTCGCCGACCCTACCGGCACAAAAGGCCGGAAACGCTATTGCCACTGCTGGCGAAAGCAGATTAACACGATATCTTAAAGCGCATCACGCTGCGCACAGCAAAAACCCTGCGCAGCGCATATTTTTAAACGCCAAACTCTTCGCGATAGGCCTTAACCGCCGCCAGATGTTCCGCCATTTCTGGCTTCTCTTCCAGGTAGGCAATCAGGTCTTTCAGGGTGATGATAGAGATCACCTTGCAGTTGTAATCACGCTCAACTTCCTGAATCGCCGAAATCTCGCCGCGACCCCGTTCCTGACGATCGAGCGAAATCAGCACGCCAGCAAGCGTCGCGCCATTGGCCTGAATAATTTCCATCGACTCGCGAATCGCCGTCCCGGCGGTGATCACATCATCCACCAGCATCACACGCCCTTGTAACGCGCTACCAACCAGATTGCCGCCTTCACCGTGGTCTTTTGCTTCTTTGCGGTTAAAGCAGTACGGCAGGTCCAGGTCATGATGCTCCGCCAGCGCCACGGCGGTTGTGGTGGCAATCGGGATCCCTTTGTAAGCAGGGCCAAACAGCAGATCGAACTCAATGCCGGAATCCACCAATGCTTCAGCGTAAAAACGGCCTAACAGTGCCAGGTCGCGCCCGGTATTAAACAGCCCGGCGTTGAAGAAATAGGGGCTTTTACGCCCGGATTTCAGCGTAAACTCGCCAAACTTTAACACCTGCTTGCTAAGCGCAAATTCAATAAACTGGCGCTGATATGGTTTCATGCCTTCGCTCCTCATCTTACTTTTCTACAGACAAAAAAAAGGCGACTCATCAGTCGCCTTAAAAATCAGTTTGCCAGCGCCGCCTTCTGCGTCGCTACAATGGATTCGATTCCCCCTCGGGCAAGCGCCAACAAGGTGAGCAGCTCTTCATGGGTGAACGGCTCGCCTTCTGCCGTCCCCTGCACTTCAATGATGCGTCCGTCTTCGGTCATCACCACGTTCATGTCCGTTTCAGCCGCTGAGTCTTCAACGTATTCCAGATCGCAAATCGCTTCGCCGTTAACAATACCGACAGAAACCGCGGCTACCATCCCTTTCATTGGATTGGTTTTCAGCTTGCCATTTTCAACCAGTTTATTCAGGGCATCGGCTAGTGCAACACAAGCACCGGTGATAGAAGCAGTGCGGGTGCCGCCATCGGCCTGAAGTACGTCGCAATCCAGCGTAATGGTGAACTCACCGAGGGCTTTCAAATCTACTGCTGCGCGCAATGCACGAGCGATCAGACGCTGGATTTCCATCGTGCGGCCGCCCTGCTTACCTTTCGCCGCTTCACGAGCATTACGGGTATGGGTAGAACGCGGCAGCATACCGTATTCTGCGGTGATCCAGCCCTGGCCCTGACCTTTCAGGAAGCGCGGCACGCCTTCTTCAATAGAGGCGGTACACAACACTTTGGTATCGCCAAATTCGACCAGCACCGAGCCTTCTGCATGTTTTGTATAGTTACGAGTCAGGGTAACGGGACGCACCTGATTATTGCTACGGCCTGCTGGACGCATATTGAAATCTCCGGCTTGAAACAAATGTGGCTGCGCATTATACGGACTTCCGGCGGTTATTCCTATCCTGACAAGGCATCGATGGCTATAATCCTTCCACCTCTCCTTTTATAAACAGGAACGTCTATGATCCGCAGTATGACCGCCTACGCCCGGCGTGAAATCAAGGGTGAATGGGGGAGCGCAACCTGGGAAATGCGCTCGGTAAACCAGCGTTATCTGGAAACTTACTTTCGTCTGCCGGAGCAGTTCCGTAGCCTTGAACCTGTCGTTCGCGAGCGTATTCGTTCTCGCCTGACGCGCGGTAAAGTGGAATGTACCCTGCGCTATGAGCCAGATGTCAGCGCGCAAGGTGAGCTGATCCTCAACGAAAAACTGGCTAAACAGCTGGTAACTGCCGCGAACTGGGTAAAAATGCAGAGCGACGAAGGGGAAATCAACCCGGTTGATATTCTGCGCTGGCCAGGCGTGATGGCAGCCCAGGAGCAGGATCTCGACGCCATTGCTGCTGAAATTCTTGCGGCGTTGGATGGCACCCTGGACGACTTTATCATCGCGCGTGAAACCGAAGGTCAGGCGCTGAAAGCATTGATCGAGCAGCGTCTGGAAGGCGTCACCGCCGAAGTGGTCAAAGTCCGCGCCCATATGCCGGAAATCCTGCAATGGCAGCGTGAGCGTCTGGTAGCGAAGCTGGAAGATGCCCAGGTGCAACTGGAAAACAACCGTCTGGAGCAGGAGTTGGTTCTGCTGGCACAACGTATTGACGTTGCCGAAGAGCTGGACCGCCTCGAAGCGCATGTTAAAGAAACGTACAACATTCTGAAGAAAAAAGAAGCGGTTGGCCGTCGTCTGGACTTTATGATGCAGGAATTTAACCGCGAGTCGAACACTCTTGCGTCGAAATCTATCAATGCCGAAGTAACAAACTCCGCCATCGAGCTGAAAGTGTTGATCGAGCAAATGCGCGAGCAGATTCAGAACATCGAGTAAGCGACATATCTCCGTAGGCCGTTGTTGATTACAGCGGCGCTACGCATATAGTTTCGTCCTCATATTTATTTACTCCATACTTTTTCTAATGCATTTTACTTATCACAAAATCAGAAAAATGCATTCTTACTACAGAAAATAGCAATTTCACATAACTACAAGTTATCAATCCATTCTCTCCTTAAAAAATCTCAATCGTGACAATGCACACAAATCGCTACCCTGCCAGGCAGATTTTTAGGGAGAGAACCATGCTGTTACACATTTTGTATTTGGTTGGCATTACTGCCGAAGCCATGACAGGGGCGCTGGCGGCCGGACGGCGGCGCATGGATACATTTGGCGTAATTATCATTGCTACCGCCACCGCAATTGGCGGAGGATCAGTACGTGATATTCTGCTGGGCCACTATCCGCTTGGCTGGGTCAAACACCCGGAGTATGTGATTATCGTCGCCACCGCCGCCGTGTTCACCACCATCGTTGCTCCCGTGATGCCTTACCTGCGTAAAGTCTTTCTGGTCCTCGATGCACTCGGACTGGTGGTTTTTTCTATCATTGGCGCACAGGTCGCGCTGGATATGGGACACGGCCCGATCATTGCCGTTGTCGCGGCTGTGACGACTGGCGTGTTTGGCGGCGTTTTGCGCGATATGTTCTGTAAACGCATCCCACTGGTATTCCAGAAAGAGTTGTACGCCGGGGTTTCTTTTGCTTCCGCCGTGCTGTATATCGCACTGCAACACTATGTTTCCAACCATGATGTGGTGATTATTTCCACCCTGGTATTCGGCTTTTTCGCTCGCTTGCTGGCGCTGCGTCTTAAACTGGGATTACCGGTTTTTTATTACAGCCACGAAGGCCACTAAGGCACAAAACCTGTGATCTGCTGGGCAGCCAGCCAGTTGCCCAGCATCTTGATTTGCGCATTATTCTTCCATTCCATAACCTGACTTGCGCGACGCAGCCCTGTCCCCGGTAGTTGCTTCCAATACTGTTCGCTTCTCTGCAAAAGTTGCGCCCAGGAGCTGAAGTCGTTGGCATTAAGCGCCGTTTGGGTTAACGGTATTCCCATTGCCATCACCCAGCGAGTAAAAGGCTGCTGACGTGCCAGGTTAAACTGATGCCATAACTGCTCACCTTTACTCTTCGCGATCCCCGGCGTGTGCTGCAATTGCTCTGGCGTTAATGAAAGCCAGGAAAAAATATGCTCAAAGCGATGCGTCTGATGTAGCGAGCGCCAGCCAGATTCACCGATGCCCTCCAGCCCCAAAACCTGTTTTGATCCCAGCCAAACTAATCGCGATATGAATTGTTCCTGACAAACATCAGAAGCGAAGTAGCATGTCAACGCGTTAAAACGGTTTTCTGGCGGCGTCGGTTTTGTGCGTTCTGCACCGCGCCAGACCACTTCATCAATGCGTGGAATACCCTGACCGGCAAGACTCACAAGGATTTGATCGCCAGGTGCAATGTCCCACTCCTGCCAACGTCTGACGGAACCAATGTTCACCCGCTGAACTTTTTTATCATCCAGCATGACAGGCGCGAGTGATGCCACCACCGAGATTTTTCCGCTCTTACCGACAGCAAACTGTATCGCGTTTACTTCAGTAACCTGGGCCACAGGCTGATATTTCCACGCTATCAGCCAGTCCGCCTGACCCGGTAGCCAATGACGGGATTCGGGTTCCTTAGCCGCTCGCACCACCACGCCATCGGTGACGAAGGGCAATTTCGCTTTCCACCACTCATTACGTGCTCGCTCAACCTCGTCTGCGCTTTTCACCGCAAGGGTATACTTCTGCGTCAAAGTAAAGCCCGCAGTAGCAAGCTGCTGTAATCGCTCGGCCATCAACTGTGGTCCATCCGGCCATGCCCAGATAAACACGCCCAGTGAATGCAGCGTGTCGCTATTGTCCTGGCGCATCAAAATGCCAGCGACCTTTGAACGGGCATTCATTCCTCCCATTTGTTGTTGGATATGCCCCTCACGCTGGAGAAATATCTCACCCTGCAGGGTGCTGTTGGCCAAAGCTCCGCTAACAGATTGCGGAACAGAAGGAATCAAGCGTATTTTCTGCGTCCAGTCCTCACCTTTAAGCCCATTGCCACGACTGATCGCTTTAATCAGTTTTCCATCACGGTAGACCAGTGTTACCGCAACGCCATCAACTTTTGGCTGCACCCATAGATCGCTACGTTCGCGCATCCACAGACTTAATGCGTTTTTATCCGCCATTTTGCGTACACCCGTATGGGCAACAGGATGCATAACCGCACCGTTTAAAGGCGGCATCATAGCGTCGCGATGCGTCTCTTCGCCAAAACAGCGTTGCCACTGTGCAAGGCGGGCGCTTAACTGATCGTAAACCCCATCTTCCACGTCACTTTTCCCTTTTTTCCAGTAATCATCGTCCCACTGTTTTACTTGCTGTTGTAGGCGGGAGATTTCTTCATGCGCTCTGGCTGGCGACCAGGCCGGACAGACCGCCTTCGCTGATGATTGCCAGCACAAAATACTCATTAACACTGCAATCCATACTTTCATCGTCACCTCCGCTGTAGTCAGGCGGGCAGATATACAACGAGATGAATGCAAAGCCGAGTGGCAAAAACGGAGTCTACGAGGACGCTTCCAGAGAATCGTTCTTGTTGCAGTAAATGACCGGGAATTGCGGAAACAGGTACGCAAAACGCAACAACTTTGCGCAAAAAGTGTGAGCAAGGGCTACGTCACATGGCCGCGCCGTGTATAATAAGCCCGTATGTAGGCTTTATTTCGCTTAATCACATACGAAAGATACTCATGGCTCAAGGCACGCTTTATATTGTTTCTGCCCCCAGTGGCGCGGGTAAATCCAGCCTGATTCAGGCTTTATTAAAAACCCAACCGTTGTACGACACTCAGGTTTCTGTTTCACACACCACGCGCGCACCGCGTCCGGGTGAAGTACATGGCGAACACTACTTCTTTGTTAATCATGATGAATTTAAAGAGATGATTAGCAGAGATGCATTCCTTGAGCACGCGGAAGTGTTCGGTAATTACTATGGCACTTCACGCGAGGCCATTGAGCAAGTACTGGCGAGCGGCGTGGATGTTTTTCTGGATATTGACTGGCAGGGCGCACAGCAAATTCGCCAGAAAATGCCGCATGCGCGGAGTATCTTTATTCTACCGCCGTCAAAAATTGAGTTAGACCGCCGTTTACGGGGTCGAGGTCAGGACAGCGAAGAGGTCATTGCAAAGCGTATGGCGCAAGCAGTTGCAGAAATGAGCCATTACGCCGAATATGATTATTTAATAGTGAATGATGATTTCGACACCGCTCTGGGTGATCTAAAGACTATCATTCGCGCCGAACGCTTGCGCATGAGCCGCCAAAAGCAGCGTCATGACGCTTTAATCAGCAAATTGTTGGCAGACTGAACCTTCTTTCAGTATCATGCCCAGTCATTTCTTCACCTGTGGAGCTTTTTAAGTATGGCACGCGTAACTGTTCAGGACGCTGTAGAGAAAATTGGTAACCGTTTTGACCTGGTACTGGTCGCCGCGCGTCGCGCTCGTCAGATGCAGGTAGGCGGAAAGGATCCGCTGGTACCGGAAGAAAACGATAAAACCACAGTAATCGCGTTGCGCGAAATCGAAGAAGGTCTGATCAACAACCAGATCCTCGACGTGCGCGAACGCCAGGAACAGCAAGAGCAGGAAGCCGCTGAATTACAAGCCGTTACCGCTATTGCTGAAGGTCGTCGTTAATCACAAAGCGGGTCGCCCTTGTATCTGTTTGAAAGCCTGAATCAACTGATTCAAAACTACCTGCCGGAAGACCAAATCAAACGTCTGCGGCAGGCGTATCTCGTTGCACGTGATGCTCACGAGGGGCAAACACGTTCAAGCGGTGAACCCTATATCACGCACCCGGTCGCGGTTGCCTGCATTCTGGCCGAGATGAAACTCGACTATGAAACGCTAATGGCAGCGCTGCTGCATGACGTGATTGAAGATACTCCCGCCACCTACCAGGACATGGAACAGCTTTTTGGTAAAAGCGTCGCCGAACTAGTAGAGGGAGTATCAAAGCTTGATAAGCTCAAGTTCCGCGATAAGAAAGAGGCGCAGGCCGAAAACTTTCGCAAGATGATTATGGCGATGGTGCAGGATATCCGCGTCATTCTCATCAAACTCGCAGACCGTACCCACAACATGCGCACGCTGGGCTCACTTCGCCCGGACAAACGTCGCCGCATCGCCCGTGAAACTCTCGAAATCTACAGCCCGCTGGCGCACCGTTTAGGTATCCACCACATTAAAACCGAACTCGAAGAGCTGGGTTTTGAAGCGCTGTATCCCAACCGTTATCGCGTAATCAAAGAAGTGGTGAAGGCCGCGCGCGGCAACCGTAAAGAGATGATCCAAAAAATCCTCTCGGAAATCGAAGGGCGTTTGCAGGAAGCGGGAATACCGTGCCGCGTCAGTGGTCGCGAAAAGCATCTTTATTCGATCTACTGCAAAATGGTGCTCAAAGAGCAGCGTTTTCACTCGATTATGGACATCTACGCCTTCCGCGTGATCGTCAATGATTCCGACACCTGTTATCGCGTGCTCGGGCAAATGCATAGCCTGTACAAGCCGCGTCCGGGTCGCGTGAAAGACTACATCGCCATTCCCAAAGCGAACGGCTATCAATCTTTGCACACCTCGATGATTGGCCCGCACGGCGTGCCGGTTGAGGTCCAGATCCGCACCGAAGATATGGATCAGATGGCGGAGATGGGTGTTGCCGCACACTGGGCTTATAA
Source organism: Escherichia sp. E14V7 (assembly GCF_004212225.1). Classification (NCBI taxonomy): domain Bacteria; kingdom Pseudomonadati; phylum Pseudomonadota; class Gammaproteobacteria; order Enterobacterales; family Enterobacteriaceae; genus Escherichia; species Escherichia sp. E14V7. Next base: position 161,608 of record NZ_RHJJ01000016.1, read on the forward strand.
AGAGCACGGCGAAACCAGCACTACCGCGCAGATCCGCGCCCAGCGCTGGATGCAAAGCCTGCTGGAGCTGCAACAGAGCGCCGGTAGCTCGTTCGAATTTATCGAGAGCGTTAAATCCGATCTCTTCCCGGATGAGATTTACGTTTTCACACCGGAAGGGCGCATTGTCGAACTGCCTGCCGGTGCAACGCCCGTCGACTTCGCTTATGCGGTGCATACCGATATCGGTCATGCCTGCGTGGGCGCGCGCGTCGACCGTCAGCCTTATCCGCTGTCGCAGCCGCTTACCAGTGGTCAAACCGTTGAAATCATTACCGCACCGGGCGCTCGCCCGAATGCCGCATGGCTGAACTTTGTCGTCAGCTCGAAAGCGCGCGCCAAAATTCGTCAGTTGCTGAAAAACCTCAAGCGTGATGATTCTGTAAGCCTGGGCCGCCGTCTGCTCAACCATGCGTTGGGTGGTAGCCGTAAGCTCAATGAAATCCCGCAGGAAAATATTCAGCGCGAACTGGACCGCATGAAGCTGGCAACGCTTGACGATCTGCTGGCTGAAATCGGCCTTGGCAACGCGATGAGCGTGGTGGTCGCGAAAAATCTGCAACATGGAGACGCTTCCATTCCTCCGGCGACCCAAAGTCACGGACATCTGCCAATTAAAGGTGCCGATGGCGTTCTGATCACCTTTGCGAAATGCTGCCGTCCTATTCCTGGCGATCCAATTATCGCTCACGTCAGCCCCGGTAAAGGTCTGGTGATCCACCATGAATCCTGTCGTAACATCCGTGGCTACCAGAAAGAGCCAGAGAAATTTATGGCTGTGGAATGGGATAAAGAGACGGCGCAAGAGTTCATCACCGAAATCAAGGTGGAGATGTTCAATCATCAGGGCGCGCTGGCAAACCTGACGGCAGCGATCAATACGACCAACTCCAATATTCAAAGTTTGAATACAGAAGAAAAGGATGGTCGCGTCTACAGCGCCTTTATTCGTCTGACCGCCCGTGACCGTGTGCATCTGGCGAATATCATGCGCAAAATCCGCGTGATGCCAGACGTGATTAAAGTCACCCGAAACCGAAATTAATGTTTTATGAACCCAACACGTTATGCACGTATCTGCGAAATGCTCGCCAGGCGGCAGCCTGATCTGACCGTCTGCATGGAGCAGGTCCACAAACCCCATAACGTTTCTGCGATTATTCGTACTGCAGATGCCGTTGGCGTACACGAAGTCCACGCCGTCTGGCCTGGCAGCCGGATGCGCACTATGGCTTCAGCTGCGGCTGGCAGCAACAGTTGGGTACAGGTGAAAACGCATCGTACCATTGGCGATGCCGTCGCCCATCTGAAAGGCCAGGGCATGCAGATTCTGGCAACCCATCTTTCTGATAGCGCTGTCGATTTCCGCGAAATTGATTACACCCGCCCGACCTGTATTTTGATGGGTCAGGAGAAAACGGGCATCACTCAGGAAGCATTAGCCCTGGCGGATCAGGACATCATCATTCCGATGATCGGCATGGTGCAGTCGCTGAATGTTTCCGTTGCCTCAGCCCTCATTCTTTACGAAGCCCAGCGCCAGCGGCAAAACGCAGGCATGTACCTGCGTGAAAACAGTATGTTGCCGGAAGCAGAGCAACAACGTTTGTTGTTTGAAGGCGGCTATCCGGTGCTGGCGAAAGTCGCAAAACGCAAAGGTCTGCCTTACCCCCACGTCAATCAGCAAGGCGAAATTGAAGCCGATGCCGACTGGTGGGCCACTATGCAGGCCGCAGGGTAAGCGCCATGAAAGGTCGCCTGTTAGATGCTGTCCCGCTCAGTTCCCTAACGGGCGTGGGCGCAGCGCAAAGTAACAAACTGGCGAAAATCAATCTGCATACCGTGCAGGATTTACTCTTACACCTTCCCCTGCGCTACGAAGATCGCACCCATCTCTACCCCATCGGTGAGCTACTGCCGGGCGTTTATGCCACGGTGGAAGGCGAAGTGCTGAACTGCAATATCTCCTTCGGCGGTCGGCGAATGATGACCTGCCAGATTAGCGACGGTTCCGGCATTCTCACCATGCGCTTTTTCAATTTCAGCGCGGCGATGAAAAATAGCCTGGCGACGGGCCGCCGCGTGCTGGCCTATGGCGAAGCAAAGCGCGGCAAATATGGCGCGGAGATGATCCACCCGGAATACCGCGTGCAGGGCGATCTCAGTACGCCAGAGTTGCAGGAAACGCTCACGCCGGTTTACCCAACAACGGAAGGCGTAAAGCAGGCGACGCTGCGTAAATTAACCGATCAGGCGCTGGATCTACTCGACACCTGCGCCATTGAAGAACTCCTGCCGCCGGAACTGTCACAAGGAATGATGACGTTACCGGAAGCGTTGCGCACTCTGCATCGCCCACCGCCAACGCTGCAACTTAGCGATCTGGAAACCGGGCAGCATCCGGCGCAACGTCGTCTGATTCTGGAAGAACTGCTGGCGCACAACCTTAGCATGCTGGCGTTACGCGCCGGAGCGCAACGTTTCCATGCCCAGCCGCTTAGCGCCAATGACGCGCTGAAAAATAAACTCCTCGCCGCCTTACCGTTCAAGCCAACGGGCGCACAGGCACGCGTAGTGGCGGAGATCGAGCGCGATATGGCGCTGGATGTGCCGATGATGCGTCTGGTACAGGGCGATGTAGGTTCCGGTAAAACGCTGGTCGCCGCCCTCGCCGCGCTGCGTGCGATTGCGCACGGCAAACAGGTGGCGCTGATGGCACCAACCGAATTACTTGCCGAGCAGCACGCCAATAACTTCCGCAACTGGTTTGAACCGCTCGGTATCGAAGTGGGCTGGCTCGCCGGTAAGCAGAAAGGTAAAGCGCGACTGGCTCAGCAAGAAGCCATCGCCAGCGGTCAGGTGCAGATGATTGTTGGCACTCATGCCATTTTCCAGGAACAGGTGCAGTTTAACGGCCTGGCGCTGGTGATTATCGACGAACAGCATCGCTTTGGCGTGCATCAGCGTCTGGCATTGTGGGAGAAAGGCCAGCAACAGGGCTTCCATCCACATCAGTTGATCATGACCGCCACGCCGATCCCCCGCACACTGGCAATGACCGCGTATGCCGATCTCGACACCTCGGTCATTGATGAACTGCCGCCAGGACGTACCCCAGTGACGACAGTGGCAATTCCTGATACGCGCCGTAACGATATTATCGACCGCGTGCGCCACGCCTGCATAACGGAAGGCCGTCAGGCGTACTGGGTTTGTACGTTGATTGAAGAATCGGAATTACTGGAAGCGCAGGCGGCGGAAGCCACGTGGGAAGAGTTGAAACTGGCGCTACCAGAGTTGAATGTCGGTCTGGTGCACGGGCGGATGAAACCAGCCGAGAAACAGGCGGTGATGGCATCGTTTAAACAAGGTGAGCTACACCTGCTGGTTGCCACTACTGTTATTGAAGTCGGCGTTGATGTGCCTAACGCCAGTCTGATGATTATCGAAAACCCGGAGCGTCTCGGTCTGGCGCAGTTACACCAGCTTCGCGGGCGTGTAGGTCGTGGCGCGGTGGCTTCTCACTGTGTCCTGCTCTACAAAACACCGCTCTCCAAAACGGCGCAAATCCGCTTGCAAGTACTGCGCGACAGCAACGACGGTTTTGTGATTGCGCAGAAAGATTTGGAGATACGTGGACCGGGTGAACTGTTAGGCACACGTCAGACGGGTAATGCCGAATTTAAAGTGGCGGATTTACTGCGCGATCAGGCGATGATCCCGGAAGTTCAGCGCCTGGCGCGACATATTCACGAACGTTACCCACAGCAGGCAAAAGCCCTGATAGAGCGCTGGATGCCGGAGACTGAACGTTACTCGAATGCGTAAAAGGCGGCGGTGAGAAGACCGCCGTTTCAGGTTGATCTACCTTCCTGCCGGATGCGGCGTGAGCGCCTTATCCGGCCTACAGAAACTTACGAACTCAATAAATTGTGAATCAATATGTAGGCCTGATAAGCGAAGCTCATCAGGCATTTGTCTTTGTTGAAGCGGCGCTTACACCGCCGCTTCATCGGTTACCCCGCAAAAATCGGCAACATCAAATACAGCTTAATCACCAGGGCGTTAACGATATCGATAAAGAACGCACCGACCATCGGCACTACCAGGAACGCCATGTGCGACGGGCCAAAGCGTTCAGTAATCGCCTGCATGTTGGCGATTGCCGTTGGTGTTGCACCAAGACCAAAGCCACAGTGACCCGCAGCCAGCACCGCCGCATCGTAGTTTTTGCCCATCATGCGCCAGGTGACGAAGATTGCATACAACGCCATGAAGATGGTCTGTACCACCAGAATCGCCAGCATCGGCAGCGCCAGCGAAGCCAGCTCCCACAGCTTCAGGCCCATCAGCGCCATCGCCAGGAACAACGACAGACTTACGTTACCCAGCACCGATACCGCACGTTCAAAGACGCGATAAAAGCCCATCATTGACAGACCGTTGCTCAGAATCACGCCTACAAACAGCACACAAACGAAGGTTGGTAATTCAAAAGCAGTGCCAGCCAAAAGTTGCGCAACAATTTTCCCCACCGTCAGGCAGATAGCAATTAGCGCGATAGTTTCAATCAGCACCAGCGAGGTGATCATGCGCCCTACATCTGGCTTTTCGAACGCCGTCGGGACTTCCTGGTCATCCGGAATACCGTTCGGTGTAGTGGAGTGTTTCACCAGATAACGCGCCACCGGGCCACCAATCAGCCCGCCCAGCACCAGACCGAACGTTGCACAGGCCATTGCGACTTCCGTCGCATTAGTAAAGCCGTAACGTTCAATGAACAATTTACTCCACGCCGCGCCAGTCCCATGACCGCCAGAAAGCGTAATAGACCCTGCTAACAGCCCCATCAGCGGATCAAGACCTAACAGACTGGCCATACCAATACCGATGGCGTTTTGCATCACCAACAGACCAACAACCACAATCAGGAAAATACCCACCACACGGCCACCGGCACGTAAGCTGGCAATGTTGGCGTTCAGGCCGATGGTGGCAAAGAAAGCCAGCATCAACGGATCGCGCAGCGACATATCAAAGTTGACTTCCCAGCCCATGGTTTTTTTCAGCACCAGCAGCGCCAGCGCCACCAGCAAACCACCCGCAACAGGTTCCGGTATGGTGTATTTCTTCAAAAAGGAGACAGAGTGAACTAATTTGCGCCCGAGCAGCAACGTCAGCGTTGCTGCAACAAGCGTTGCTAAAGTGTCGAGATGAAACATAGATAGCTCCTTTGTATCCGCACCACTCTTTCATACTCGTCATACTGCATCGCACATGTACTGTAAGGTGCAGTATGACGAGTTTCGAGTCATGCTTTCCCGGTTCGAATTCTTAGCTGAAAATAAAAAAATGGCATGGATTTTAAGCAGAAAACAACCAAAAGTTATATAAAAAAGTGCATTTATCGCATTTAAATATTTAGAAGAATGCATGGCAAACGTTTGCTTTTGCCCTTCGGTCAGCTAAAATGCCCGCTTTGCTACCACGGGATTGTTTTCGATGTCTGTTTCCACCCTCGAGTCAGAAAATGCGCAACCGGTTGCGCAGACTCAAAACAGCGAACTGATTTATCGTCTTGAAGATCGTCCACCGCTTGCTCAAACTCTGTTTGCCGCCTGTCAGCACCTGCTGGCGATGTTTGTCGCGGTTATCACCCCTGCGCTTCTCATCTGCCAGGCGCTAGGTTTACCGGCACAGGACACACAACACATTATTAGTATGTCGCTGTTTGCCTCCGGTGTGGCATCGATTATTCAGATTAAAGCCTGGGGGCCGGTAGGTTCCGGGTTGTTGTCGATTCAGGGTACCAGCTTCAACTTTGTTGCCCCGCTGATTATGGGCGGCACGGCGCTGAAGACCGGTGGTGCTGATGTTCCCACCATGATGGCGGCACTGTTCGGTACGCTGATGTTAGCAAGCTGCACGGAGATGGTGATCTCTCGAGTTCTGCATCTGGCGCGCCGCATTATTACGCCGCTGGTTTCTGGCATCGTGGTGATGATTATCGGCCTGTCACTAATTCAGGTTGGGTTAACGTCCATTGGTGGCGGCTATGCGGCCATGAGCGACAACACCTTTGGCGCACCGAAAAACCTGCTGCTGGCGGGTGTGGTCTTAGCCTTAATTATCCTGCTTAACCGCCAACGTAACCCTTACTTACGCGTGGCCTCGCTGGTGATTGCGATGGCGGCCGGATATGCGCTGGCGTGGTTTATGGGTATGTTGCCAGAAAGCAACGAACCGATGACGCAAGAACTGATTATGGTACCAACGCCGCTCTATTACGGTCTTGGTATTGAATGGAGCCTACTGCTGCCGCTGATGCTGGTCTTTATGATCACCTCACTGGAAACCATTGGCGATATCACCGCGACCTCTGACGTTTCCGAACAGCCGGTTTCCGGCCCGCTGTACATGAAACGTCTGAAAGGCGGCGTGCTGGCAAACGGCCTGAACTCGTTTGTCTCGGCAGTATTTAACACCTTCCCGAACTCCTGCTTCGGACAGAACAACGGTGTAATTCAGTTAACGGGTGTTGCCAGCCGTTATGTCGGTTTTGTGGTGGCGCTGATGTTGATCGTGCTGGGCCTGTTCCCGGCAGTGAGTGGTTTCGTGCAACACATCCCAGAGCCAGTTCTGGGCGGCGCTACGCTTGTGATGTTTGGCACCATCGCCGCATCCGGTGTACGCATCGTTTCCCGCGAGCCGTTGAACCGTCGGGCAATTCTGATTATTGCACTGTCGCTGGCCGTCGGTCTGGGCGTTTCTCAGCAGCCGCTGATTTTGCAATTTGCCCCTGACTGGCTGAAAAACCTGCTCTCTTCAGGTATTGCCGCTGGCGGTATTACTGCCATTGTGCTGAACCTGATTTTCCCGCCGGAAAAACCGTAATTCACTTAGCGGCGGTAAGTTTCTTTACCGCCGCAGCGACCCTCTTTCACCATTCCCGCCTTGAGGAATGCGCGTAAATCGTGCATAACTCCCTTATGTGTATTTCGCGGGATGGAAGACTATGAAATTTATTGGGAAGCTGCTTCTCTACATTTTCGTCGCGCTACTCGTAGTGATAACTGGCCTCTATTTTCTTCTGCAAACCCGTTGGGGTGCGGAGCATATCAGCGCATGGATTTCCGAAAATAGCGACTACCATTTGGTCTTCGGGGCAATGGATCACCGCTTTTCCGCGCCGTCTCATATCATACTGGAGAACGTCACGTTTGGTCGTGATGGACAGCCCGCTACCCTGGTGGCAAAAAGTGTTGATATCGCCTTGAGTAGTCGGCAACTGACCGAACCGCGCCATGTCGATTCCATTCTGCTGGAAAACGGGACGCTGAATCTCACCGACCAGACCGCCCCGCTACCGTTCAAAGCCGATCGCCTGCAACTGCGCGATATGGCATTTAATAGCCCAAATAGCGAGTGGAAATTAAGTGCTCAGCGGGTAAATGGCGGCGTCATTCCGTGGTCGCCAGAAGCCGGTAAAGTGTTGGGAACGAAAGCGCAGATTCAGTTCAGTGCTGGCTCCCTGTCGCTCAATGATGTTCCTGCCACCAATGTGTTGGTTGAAGGCAGTATTGATAACGATCGCGTTACGCTGACCAATCTGGGTGCCGATATCGCGCGCGGTACGTTAACCGGAAACGCGCAGCGTAACGCCGACGGTAGCTGGCAGGTGGAAAACCTGCGCATGGCGGATATCCGTCTGCAAAGCGAAAAATCGCTGACTGATTTCTTTGCGCCATTGCGCTCTGTGCCTTCGTTACAGATTGGTCGCCTGGAAGTGATAGATGCTCGCCTGCAAGGCCCGGACTGGGCGGTGACCGATCTCGATCTCAGCTTACGCAACATGACCTTCAGTAAAGATGACTGGCAGACACAGGAAGGAAAGCTGTCGATGAATGCCAGCGAGTTTATTTATGGTTCGCTACATTTGTTTGACCCGATTATGAACGCAGAATTTTCCCCGCAGGGCGTGGCGCTGCGCCAGTTTACCAGCCGTTGGGAAGGTGGCATGGTGAGAACGTCAGGAAACTGGCAACGCGACGGGAAAACGCTGATCCTCGATGATGCGGCAATTGTCGGGCTGGAATATACCCTGCCAAAAAACTGGCAACAGTTATGGATGGAAACAACACCCGGCTGGTTAAACAGTCTGCAACTGAAGAGATTTAGCGCCAGCCGCAACCTGATCATTGATATCGACCCTGACTTTCCATGGCAACTCACCGCGCTCGATGGCTATGGCGCGAATCTGACACTGGTTGCCAATCACCAATGGGGCGTCTGGAGTGGCACAGCGAATCTGAATGCCGCCGCCGCGACGTTCAATCGTGTTGATGTTCGCCGTCCGTCGCTGGCACTGGCCGCCAACAGCAGCACGGTGAATATCAGCGAACTTAGCGCGTTTACCGAGAAAGGCATTCTGGAAGCCACTGCCAGTGTTTCACAAACGCCGCAGCGCCAGACTCATATCAGCCTGAATGGACGCGGTGTGCCGGTGAATATTTTGCAACAGTGGGGATGGCCTGAATTACCGTTGACTGGAGACGGCAATATTCAGCTTACCGCCAGCGGCGATATTCAGGCCGATGCACCGCTAAAACCCACGGTTAGCGGGCAACTCCATGCTGTGAACGCTGAAAAGCAGCAGGTAACCCAAACCATGAATGCTGGCGTCGTTTCCAGTGGCGAAGTTACGTCAACGGAGCCAGTGCAGTAAAAATCAATCTCACCGGGTACGACACAGCCGTACCCGGCATTTTTTCAATAAATAACAAACAGTAGAGTATCCAATTACCATGTTCGTTCCCGCTCATTGCACGGCGTAAACCATCCTTAAGAATACGGATATTGCTATTTTTTGTTATCAACTTACGTTTCTTTTTTCTGGGAGCGCGGTTGTGCCAAAGTGTAACTTATGGATTTGCCGAGAGTTTCTGTGAAGAGGATCATGGCAAGGCGAAACGAAGCGGAAAAAAGTGTGATGGGGGATGTGATAAGGCGAGGAAGTAGCTATAATGCGCCCCGCCTCCATGTAGCAATCGAGGCGCGGAAGATCGTCGTCTCCGGTGAGGCGGCTGGACTTCAAATCCAGTTGGGGCCGCCAGCGGTCCCGGGCAGGTTCGACTCCTGTGATCTTCCGCCAAAATGCCTCTTCTGACGTTTACCAATCCCTTGTAATACCGTTTATAGCAGATAATTTCTTCTATTCATGATTCAACCTGCTTTACCGAAGTTGTTCTTAATATTTATTACAGCGGAAGCGAGATGTCAGACAAACGCTTAACCCAATCCCCGACAGGCGAATTTAACTAATCAACAGCAGGCAGGAGAGATCGTCCCCGGCATTGATCATGTCGATCGCTTCATTCATTCGCTGGTTTATCGTTGACGAATGCAAGGTTGACTCGGCAAGGCTCGCCACAATTTTCAGTACCGTTGCCTCATCCAGAGTTGCTTCCAGCGATGTCAGACTCAACAAATGCTTAATATAGAAATAGTCGAGAATTAAACGGTAAACCTGGCGCATGACCGTTGAGAAATCAGCATCCGGAAAATGGCAGTGGTAAATTTTGTAGGTCAGTAAATTGCGCAATACATGCGGGGCGCTAAGGATAGAATCCTGGCAAAGCTGCTGCCACTGTTTATTCAGGACAGCAAACTTATCAGCCAGAGCCTGCTTATCCGGGCTGTTTGCCACGTCTAAATACACCGCCATCTTTCGATGCGCGTCAGCAATAATACGATCCCTGCTGCTCTTATTCGCGACAAGCGACCCCAATACCGTCAGCGCACGCACCTTCAATCCCACCGACTCCGTAGGCGTTGATTGACTCATCAGGCTAATACCGGCCGCCAGCTCGCTTAATAGCTCCTGATGGTACTGTTCAGCCTGCGCAAAATGGTTGTGCAGATCGAACTCAATGCGCTGCAGGTAAACCATAAACTGTGCCAGCGCCATCAGGTTTTCTTCAACGTTCAACGATGGCGCCTGTAGAAGGTGCCAGGCAAAGAGATGCACAATCTGGTGGATCTGATTAACCGGCTGCCTGGCGGTGAAGGTGTTTTTCGCCTTCGCCAACAGATCATCCTGTTCGTGCACTAACATGCTGTCGGCATCAAACAATACCAGTCGGGCTACTTCTGGACATGAGAGCACCATCGAATGGCGAGTTGTATCGGCGTAGTACTTTTTGCTACGTGGATAAGTAGAACAGGTTTCTGAAAGTGCTTTTTCTCCCAGATCGCGATGGACCAGGCAGAATTTATTTTCATCGAGAAACGGACACTGACCCTGCGCGTCCAGTTTGATTATCGAATAGCGGCTTTTACCATTTCTCACCCGTAATAAATTCTCTTTCGCCAACAGGGCAATTTTCGGGTGTTGTTCGTTGAGGTAAGTATGATGGGTTTTCTTGTCGATGTGTATCTGCCATCCCTGACAGCAGGAAATCAGGCAGCTGGGGCCGACGCAGGCAAACTTCTTCACAAACTCGGGGGTTACTACTTTATGGATTTGCATAACATTCTTCGCGTTTAAAAAGCGAACAGTAGCACGCTGTCAGAACAAAATGATAACGTCATAACCTGACGGTTTAACAAGTATTTCACTCGTTTCATAAATGCTCGCCCCATCAAATGACGGGTTTACCTGAAGGGGTCATTCTCACCATTTTTGCTATCATGCCTGCATACATAAACGACAAAACAGCATGCAGAGGGAAAAATGGGTTCCACCAGAAAGGGGATGATAAACGTTCTGATTGCCGCCGTATTATGGGGAAGTTCAGGCGTTTGCGCGCAATACATCATGGAACAAAGTCAGATGTCATCGCAGTTTCTGACCATGACGCGACTGATATTTGCCGGATTTATTCTGCTGACGCTCTCTTTTGTCCACGGCGATAAAGTCTTCTCAATCGTTAAAAATCATAAAGATGCCATCAGCCTGCTTATTTTTTCCATTGTTGGCGCCCTGACCGTCCAGCTAACTTTCTTACTGACGATTGAAAAATCCAATGCAGCTACAGCAACGGTGCTGCAATTTTTATCACCAACGATTATCGTGGCCTGGTTCTCACTGGTACGAAAATCGCGCCCCGGTATTCTGGTATTTACCGCGATTTTGACCTCCCTGATAGGCACATTTTTACTGGTCACCCACGGTAATCCAACATCGTTGTCGATCTCTCCTGCTGCGCTGTTCTGGGGGGTTGCTTCAGCCTTTGCTGCTGCATTCTATACCACCTATCCCTCAACGCTGATTGCCCGCTATGGCACGTTACCGGTCGTCGGCTGGAGTATGCTCATTGGTGGGCTGGTCCTGCTGCCCTTTTATGCCGGGCAAGGAACAAATTTCGTGGTTAATGGCAGCCTGATTCTGGCTTTTTTCTATCTGGTGGTAATTGGAACTTCGCTGACCTTTAGTCTGTATCTGAAAGGCGCACAGTTAATTGGCGGGCCGAAAGCCAGTATTTTGAGTTGTGCAGAACCATTAAGTAGCGCACTGCTCTCTTTGCTGTTGCTGGGGATCACCTTCACATTACCAGATTGGCTGGGAACGCTGCTGATTCTGTCATCGGTGATTTTGATTTCAATGGATTCCCGCCGCCGCGCCAGAAAAATGTAATCGTCCGGCGCGGTACGGTTGATCATTACCAGCCAGGCACCGCGCCACCGTTAAAGAGGGTTTCTGCCGCTTTAGCAACTTCTGGTGACTGATAAGATTGCAGAAACTCCTTCACGTTTTCTGCATCCTTATTATCTTCCCGCGCCACCAGAATGTTCACATACGGTGAATTTTTATCTTCAATAAATACGCTGTCGCGCACCGGAGAAAGTCCTGTTTGCTGGATGTAGGTGGTGCTGATAATCGCTACATCCACTTTCGGGTCGTCCAGTACACGTGGCAACTGTGCCCCTTCCAGCTCCATTATCTGCAAATGGCGTGGATTCTCAGTAATATCCAACGCCGTTGGCAGTAAACCTTTCCCCTCTTTTAAGGTAATAAGTTTCTCTTTTTGCAACAGTAACAGCGCACGCCCCAGATTGGTCGGATCATTCGGAATCGCTACTGTCGCTCCTTCTTTTAGCTGATCGACTGTTTTAATTTTTTTCGAATAGCCAGCCATGGGGAAGACAAAGGTATTTCCTACCGCCACCAGTTTGTAACCGTGCGCCTGATTATCCTGTTCAAGGAAAGGACGATGCTGGAAGACATTGGCATCCAGTTCACCCTGATTAGTTGCATCGTTCGGCAACAACGAACCACTAAATCCAACCAATTCAACTTCAAGGCCATACTTCTCTTGGGCCACTTTTTTAGCGACTTCTGCCACATCCTGTTCGGCACCGTTAATGACGCCAACTTTAATGTGTTTTGCATCGCTATTTTGCTGGTCGCAGCCTGCCAGCAGGATCCCCGCCAGAAATAATGCTGCCCCTGTCCGTAGATGATGTGTTGTCAGTTTCATTTTTTTATCCTTTTATTAACGATTACCTGACTATAGCGGTAAGGTCGCTGCGGTTTAAAAAACGAAACGCTATCGATAAGAATAAAAAGGAATAAAAGTGGAATATAAGGTCTGGCACTTCTTACTGACCACGCAAGCGCGTTTCGTACAGCATGATGAGAGCGATGAAAGCAAACTACACTTATGCTTCATTCGATACACATTTGTAAAAGGTTGAATCCATGAAACCAACGACACTACTGCTTATTTTCACTTTTTTCGCTATGCCAGGCATCGTATACGCCGAGTCGCCTTTTAGCTCACTGCAGTCCGCAAAAGAGAAAAATACGGTATTAGAGGATTTGCGGAAAATTTGCACCCCGAAGGCATCGTTGTCAGATGAAGCGTGGGAAAAGTTAATGTTGTCAGATGAAAACAATAAACAACATATACGCGAGGCCATCGTGGCGATGGAACGTAATAATCAGAGCAATTATTGGGAAGCGTTGGGTAAGGTAGAATGCCCGGATATGTAAGAACGGCAACAACCACTGACCAACGCTTCTTTACCTGATATCAGGATTTCTTCATTTTCACCTTTGCAGTAACTAACAATGCAGTCAGCAACATCAATGTGCCGGACAACATCAGCGGCGAAGTCAGACCAATGTTATCCAACGCATAACCGCCGATTGCCGCACCGCAGGTATTGGCAAGCTGAATAACGGCCACCTGAATAGACCCCGCCTTTTCTGCCTGATCGGCCAATGAGCGAGTGATCCACGTTGACCAGCCAACAGGAATTAAAGCAAAGGTCAGCCCCCAGATAATCGCCACACCGGTAGCAACAATTTTATCGCTTCCCCACAGCGTCAGTACCAGCGCGCTCAGGGCGAGCACAAACGGTGCGCCCGCTAAGGCCAGTTTCACCGAACGTTTGAGAATGAACGACGAAAGCGATGTACCAACAAAACTGGCGATACCAAAACTCAACAGCACCAGCGTTAAGCCATCAACGCCGAATCCCGCCAGATTCATATACACTGGGCGAATATAAGTGAAAAAAGCAAACTGTCCGGCGAAGGACATAAAGATGGCGATCATCCCGGCCATCACCCCCGGACGCTGCAACAGGCGAAAGGCATTTTGTTTCTGATGTGACGGTTCGCCAGGCAGCGAAGGCAATGATTTGATAATCCAGATAATACACAGCACGCCCATCACCGCCGCCGCATTAAAGACATTGCGCCAACCGATAAGCTCGCCTAAAAAACTGCCCAATGGCGCGGCAATTACCAGCGCAATGGACACCGCGCCGAAGATCACCGACAGCGCCTTCGGCACTGTACGAGGCGGTACCAGGCGCATGGTCAGCGACGCCGACATCGCCCAGAATCCACCCAGCGCCAGCCCCAGACAGGCGCGACCGATTAACAGCAGACTGAATGAGTTGGCAAAGGAAACCAGCAAGCAGGAAAGCGTCAGCAAAACGGCGAACAGAATGACAACGTAGCGGCGGTCAGTGGCCTGAATGGTCTGGGTAATAAACAAACTGGCAAACATCGCCACAAAAGCGGTTACGGTCACCGATTGCCCGGCAACCCCTTCCGAAATGCCTAAATCGTGCGCCATCGGCGTCAACAAACTGACGGGCAAAAACTCAACGATAATCAGACAGGCGACGCAAAACGCCACCGAGAAAACGGCTGACCAGTTCGGTCGGGTAATGGCGTCCGCGCCGCGGTTTTCTTCGATATATTCACTCATGGTGTTACCCGTGGCATGTTTCAGGGGAAAAGCCGACCAGTCTAACATTGAAATGTGTGATGCATTTAACGTTTTTGCAACTTTTACAGTGTTGCATGAGGTAGGGGTAAGATCGAAACGGAACAAGACAAAGATTGCCGGATGCGGCGTGAACGCCTTATCCGTACTCGGTCTGTAGGCCTGATAAGACGCGCCAGCGTCGCATCAGGCAAAGCGGTTTTAATGCAGCCAGTAAACGCCCTCAGCAGGCTGAAAAAACGCGTTGTAGCGCATCTGGAATGCATTAATCTCCTGCATTTCAGGCTCTATTTCGCGCAGAAAACCCAGCGCCAGCCTGACCTGAGCATCGGTAATCGGCGCGGCAAGGCGGGCTTTTTGTAAAATCCGATGCCATTGCAGCAGGTTCTGCTCGCTACCATCGACAATGACAACCTGCCAGATAAGCAACACCTGCGCGGCATTTTGCAGGTGCGACTCATCCGGGCGATGCAGATAACGTAAAAATTCGTCACCGGCTGACTTTCCCATTTGATCGACCATTGACTCAACGGGTACAACATCAATATTCAGCCGATCGCTGAGGCGGCGAATCGCTTTTCTGGCCCCGGATGTCAGCACCCGAAAACCAACCACAAACACCACCACCAGCGTAGCGAGCATTATCCAGATCATGAGTTCTCCTGCGTAACCGGCACTCATGATATCTGGAAACACTTATCAGATACTAATCCACCAGGATGATTTTCAGCGCAAACAATGTCGCTACAACCACCACACACAGATTCAGATCGCGCCAGCGCCCGGTGCACACTTTCATGATGCAGTACGACATAAAGCCAAGCGCAATCCCTTCAGTGATCGAGAACGTAAAGGGCATCATCACTGTGGTGATAAATGCGGGTACCGATTCGGTAAAATCATCCCAGTTAACGCGTGCCAGGCTCGATGTCATCAATACGCCAACGAAGATTAAGGCCCCGGCGGTGGCGTAAGGTGGAACCATCGCCACCAGCGGTGAGAAGAACATAACCAGCAGGAACATAACACCAACAACAACCGCAGTCAGCCCCGTGCGACCGCCGACCGCCACGCCAGAAGTACTTTCAATATAGGCGGTAACAGAGGAAGTTCCGATAAACGCGCCAGCCACCGAACTCACGCTATCAACATATAGCGCCTTATTCATGTTAGGGAATTTACCGTTACTATCTATTAAGCCAGCTTTATCAGTTACACCAATTAATGTTCCTGATGAATCAAATAGGTTGATCAGCATAAAGGAGAAAATGATACCGGCAAGCTCAAGCGATAATGCCCCGCTCAAATCAACCTCGCCAATAACACCGCTAATATCAGGTGGAATAGAATAGATTCCGCTGAAATGAACATCTCCGAAAAATAATCCACAACAGGAAGTGACGACGATAGAAACCAACACCGCCGCATGAAAATTACGCGATGACAACACGGTTATAATAAAAAACCCTAAAATACCTAACAACACGCCGTGGGAACTTAAATCACCAATCATCACCAGCGTGTCTTTATTGGCGACAATAACACCGGTATTTTTTAATCCCATTAAGGCAATAAATAGCCCGATACCACTGGTGATACCAATACGTAAACTTAACGGAATGTTGGAGATCATCCAGTAACGGATACGAAAAAGAGTCAGCAAAAATAGCCCAATTGCGCCCCAGAAAATAGCGCCCATTCCCGTCTGCCAGGTGATACCCATTGCTCCCACCACTACGAAGGCGAAAAACGCATTCAGCCCCATCGCAGGCGCCAGCGCGACGGGAAGATTAGCAAAAACTCCCATCGCAATACTGCCAATGCCCGCAATCAAACAGGTAGTAACAAACACCACCTTTGGGTCCATTTGCGCTGCGCCAAGAATTTGTGGGTTAACAAAAACGATGTACACCATAGTTAAAAAAGTGGTCATACCCGCAATCAATTCTGTGCGAACGGTTGTCCCGTGTTGCGGTAGTTTAAATAATCGCGAAAGCGTCCCTGATTCATTACTCACGTAATCGGTATTGTCATTATTCATTTTTTTGTCCATTGGAGGAGATTTAATCCCTTGCTTTTGTAAAACAAATGACAACAACGGTTCAGTGATAATTATCACATTTCAATTGCACATTAATGGATATTCTTTAATAATCTCGCGACGTTTCTTTATGATAAATAATAATCAAATTGATAAAATCAAAATGAGAAAAAATATGAACAATTCTATTAGCCATAAATTTCATCACATTAGTCGGGTAGAATACCAGGAATTGTTAGCCGTTTCCCGTGGCGAAGCCGCTGCCGATTATATTATTGATAATGTCTCTATTCTGGATCTGATCAATGGCGGAGAAATTCCCGGCCCAATCGTGATTAAAGGACGTTACATTGCCGGTGTCGGCGCAGAATACGCTGATGCTCCGGCTTCGCGCCGAATTGACGCCCACGGCGCAACGGCAGTACCGGGGTTTATTGATGCTCACCTGCATATTGAATCCAGCATGATGACCCCAGTCACCTTTGAAACCGCCACTCTGCCACGCGGCCTGACGACTGTTATTTGCGATCCTCATGAAATCGTCAACGTGATGGGCGAAGCCGGGTTTGCCTGGTTTGCTCGCTGTGCCGAACAGGCAAAGCAAAACCAGTATTTGCAGGTCAGCTCTTGCGTACCCGCCCTGGAAGGCTGCGATGTTAACGGTGCCAGTTTTACCCTCGAACAGATGCTCGCCTGGCGCGACCATCCTCAGGTTACTGGTCTGGCCGAAATGATGGACTACCCTGGCGTAATTAGCGGACAAAATGCGCTGCTCGATAAACTGGACGCCTTTCGCCATCTGACACTAGATGGTCACTGCCCCGGTCTAAGCGGTAAAGAACTTAACGCCTATATTGCCGCGGGTATTGAAAACTGCCACGAAAGTTATCAGCTGGAAGAAGGACGCCGGAAATTACAACTTGGCATGTCGTTGATGATCCGCGAAGGGTCCGCTGCCCGCAATCTCAACGCGCTGGCTCCGTTGATCACCGAATTTAACAGCCCACAATGCATGCTTTGTACTGATGACCGTAACCCGTGGGAAATCGCTCACGAAGGGCATATCGACGCCTTAATTCGCCGTCTGATTGAACAACACAATGTGCCGCTGCATGTGGCATATCGCGTAGCCAGCTGGTCGACGGCGCGCCATTTTGGTCTGAATCATCTCGGTTTACTGGCTCCCGGCAAGCAGGCCGACATTGTCCTGTTAAGTGACGCGCGTAAAGTCACAGTGCAACAGGTACTGGTGAAAGGCGAACCGATTGACGCACAAACCTTGCAGGCAGAAGAGTCGGCGAGACTGGCACAATCCGCCCCGCCATATGGCAATACCATTGATCGCCAGCCAGTTTCCGCCAGCGACTTTGCCCTGCAATTTACCCCCGGAAAACGCTATCGCGTCATTGATGTCATCCATAACGAACTGATCACGCACTCCCGCTCCAGCGTCTACAGCGAAAATGGTTTTGATCGCGATGATGTGTGCTTTATTGCCGTACTTGAGCGTTACGGGCAACGTCTGGCTCCGGCCTGTGGTTTGCTCGGCGGCTTTGGCCTGAATGAAGGCGCGCTGGCAGCGACAGTCAGCCATGACAGCCATAATATTGTGGTGATCGGTCGTAGCGCAGAAGAGATGGCGCTGGCGGTCAATCAGGTGATTCAGGATGGCGGCGGGCTGTGCGTGGTCCGTAACAGCCAGGTACAGAGTCATCTGCCGTTGCCCATTGCCGGGCTGATGAGCACCGACACGGCGCAGTCGCTGGCAGAGCAAATTGACGCGTTAAAAGTCGCTGCCCGTGAATGTGGTCCGTTACCCGATGAACCGTTTATTCAGATGGCGTTTCTTTCCCTGCCGGTGATCCCCGCATTGAAACTGACCAGTCAGGGGCTGTTTGATGGCGAGAAGTTTGCCTTCACCGCGCTGGAAATCTCTGAATAATAAAAAAAAGCCCGGCGTCATGCCGGGCAAAAGTCACCAGTTACGTTTATGCCACTGTCAACTGCTGAATTTTTTTCTCGCGGCGGATTTTTCGTTCTTCCATCACCGCGACTATCGCCATCAGGCAGATACAGCCAATAGCGGCGATATCCAGTGCGGCGAAGGTGCCTGCCCAGCCGGTGAGGCCGAACACTGGCGTACCATCGGCAATCATTCCCAGACCTAATTTGGCAAAGCTGTCACCAATCAGGTAGGCGAAAGTGCCTTTAATCCCATCGGCAGCGCCGATCGCTTTTTTCGGTACGAAGCCAACAGCCGCCACGCCAATCAACAGTTGCGGACCAAATACCAGGAAACCTAATGCAAAGAGAGAAGCCAGATAGATATATTGGTTGCTGGCGTGTTGATACACACCAAGCGTGGCGATAATCAGCGCCAGTGCAACACACGCCACCAGGCCACGGCGCCCGTTCGCCAGGTCAGAGAGCCAGCCCCACAGCAGCGTGCCAACCAGAGCACCGGCTTCAAACAGCGTAAAGCCCTGAATCGCCACCGATTTAGAAAGTTTCAGTTCCTGAAAAGCGTACACGGTTGACCACTGGTCGATACCAATGCGTACCACGTACAGGAAGATATTGGCGAAGCACAGCAGCCAGATCACTTTGTTTTTCAAAACATATTCGACAAAGATCTGCCACTTGGTCATATCGGTGGATTCCGTCTCTTTGTCCTCTTCGCTGATCTCTTCACCGAATAGTTCTTCAGCTTTGCCAAGACCATACGCTTCAGGGGAGTCGCTGCCATAACGCAGACCGATAAAACCGACAATCAACGCGATAATCGACGGGAAGATAAACATGCCGATCACGTGACCGTCGAACAGGTAATTTGCGCCGAATAGCGCCACACCCGCCGCCCCCGCGCCGCCGAGGTTGTGGGAAATGTTCCAGAAACCGAGGAAGGTCCCGCGCTTACGACGCGGCGTCCATTTGGTAATCGTGGAGTAACTGCATGAACCGCCAGTGCTCTGGAAAAAACCGCTTAAGGCGTAGAAGGCAATCATCAGGAACAGGCTAACCGAGCCGCTGCCCATGCAGGCGCTGAAGCCCAGCATACAAATAGCGGACAAGATCAGCATGAACGGCAGGAATTGTTTGGTATTTTTGCCGTCGGCGTAGTAGGAAACCAGCGTTTTACCCACGCCGTAAGTGATGGAGAAGCCCAGGCCAATCATCCCCAGCTGCGTCATGCTCAACCCGTAGGTCGAGATCATGTCGTTCTGTGCGATGTTGAAGTTCTTGCGAATCAGGTACATCGTCAGGTAGCCAATAAAGACCACCAGATAGGATTGCATGAACGGTTTGAACCACATTTTGCGCCGCACTTCGAGCGGAAGATCCAGGGTCGGCTTGCGAACCTGGTTTAAGAAAGCCAGCATGGGTTACTCCTGATTTCCCTTCATACTTCAGGCCGCAGGTGCCTTAGCTGCTCGCGTTCCTGCAACTTGAATTATTTGGGGAAAGAATTAACGAATGATGGCATTGTAAAAACCTGCAGCAAATCAGGCTTGAGATAGCGTCCAGGCAAAACCAGGAAAATTTCTTAGTTTTGCCGGATATGAGGTAGAAAAGTGAGATGCATCACGCTTCGCGTGGTGCCTGGGCGTTCAAAAAGGGCAGTAACAACAGTGCCGAAACCCCGGCGGCAATGGCGATAACCACGAAAAAACCACTCCAGTGCCAGGTATCCAGCACTTTCGCCAGCGGCCAACCGGCAAGCGACGCCCCCAGATAAGCAAACAAGCCGACAAACCCCGTCGCCGCACCTGCCGCCTCTTTGTGGGAACACTCTGCCGCTGCCATACCGATTAACATCTGCGGGCCAAAGACAAAAAAACCAATGGTGAAGAAGCAGGTTGCCTGCATCACGTAGCTGGCAAATGGCATCAACCACAGCGAGCCAACGGAGAGCAAAATCCCCGCAGCAAAAATCAAATTCATCGGCCCACGGTTGCCGTTAAACAGTTTGTCCGAGCCCCAACCGGCTACCAGCGCACCGATAAACCCGCCCAGTTCAAACATCGTTACTGCCGTATTCGCCGTGACCAGATCGACGCCCAGCGTCTCGGACATATACAGGTTGCCCCAGTCGTTGATCGCCGCACGAACCACATAGACCAGCACATAACAGAACGAAAGCAGCCAGATATACGGATTCAACAACACATATTTGGTGAGGATCTCTTTACGCGTCAGCCCCGCCCCTTCTTGTTGTTGGGCGATTTCCAGCGCATCGTGCCGCCATTCTCCGACCGCCGGTAAACCTAACGCCTGCGGGCGATCGCGCAGCCGCCAACAAAGAAAAATCCCCACGACTATCGCCATACAACCGGCAATCATCATCCCGGCACGCCAGCCGTAATGCAGCGCGCTCGCTGCCATCACAATGGGAATGAGCGCACCGCCGACGTTATGCGCCGTATTCCATAGCGCCCACCAACCGCCGCGCTCGGTACGAGAATACCAGGCAGTCAACAGACGCGCACAAACCGGCGAACCCCAGCCCTGGAAAAAGGCGTTCAGCACCCACAGCACGGCAAACGCCCACAACGAGGTGGAGAAGCCAAACAGAATGTTGATGATGCCAGTGGCGATAAGCCCAATCCCCATAAAATAGCGGGCATTAGAGCGGTCACTGACAATGCCGGAGACAAATTTCGATACGCCGTAGGTAATGTAAAACAGCGTTGCTAACAGGCCGATATCGCTACGGCTGAGCACGCCGTTGGCAAGGATTTCTGGTACGGCGGCGTTAAAACTTTTACGCGTGAAGTAAAACAGCGCATAGCCCAGCCAGATGGTCAGCAAAATATGCCGACGCCAGTAGCGGTAGCGAGCATCAATTTCACTTTTATCGCTGATCAGCGGTGCGTCGGCAGGCGCTTTCAGAAACGGCAACATCATCAAGCCTTAAACATAACGTTGAGGTAGAGAGACACTGACACGCGTGCCGTGCAGGCAGGAGATGGTCAAGGTGCCGCCCAGCGCGGTGACGCGCTCGCGCATTCCGGTGAGGCCAAAACCTTGCTGCCCGGAACCTGGCGGCAGACCACTACCATCGTCTTCAATCACCAGCATTAAACGCTCATCCTGCTGCCAGCCTTGCAGGATAACCGCACTGGCATCTGCATGTTTCACAATGTTGTTCAGCCCCTCCTGGCAGATACGAAATAGGGTTACGCGCTGGTTTTCACTTAGCGCTGATTCATCTATCCGCCATTCGAGATGACTGACAATGCCGCGCCCTTCCAACTCCATTTCCCGCATCAATGAACGGATGGCCTGCTCCAGGGTCAGATCATCCAACTGGCGCGGACGTAACCGCCCTAACAAGCGGCGCACCGCGTCGTAAACGCCCAGCGACAACTGTTCAATTAACTGCCCGCTCTGTTTCACACTGGCGTTATCCGCCGCCAGCCGCTGGACAATGCCAGCCTGAGTACGAATGGCGGTGATGGTCTGGCCGATATCATCGTGCAGTTCACGCGCTACGTCGCGACGCACACTCTCTTCGGTTTCAAGCAACCGCTCGGCAAGATGTTGATTACGCGCCAGTTCCTTTTGCAGCGACTGGTTAAGTTCACGCAACCGCTGGATGCCTGCGCCCAGTAACAGGCCAGTGAGGCTTTGCACCAGCAGTGAAAGCAATAAATCGACCGGATGATCGCGCCAGGTTTGACTGGCGATCAGCGCGATGGCGTTCATCAACGTCGCAATCAGCGCCCCTTGCCAGCCATAGTGCCAGGCCAGGGCGATAATCGGCAGCGCCAGACAAAACGGGGTAAAGCGCGAAAGTTCGTTCGGCAGCCCCAGTTGCAACCACAGGCTGATAACAAACAACAGCAAATACCAGACCAGATGCCGCCCACGCCAGTTGATCGGCTGGGAAACCAGCGATGGCCCCAGCGGCAGCCAGGTGTTATTCGCCAGATAGTGCCAGAACACCAGGCAAATGGGGGCCAGCGTCAGGCCGCCGGTTAAGGTCATCAGTAGGGCGTTCCAGGGCTCGTTTCCGTACCCATGCCAAAGCCAGGGGGATGACTGTAATAACGCCGCCGCCGTCAGTGCCGCGCCCTGTAACAGCAACGTGCGCCAGTCGCGCTGGTGGCGATAACGAGAAATCAACGCCACAGGAAGTAACGTCAGCAAACTACCGATCATCAATAACGGTTCATGCGTTAACCCAACCGCCTGCGTCAGCCAGTAAATCAGCAGCCATTCTGCGCCCATCAGCACCAGCCAGTATCTGCGCGGGCATTGCAACATCAGCCCCAGTCGCAGACCGAACGGAAACAGCAATACCGCCAGATCCGGTCGTTCAACCAGGTGCAGGCTGATACTCCACAGGCAAAACCATGCGGCAGAGAAGATAAAAAAGCAGGAAATTACAGTATTTAAGCGGGAGAAAAATGTCTTCATCACCAGCCATCAAACATGCGCCGCGCCAGTTCAACGTCGTTGCTGACGCCCAGTTTTTCCATCAGATTGGCACGATGTACATGCACAGTTTTTGGCGACAACCCCAGTTCGGCGGCAATCTCTTTCACCGCCATCCCTTGCGCCAGTTTTTCCGCCACCTGGCGTTCGCGTTTGGTTAGCGGGTCCTGACGGCCCGATGCCAGTTTAATAGCGATATCCGGCGTCAGATAACAGCCGCCAGTTGCAACCGTATGCACGGCAGCGATCAGCTCGTCCGGGCTACAGCGTTTAGAGAGAAAGCCGCGCGCCCCCGCGTTAAGCGCCTGTTCAACCAGCGCCGGACTGTCGTGAACGGAGAGCATAATTGTCGCCATACCTTTCGGTAGCTGGCTTAACAGCTCCAGCCCAGAAATATCCGGCATTGAGATATCGCAAATACACACCTGAACACCGCGCCCAGGTAAGCCAGTCAGCGCCTCACGCCCGGAACCAAACTCGGCAACTACCTGCAAATCAGGTTCCAGCCCCAGCAGCTGCGCAAAGCCGGAGCGGACGATAAGGTGATCGTCTATAAGGGCAACGGTTATCATGGTCTTGTCCTGGCGGGTAAAAAAAACGCGCTTACCTTAACGATAAGCGCGCCACTGTTCAAGCCTTGAGCGGTTACTGAAAAAATACGGCTATCTTGTTAAACATTGTCGGGTCGGACTGATTACGCTGCACTTTCACCACATCCTCCAGTTTGTCGATTTGGCTTATCATTTGTTCCAGTCGCTGATCGTCATTGACCAGTAGCCAGATGTGGCTTTTGTCGCTGTTCTGAATCGGCAGACAAAGAATGCCTTCGACGTTAAAAGCACGACGGGCAAAAAGCCCACACACGTGGGTCATTACACCGGGATGGTTGCGAACGGTGAGTTCCAGAATCACGTTGTCATGAGTTGTGTTTTGCATGGCTTATTCCCCCACCATTTCAGTATTTGCCGCGCCTGGCGGCACCATTGGGTACACTTTTTCTTCGGCATCAATGCGTACGTGGATCAGCGCCGGACCAGGGCGATTGATAATTTCCTGTAATGCCGCCTGAGGATCGGTTTCATTATTCAAATCGCAGGTTTCGAGGCCGAATCCGGCGGCAATCTGCATAAAGTTGATTTTTCCCGGATAGGTAGCGGCAAAAACGCCCTGCTTGTAGAACAGACTCTGTTGCTGATGCACCAGTCCCAGTGCTTCGTTATTCATCAGGATGATTTTGACATCCAGCTGGTTTTCACTGGCGGTCGCCATCTCCTGAATATTCATCATCAGGCTGCCGTCGCCGGAGAAACACAACACTTTGCGATCCGGGTTAGCCAGCGCCGCACCTATCGCTGCGGGTAAACCGAAGCCCATCGTTCCCAGCCCACCAGAAGTCAGCCACTGACGTGGTCGATTGAGCGGATAGGCCTGCGCTGTCCACATCTGATGCTGACCCACGTCGGTGGTGATAATCGCATTGTCATCGACACAGGCGGCAACGGCATTAATCAGCCCGTAATGTGTTAATGGATCGCACGCTTTCGGAATAGGACACGGGAATTCATGTTGTAAATCAGCCACCAGTTGGTGCCACTCTGTACGCGGCTGGGCTTCCACCTGCGGGATCAGCTGCGCCAGCACATCATCAACATCCGCCTGAATCGCCACGTGCGGTTGCTTAACTTTACCCAGCTCCGCGCGGTCGATATCCACATGAATAATTTTGGCATTCGGGCAGAACTCTTCCGTTTTGCCAATTGCCCGGTCATCAAAACGCGCACCGAGAACAATCAGCAGGTCCGCCTCCTGCAAGATATAGTTGGTGCTGCGCACGCCGTGCATCCCCAGCATGCCCAGCGACAGCGGATGTGCTTTTGGCAACATGCCCAGCGCCATTAAGGTCATGGTGGTGGGCAGCTGCGCTTTCTCAGCCAGTTCACGCACCCGCGCGGGCGCGTTAATGACACCGCCCCCCAGATAAAGCACCGGGCGTTTGGCGGCGTTAATCATTGTCGCAGCGTCACGAATACTTTCTTCGCTAAAGGCGGGCGCGGCGGTTTTTTCTGCCGCCGCGGGCTGTTCTTCAATTTCAAAAACCGCCGTTTGCACATCCTTAGGAATGTCTATCCACACCGGGCCAGGGCGGCCTGATTGCGCAATGCGGAAGGCATCGCTCATGACCTGCGGGAGTTCTTCGATATGTCTGACCAGATAGTTGTGTTTGGTGATGGGGATAGAGATGCCGTAGGTGTCCACTTCCTGGAAGGCGTCGGTGCCGATCATCGAGGCGGGAACCTGGCCGGTGATGCAAATCAGCGGAATGGAGTCCAGCCGCGCATCGGCAATGGCAGTCACCAGGTTAGTCGCACCCGGCCCGCTACAGGCCATACAGACCGCCGGTTTGCCGTCGGTACGCGCCATTCCCTGGGCGATAAAGCCCGCGCCCTGTTCATGACGGGCCAGAATATGGCGGATTTGCGTGCTTTGGCTTAAGGCGTCGTAAACAGGGAGAATCGAACCGCCCGGAATCCCCGTCACAATCTTAATGCCCTGCTGTTCCAGAAAATGAACGATAAATTCTGCGCCAGTAAAACGCTTACGTGTCGATGTTGTGCCCGAACTTGCCATGCTCCAGTCCTTTTCTTCTGGGCCGACTTTCCGGGAGGTGTTTAAACGAAAAACCCCGCCCGGTTTGCGCCGGCGGGGTTTTGGAATCGTGTGTTGTTCCAGTCCCTACGGCGCATTGCCGACGACCACCACCACACGCACGACGACCACTGCGGCGGATGGCGCAGTTGGTAGTAGTTTCGCGTTGAGCATGGAAGTAATCATTGGGGACCTTGTTGGTTTTGTGTTTAACAATATTTATACAAGCACAGCTTTACAGGGGAGACAATGGAAAATTTTTCATCAAGGAATAATTGGGGGATTGATCACGTTTTGTACTGAAACGCAGGTAACAAAAAACCCCGCCGGAGCGAGGTTTTGTCAGCCGCCCGCGGCTGGTAACCGCAAAGCACACTGTGTTATGTCAACACTGAAAGTATACGTGTTCCGCGCAGAACGCGCAATTTCGGCACGAATTTTGACTTATTTAGCGCATAATTGAGTATCAATCACAGTTTTGATTTTGTCTAATTTTTACTGTTTATTTATACAGTATAATTCTATAATATCACTGTACGCAATGTGTTATGCGGGGCCGCATCGTTACCCGGCGCACTAAGTCCTGGCTGAAACGGGTGGTGCCGTCAGCGCCTTAACCCCGCGTGAGCACACTGTGTTATGTCAACAAGCACAACGTTTCTTCTGAAGAAGCTGCGTGCGCAACAGCTGGCAACAGGCAGCGGAAAGGTACGTCAGCTGGCAGTGCTCCTGAACCACAGGAGACGCGTATGAGCCTGGTGGATATTGCCATTCTTATCCTCAAACTCATTGTTGCTGCACTGCAACTGCTTGATGCTGTTCTGAAATACCTGAAGTGATTCAGATTCAAGCCGCACTAAAGGGGAGCGGGAAACCGCTCCCCTTTCATATTCTGCTGGCAGATTGGTGTCGTATGCGATGCTGACGCATCTTATCCGGCCCACAGTATTTATTTAAGCCAAAGTCCTTCCGGCAACATTTATTGCCGCTGTTGTTTATATTTTCTGCCGTTTTGTTATTCATCATTCCGTATATATATCTGGCTAACATTTATCAATGTGATAGATTCCTCTCCTGCATTTATTCGAATGCGTAGTAACTTATTCTAAATATATTTTTAAAAGCGTCCGTGATAATGAAAAGGCATAGAAACGTCAATTTATTATTGATGTTGGTATTACTCGTGGCCGTCGGTCAGATGGCACAAACTATTTATATTCCTGCTATTGCCGATATGGCACAAGATCTCAACGTCCGTGAAGGGGCGGTGCAGAGCGTAATGGGCGCTTATCTGCTGACCTACGGTATCTCACAACTATTTTATGGCCCAATTTCCGACAGAGTGGGACGCCGCCCGGTAATCCTCGTCGGAATGTCCATTTTTATGTTGGCGACACTGGTGGCAGTCACCACTTCCAGCCTGACGGTGTTAATTGCCGCCAGTGCGATTCAGGGGATGGGGACCGGGGTCGGCGGCGTAATGGCGCGTACATTGCCGCGTGATTTATATGAACGGACACAGCTTCGTCACGCTAATAGCATGTTAAATATGGGGATTCTCGTAAGTCCGTTGCTCGCACCACTCATTGGCGGCCTGCTGAATACCCTGTGGAGCTGGCGGGCCTGTTATCTGTTTTTACTGGTGCTTTGTGCCAGTGTGACGTTCAGCATGGCGCGCTGGATGCCGGAAACACGCCCTGTCGATGCGCCGCGTACGCGCCTGCTCACCAGTTATAAAACACTCTTTGGCAATGGCAGCTTTAACTGCTATTTGCTGATGTTAATTGGTGGTCTGGCAGGGATTGCCGCTTTCGAAGCCTGTTCCGGTGTGTTGATGGGGGCAGTGTTAGGGTTGAGCAGCATGACAGTCAGTATTTTGTTTATTCTGCCAATTCCAGCGGCATTCTTCGGCGCATGGTTTGCTGGTCGGCCGAATAAACGCTTCTCTACGTTAATGTGGCAGTCGGTTATCTGCTGCCTGTTGGCAGGAATGATGATGTGGATCCCCGGCTGGTTTAGCGTGATGAATGTCTGGACGTTGCTCGTTCCCGCCGCGCTGTTCTTTTTCGGTGCCGGGATGCTGTTTCCGCTCGCAACCAGTGGCGCAATGGAGCCATTCCCCTTCCTGGCTGGCACGGCTGGTGCGCTGGTCGGCGGCCTGCAAAACATTGGTTCCGGCGTGCTGGCGTCGCTCTCCGCGATGCTGCCGCAAACCGGTCAGAGCAGCCTGGGGTTGTTGATGACCTTAATGGGATTGTTGATCGTGCTGTGCTGGCTACCGCTGGCGACGCGGATGTCGCATCAGGGGCAGCCTGTTTAAGCTCACGTCACCGCAGCATCGTCATCAACTCCATGGGAGAACGATGCTGCTTTATCAGGTCACGCATCACCCGCATGTGCGGCGCAGAGTGGGAATAAAAAGCTTGATAGCCAACACAAAGCACGTTGCCAGGAGAATCCTCCTGGGAATGCCGGCACAAGCGATGCCAGTCGCACTCCTGACACTCCCGCCGAAGTTGTACGTTTTCGCTCCCGCACCATTTTTGCAGCGTGGCGTCAAAAAGTTCGACTGATATACGACCAATATCTGCACGCACCCAATGCTCGAACAGTGCGATTAAAAATTGTCCCCACAGTTCAGCCGTCACCGAAGAAGCTGTCAGCTCGCCCCGGTCATCAAATTCTATATGGGGAATAATTTGCACGGAGCGAAGACCCCGCTGTTTGAAATTCTGATAAAAATCGGCAGGTTGTAGCGCGTCTTTATACTCTACAACCAATTTATGCCTGTCCTCTTCAGCATTTACAACCTGACTTCCTGTCATGCGACTCTCTCAATCAATACGATTAGTTGATGTATATGCGTTACAGCAAACAGTATTGCAAGAGATAATACCGCGAGGGAGATCATAAATTTGTCACGGATTACGTTAAATTGAGAAAAATCACTATTAGTCACATCCATTAAATTACGATTACGGGTATAGCGCCAAAGTATTAATGCCACAATGGCGAGGATGCCAATAGAAATCCAGAACAACGCGCCGGCCTGATGCCAGTTGTGTTTAATTGCCAGCGCCATCAGCGCGCCATAGCCCAGCATGGTGCGAAACCACGCCAACGATGTCCGTTCTGGCTGAAGTCCGGGATCAGCAATGCGTCTGGCTTTGCGACTATCCGGCATACAGCACCAGCCCCATGACTATTACCGCTACGATCATCAATATTAAACTGATGATTAATAAGCTGTTGGTATAGGGTAAGTCCTCTTTCAGACGCATCGCTTTTTCATTGCGTAACCAGCGCAGATAGCCATACATCGCTAACCCGCCGGAAAACAGGCATAACAATAACGCCAGCAGCTCACGAATGACGGGCGTGGCGAAGTCTGGCGCAAGTTGATCCAGCCCGACGCCCGCCGCCAGAAATCCCAACGCGGTACGGATCCATGCCAGAAATGTACGTTCATTAGCCAACGAAAAGCGGTAATCAGGCGCTTCTCCGAGGCGGGAAATTTTCATTGTTACTCCTTTGCACTTTCACTAACGCTCTGCCTTTAGCGGTTATTTTTAAGAATTTCGTCCGCCCGTTTCCTGATATGCTTTTGCCATCCATTACAAGGAGGTCTGATGGGTATCATAGCGCAAAATAAAAGCAGTTCACTGGGCATGCTGTTCGGTGCCATCGCTTTATTGATGGGTATTATCCACTTTTCATTCGGCCCTTTTGCCGCGCCACCACCAACGCTGGAAAGCATCGTGGCGGACAAAACGGCTGAAATTAAAAGAGGTCTTCTCGCCGGAATAAAAGGTGAAAAAATCACTACGGTGGAGAAAAAAGAGACGGTTGATGTCGATAAAATCCTCGATCAAG
Organism: Escherichia sp. E14V7; assembly: GCF_004212225.1. Classification (NCBI taxonomy): domain Bacteria; kingdom Pseudomonadati; phylum Pseudomonadota; class Gammaproteobacteria; order Enterobacterales; family Enterobacteriaceae; genus Escherichia; species Escherichia sp. E14V7. The sequence continues at coordinate 190,888 of NZ_RHJJ01000016.1, forward strand.
GCGGTATCGCACTGGCCATTGCCGCGCTACTCTGCGCATTTGTTGGCGGTATGCGTAAGGAAAATCGCTGGGGCATTTGCGGCGCACTGGTATTTGGCGGCGGGACGCTGGCTTTCCATACCTTGCTTTTTGGTATCGGCATCGTGTGCAGTATTTTGCTGATATTCCTTATCTTTTCCTTCCTGACCGGCGGTTCACTGGTTTAAGCAACGCGGTAATGTTCAGAAATGCATTGTGAATGCCAGGTGGAGAACCATTTATGGCGACTCCACCCGGAAAAGCGTTAGCCGATACTCCAGAAAAGCACCGCCAGTAACTGCGGTGTGATAATGCGCAGGAACATGACTAATGGATACACCGTGGCGTAAGAGAGCGCTGCCGCACCACTGGTAGGATGAAGATTATTGGCAAACGCCAGCGCCGGAGGATCGGTCATTGAACCCGCGAGCATCCCGCACATCGTGAGATAATTCATTTTGACTAACATCCGCGCCAGAATGCCAGCCGTGATCAGCGGAATTGCAGTAATCAATGCGCCATAGCCTATCCAGCTTAACCCTTCGCCATCCACCAGTGTATGGATAAAATCGCCGCCGGATTTCAGGCCAACTACCGAGAGAAACAGTACGATACCCAGTTCGCGCAGCGCCAGGTTGGCACTTGGCGGCATAAACCAGTAAAGCTTACCAATGCTGCCGATACGCCCGAGGATCAGCGCCATAATCAGCGGACCGCCCGCCAGCCCCAACTTCAACGCAGCCGGGAATCCAGGCACAAACACCGGAATGGAGCCCAACAATACGCCAAGCCCAATACCAATAAACACCGGTAACATTTGTACCTGTTGCAATTTTTGCTGCGCATTACCTAATACATTAGCAACGGCATCAATCGCGGACGGGCGTCCAACCAGGTTGAGAATATCGCCAAATTGCAGGCTAATATCGCTACTTGCAACTAATTCAACGCCAGCACGATTCAGGCGCGAAATAACGACGTCATAGCGCTCCTTAAAATGCAGGTCGCGAATACGTTTGCCAAGCACATTCTCATTGGTGACCACCACGCGTTCGACGCGCAGATCGGTGCCTTTCGTCGACAGCGAGGTATCCACTTCCTGACCAATCACCAATTGCGCATTATGTAAATCCGCAGGCTGCCCCACCAGATGAAGCAAATCGCCCAACTGAATAATGGTTTCCGGAGAAGGTACTTTGAGGGTTTCCTCTCGTTTCAATCGCGAGCAGATAACTTTATCGCCATTGAGAATCGGTACATCTTTAATCGCTAAATTATGTAAGTTAGGGTTATCAACACGGATGTTAATGGTCCTGATCAGCACGCTACCGTTAGTCCGCGTGGACTCGTGTTGCAACGCCTCAGTCTCAACATTGACGCGGAAAATAACCCGCAGCATCCACATAGTGAACAAAATGCCGCAAATCCCAAATGGATACGCCATCGCATAGCTCATCCCCATTTGATCGACCATCTCCATCGGTGTCCCCAGGTCGCGTAAGATCTGCTGACCTGCACCCAGCGCTGGTGTATTGGTGACCGCGCCGGAGAAAATCCCCAGTACCACGGGAAGTGGAATATCGAAAAGTTTATGCAGGATGGCGGTGACCAGACCACCGAGGATGACAACCAAAACAGCAAACAAATTGAGGCGTAATCCGGAGACACGCAACGAGGCAAAGAAGCCCGGCCCCACCTGAATACCGATAGTATAAACGAACAGGATCAGACCAAATTCCTGGATAACATGCAGCATGTCGCTGCTTAATGTCATCCCCGCCTGTGAAACAAAATGGCCGACGATGATCCCACCGAACAGCACGCCGCCAATGCCCAATCCAACACCGCGAAACTTGACGTTGCCGATAAACAACCCGACGACCGCCACCAAAGCCAGAATACTGACCGTTAATGCTATATCACTCATCGTCCATTTCTCTTGAAATAACATTTTAATTGCTACGGATTATGGCTGAATCGGTGAAGCAGATTTGCCTTATGGCGCACATTATCACGGTAAAGAAAGTGCCGGAACATCTTAAATTGGCGAAAATTAAAACATTGTTGAAGATTGCAGGCAAAAAAAAGCCCCACCAAACTGGCGGGGCAAAGAGAATAGCTAATTAGCTATTTAACGCGGGACGTTCGCTGATAGCGATACGCTGCGCTGCGATGGGTTCAGGCTCATTACGAATTAAATCAATATGCAGTAAACCATTAACGAAGGTTGCGCCAGAGACTTCCATATTTTCAGCCAGCGTAAAGCTCAGGCTAAACGGCTGATTCATAAGCCCTTGATGCAGCCATTTCTTCTCTTCTTTTGGCTGCTCCGGCGTGCCTTTTACGCTCAGGCGCGTTCCTTCCAGTTGAATCTCTAAATCTTCCTGACGAAAACCTGCCAGCGCAAGGGTAATGCGGTAGTGGTTATCGTCGCTTTTCTCAATGTTGTACGGCGGGAAGCTCTGGCTTTCACCGGCGTTTTGCAGTGCGTTGGCCAGTTTGTCAAAACCGATCCATTGACGCATCAGTGGGGATAAATCGAAGTTACGCATAGTCATTTCTCCTTCTAAGAAGCGAGTAAGTACCTGCAAATCCGAAGATTCGCATATGCTCCCTGACGGCGAGCATCAAATGTCAGGCCGCGCACTGCGGCCTTAGGGAATTAGTTGATTTCGATACGGCGCGGTTTTTTCGCTTCCGGAATCACGCGTTCGAGATCGATATACAGCAAACCATTTACCAGGTTAGCGCCACGAACATGGATGTTCTCAGCTAACTGGAATTTACGTTCAAAGTTGCGTTCAGCGATGCCCTGGTACAGATAGGTGCGCTCTTTTTGTTCGTCGGCGTGAGCACCTTTCACCACCAGCAGATTGTCCTGGGCGGTAATTTCCAGTTCACTTTCGGCAAAGCCAGCCACCGCGATAGCAATGCGGTAATGGTTTTCGTCTACCAGTTCAACATTGTACGGAGGGTAGCCGCCATTACTCTGGCTCTGGTTGTTTTCTAAGTGGTTAAACAAACGATCAAATCCAATAGCAGAACGGTAAAGCGGGGATAAATCAAAGTTACGCATAATTAATAGCTCCTGAAATCAGCGAGAATGTAAGACCTTCCACAATGGACAGGTCGGATAGCCAGAACACCCATCAGGCGTGTTCTCATTGGCTACGGTATAAAAATGGGTCTGGATATGCACTTTTCAAGTCTTTTCGACGGACTTTTTTTTGCAGTTTGTGGTCTATTGCATAGACTGGGGGGCAGCACGAAACGTTAAAGTGCGATAGCCGCCACAGTGCGACGTAATGATGATGTTATTTTCAGCAAGGGATCGCTATAACACATCATGCCAACACCCACGATCAACAGATGAATTTATTATGATAAGAAATGTGTTGTTAGCGTTCATGATATGCAGCGGAATGGCATTACTCGGAGGATGCTCCAGCGTAATGTCCCATACCGGGGGGAAGGAGGGAACGTATCCCGGCACCCGCGCCAGTGCCACCATGATTGGTGATGACACAACAAACTGGGGAACCAAATCGCTGGCAATTCTCGATATGCCATTTACCGCTGTCATGGATACGCTACTTCTGCCATGGGATGCGTTCCGCAAAGACAGTTCAGTGCGCTCGCGCGTGGAAAAAAGCGAAGCCGACGCGCAAGCCATCAATGCCGTCATTCCACCAGCCAGAATGCCCGTGAACTGATTTAGCGGCCAGTTTTGGTTATCCACAACTGGCCGGCTTCCATCCACGCCAGCCATTGACCATCCGGCGAGAAGACCACCGCGTCCGCCGAAGGTGGGTTGGCGTGATTTTCGGTTAAATACTCAACTTCGCCGCTTTGCGCGTGTACGCAGGCAATACGGTTATCCAGCACAACGCCCAGCCATTCTCCCGATGGATGCCAGTTGAATGCTGACTGAATATCCGTTTTGTTATGGGTTAACTGGCGCGGTTCGCCGCCCTGTGGCGAGATAAGCCACAGTTGCACAATACCGTGATCATCACGCATTAAAAACGCGATTTGCGTTCCTTGCGGGTTACACCGCACCCAGTGGCGCGGGACGTTGACTAACCCCGGATAAGCCCGATGGTGGGTAAAGGTTAAACGTCGCTGCACGACGCCACGCGGTGGCGCGGGCAGAGTTGATTCCGTTCCGCTTAACGGCGCGTCGCCCGGCAATTTCCAGCCGTTTTCATCTTGCGGCAATTCAACAATATACAGCTCCGGCACTTTCTCGCCCTTTTGCGAAAGCGTATCGCCAATAAACGCCAGAGCGTGGTTTCCTACCCATCCTTCTTCATAAGCACGATTGATTTCATCGCTGCCCGGCTGCGGCGTGGGCGTTGTTTTACTCACCAGCACGCACCAGTGGCTACCGCTGTATTCACGCGGATGCTGCTTTTGCACATTGACCGGACCAAACGGCGCTGCCACCCCGACGTTTCGCAAATCCAGCGCTGGATCGCGTTCATGCAGCACGTGGTCGTTATAGGTAAAACTCACCATTTCACCGTTTGGGCTAAAGACATGTACATGACTGCCGCCGCGTAACGCCCCTGGAGTGTACGGAACGGTAATATCCATTGCATCGAGATTGCTCATCTTGCCGCCTTCAACAACCACGCCACGACGGTGATGGAAATCGTAATACCATGTTTCATCAGGATTTTCAGGGCCGTGGATGAAGACATACTTCTCTGACTTCGGATGAACGGTCACCACGCCGACGTGCGCGCCCTGTGACGCGCGGTAGATAACCTCGACCTCGCCGGTATGGATATTCACACGCTCAATGGTCTCACCGGTAAACGACGCGCCAGAAGGACGCACGTCAAACACCAGCCACTGGCTGTCGGGCGTCCAGGTATTGGTATTGGTGAGCAGGTGATTACGGGGAGCAAAGGTTATCTGTTTCATGGCGCGGTCCTGATACAAAACGGTTCCCGCCATCATACTTCACAAGGACTTCACTTTCAGACATTAGTCTTTTGCCATCGTGATGAATGTGAGTGAAAAGATGGAACATTTTGACGTGGCGATTATTGGCCTCGGCCCGGCAGGGTCGGCGTTGGCGCGAAAGTTAGCAGGCAGAATGCAGGTGATCGCGCTGGATAAAAAGCACCAGCATGGTACTGAAGGTTTCAGCAAGCCTTGCGGCGGTCTGCTGGCACCGGACGCGCAGCGATCTTTTATTCGCGATGGACTGACGCTTCCTGTCGATGTGATCGCCAACCCGCAGATTTTCAGCGTCAAAACCGTCGACGTCGCCGCATCGCTCACGCGTAACTACCAGCGAAGCTATATCAATATTAATCGCCATGCTTTCGACTTGTGGATGAAATCGCTGATCCCCGCCAGCGTTGAGGTTTACCACGATAGCCTGTGCCGAAAAATCTGGCGTGAGGATGATAAATGGCATGTCATTTTTCGCGCAGACGGCTGGGAGCAGCATATTACCGCCCGCTATCTGGTCGGTGCCGATGGTGCCAACTCGATGGTACGGCGACATCTCTACCCGGACCATCAAATTCGTAAATATGTTGCTATCCAGCAGTGGTTCGCAGAGAAACATCCGGTGCCGTTCTACTCCTGCATCTTTGATAATTCGATAACTGACTGTTATTCATGGAGTATCAGCAAAGACGGTTATTTTATCTTTGGCGGTGCCTATCCAATGAAAGACGGTCAGACGCGTTTCACGACGCTGAAAGAGAAAATGAGCGCCTTTCAGTTCCAGTTTGGTAAGGCGGTGAAAAGCGAAAAATGCACGGTGCTGTTTCCCTCACGCTGGCAGGATTTTGTCTGCGGTAAGGACAACGCCTTTCTGATTGGTGAAGCGGCGGGATTTATCAGCGCCAGCTCGCTGGAGGGGATAAGCTATGCGCTGGATAGCGCAGACATTCTGCGTTCGGTGTTACTGAAGCAGCCGGAGAAGAGCAACGCCGCCTACTGGCGCGCCACCCGCAAACTGCGTTTAAAACTCTTCGGCAAGATAGTAAAAAGCCGATGCCTGACCGCACCGGCTTTAAGAAAGTGGATTATGCGCAGTGGTGTGGCGCATATTCCACAGTTGAAAGATTATCCAACGCGCTTCACATCGCCCACCAGCAGGATGTAAGAGAGCGCGCCAATCAACGCGACGGCAGAAATATAAACCAGTGCAGGTGCGAAACCGTAACCCTGCGCCAGGTACCCCACCACCAGCGGAACGGTGATGCCGCCCAGACCACCGGCGAAGTTAAACACGCCGCCGGTTAAACCAATCAGGCGCATCGGTGCCAGAGAAGAAACCAGCGACCAGGTAATCGAAGCAAAACCGTTGCCAAAGAATGCCAGCGCCATCAGGCTCATAATCATCATCGGATCGTTGGTGTAGTTAGCGCCCATAATGCAGGTGGAGATCAGCAAGCCGCAGATAATCGGCGTTTTACGCGCAAAGCCCAGTGAAAAGCCCTTACGTACCAGCAGATCCGCGACCCAGCCAGAGAGCAGGACGCCGACAAACGCCGCGAGGAATGGCACCGTGGTCATAAAGCCTGCTTTCAGCGCGGTGATTCCTTTTTCCTGAGTTAAATAGTTCGGGAACCAGGTTAAGAAGAACCACAGTGTAGAAGCCACCGCAAATTGCCCAAGATAGACGCCAATCAGTTTACGATGGAACACCAGTTTCCAGTCTTTGGCTGTTAACGGCTGACGCGCCTCTTTCTTCACCGGCGCATCACCATCCACCAGACCGCCGCCATCACGAATGTAATCCAGTTCAGCTTTGCTGATACCTTTGGTCAGGCGCGGCGGCTGATAAACCTTAAACCAAATCAGCGACCAGATAATGCCGATACCACCAGTGACAATGAACACCCAGTGCCAGCTCAACATTTCCTGAATCCAGATCAGCAGCGGAGTCAAAAACGCCAGACCGACAAACTGACCAGACGTATAAAAACCAACGGCGGAAGCGCGTTCATGTTCCGGGAACCAGCTGGTCACCATCCGGTTATTGGTCGGGAAAGCGGGCGCTTCGAAAATACCGGTTATCGCGCGCAGACCAATTAATGACATTAAGCCCGTGGCAAAGCCCTGGAATAAAGTCGCCACTGACCAACCAAATATCGCAATAAAATAAGTCACCCGAGAACCTACGCGATCTAAAAACCAACCGCCGGGGATCTGACATAAGGTATAAAGCCAGGCGAAGGCCGAAAATACATAGCCCATTTGCGCTTTCGTAATGCCGAACTCTTCCTGAATATGGGCGGAAGCCACGGCCAGGTTAGCGCGGTCAACATAACAAATGACCACCGTAATAAAGATCATCACCAGCGTCAGATAACGCCGACGTCCCGGCTTTGCTGCATTAACGGGAATATCCATAGCGAGCTGTCTCCAGATTTTGGGCATAGCGAAGCCGCTCACCATGCCCTGTAATGTACAGAGGGTTATATTTTTGTATTGCTGTTTTAGTGCCCGATGAGGGGCTTACGTGGCAGGAATTACCACTCTGCTACGCTGTTATCTTCATGACGCCAGAGCGGATTACGCCAGTCCGGGGCATTTTTACTGAACTCAATAACTTTAGCTTCGTCGATTTCCACGCCTAAGCCCGGTTTCGTTAGCGGTTTAAAGAAGCCGCCGACCATGCTGAAGTCTTCTTTGTTTTTCACAAAGTCGAGTAACTCCGCGCCTTTGTTGTAATGAATGCCCATACTTTGTTCCTGAAGTACCGCGTTATAGGAAACAAAGTCGATATGCAGGCAAGCGGCCAGTGCAATCGGTCCGAGCGGACAGTGCGGCGCAAGGGTCACATCATAGGCTTCTGCCATTGCGGCAATTTTGTAGCATTCGGTAATACCGCCTGCGTGGGAGAGATCCGGTTGCAGAATCGAAATACCGCCTGCCTCCAGCACACGTTTAAAATCGAAGCGTGAGAACATGCGTTCACCCGCCGCCAGTGGAATATGCGTTTGTGCCGCCAGTTTCGGGTAGTATTCGGCTTGTTCCGCCAGCACCGGCTCTTCAATAAACAGCGGGCGGTACGGTTCCAGTTCTTTAATCAGCACTTTCGCCATCGGCGCGCTGACGCGACCGTGGAAATCAAGACCAAACTCAATCTGATTGCCAAAAGCTTCACGAATTTGTGCCACGGTGTTGACTGCCGCATCTACCGCGCGGGAGTTATCAATTAGCCCCAGTTCTTCACAACCGTTCAGTTTGAAGGTATCGAAGCCGATTTCGCGCAGGGTTTTAATGCCGTCGATAACATCCGCCGGACGATCACCGCCGACCCAACTGTAGGCTTTAATTTTGTCGCGAACCAGGCCGCCCATCAGTTGCCAGACCGGCGCATTCAGCACTTTGCCTTTGATATCCCATAACGCCTGGTCGATCCCGGCGATGGCGCTCATCAGGATTGGACCGCCACGATAAAATCCGGCGCGATACATCACTTGCCATAAGTCGTTGATGCGCGATGGATCCTGACCAATCAAATAGTCGCTCAGCTCGTGAACTGCCGCTTCCACCGTACGGGCGCGGCCTTCGATCACGGGCTCGCCCCAACCGACCACGCCTTCATCGGTTTCAATTTTCAGGAACATCCAACGGGGAGGTAAACGATACGTGGTAATTTTGGTGATTTTCATTGCACTGCCTCTCGATACGCCTTAACAAATGCTGCTGCCTGCTACGTGGTACGTTCTACGGATTGCCCGGTGCCTGCGCGCCGTGCAATTGGGTTTCTTCACCACGCATATCATTGTGGTTATCGTCATGAGAGAGGCACACGCTGGGGATTATAGAGATATTCCCCAGTCAATTGCGATGTAGCACACTGTCATGTGATTTCCTTTAACCTTCGTGTCGAGCTGGCGATCATGGTAAGCGCCGCCTGCTCTGCCGCATCGCCGTCCTGATGCCGTATCGCATCGAACAGCGCCTTATGTTCCTGGAGCGTTTGCGGCATGTTAGCCTCATCGCCCATCCAGGTTCGTTCAAAAACCGCCCGCTGCAGCGAACTGATCGCGATGCTAAGTTGCTGTAACACCGGGTTATGCACCGATTGCAGTACCGCCTCGTGATAGCGAATATCCGCTTCGTTAAACGCCTCGCGATCCTGATTGTTGGCTATCATCTCGTTCAGCGCCGATTCAATCTGCGCCAGATCGCTGGAAGTCGCGCGCTCCGCCGCCCAGCGGGCAATCGCAGGTTCCACCAGATTTCGTACTTCGCTCATTGCACTGATAAGCCGTGGGTCGTAGTCGTTTTCCAGCACCCATTGCAGTACGTCAGTGTCGAGGTAATTCCACTGGTTACGCGGTGCTACAAACGCCCCGCGATAACGTTTCATTTCAATCAGTCGCTTCGCCATCAGCGAACGGAACACTTCACGGATGATGTTGCGCGAGGTTGCAAACTCCTCACAGAGTTCCGCCTCAGCCGGAAGCGGCGAGCCTGGCACGTATTTGCCGTGAACGATCTGTTTACCCAGCGTAATGACAATGCGATCGGTTTTATTGAGAGTCATGGAGAGTCCTTGTGCTCTGTATGTTCTTCCCTACTTTACCCCGATCGATGCATAACGCGGCAACTTTGTAGTACCAGCGTGATGACGTTCGCGTTTACTGTGCGTGTAATGTAGTACAAAGTTATATTGTTGTACTACAATTTAGATCACAAAAAGAACAATGCATAAAAAATGACATGCGCCGGGCAGAAATCTGAAAAGGGATGTCGGGCGCTAATCAGGAGGGAAATAAGAGTATGCTTTCAACGGCTTAGCACTCTTGTTTAAAGGATTAATCATGAAGTTGAATTTTAAAGGATTTTTTAAGGCTGCCGGTTTGTGTTCTTTGGCATTCGCGTTGACCGGATGTATCACCTGGGGATTGGTTTCCAATACCGCAAGCCCTTCACATGCCGAGCAATGGCGGTCAGACACGATTAAGGGTTTATCGCTGGCAGAGGATAGTAATGGTACGAAAGGCTTTGTTTTTGTAGGAGAATCGCTGGACTACCTGTTGACCAACGGCGGCGATGAGGTGGTTAAAATGCTGAACGATCCGGCAATTCATGGTGAAAGAATCACCGTCCATGATAACGCGAAATTTATTTTAAGCAGCAGTAACAAGAATTTCTCTGGTGCTATTACGCTCTATTACGACTGGAACAACGAAGAAGATAAGGCACTGGCAACACAATATGGTTTTATTTGTGATACCCGGCGTTGTACATGGATGCTGTACGGCCTGAAAGGCTCTATCCACCAGAAAAATAAAAAAGCGGATTACTCAAACGTGATGGTTTTCCATCAACCCTTTACGGTGGGATTTTATGAGTACAAAACAACAGATGGCGTCCCGCGCGGCCTCGTTAACGCGCTGCTACCTGTCACTCTTACGCTGGATATAGTAACGTCACCACTCCAGTTCCTGATTTTATGCACGACCAGAAATTGTTAATCGCTGCGGGCAAACGCATTCATGCTGTTTGCCCGCCCACAGATTAATTCAGCACATACTTCTCAATAGCAAACGCCACGCCATCTTCAAGGTTGGATTTGGTGACAAAGTTCGCCACTTCTTTCACCGAAGGAATAGCGTTATCCATCGCCACACCAACACCTGCATATTCAATCATTGCGATGTCGTTTTCCTGATCGCCAATCGCCATGATTTCTTCCGGTTTAATACCTAACACGTCGGCCAGTGATTTCACACCCGTACCTTTGTTAACGCGTTTATCGAGGATTTCGAGGAAGTACGGCGCACTTTTCAGCACGGTGTATTTCTCTTTCACTTCCTGTGGAATGCGCGCGATGGCCTGGTCGAGAATAGCGGGTTCATCAATCATCATCACTTTCAGGAGCTGTATATTGGGGTCCATTCTTTCCGCTTCGCAGAACACCAGCGGAATGGTGGCAACGAAGGATTCATGCACCGTGTAGTAGCTGATATCACGGTTAGCGGTGTACAGCGTGGTGCGGTCCAGGGCGTGAAAATGAGAACCGACTTCGCGAGAGAGTTTTTCCAGGAAACGATAGTCGTCATAGCTCAATGCTGTTTGCGCCACGGTGCTGCCATCAGCAGCCTTCTGTACCAGCGCGCCGTTGTAAGTAATGCAGTAGTCGCCGGGCTGTTCCATGTGCAGTTCTTTCAGGTAGTTGTGAACGCCTGCATAAGGGCGCCCCGTCGTTAGCACGACATTCACGCCACGGGCGCGAGCTGCGGCAATCGCATTTTTAACGGCGGGTGAAATGGTGTGATCGGGCAGCAGAAGGGTGCCATCCATATCGATAGCAATGAGTTTGATAGCCATGAGTTCCCCAGGTAGATTGTTTCCTGACCCATGCTAACGCGATTGCGCTCAAAAATCAGTACAACACCTGATGGAAAACGGGGATGCAACGCGCGTTGCGTGCTCCCCTTTTGCTTAGCGGAAAAGTTTTCCTTTCAGCAATTCCATGCCTGCGGAAAGCAAATCGTTATTGGCTTGTGGCGAAACTTCGCCCTGCGGCGATAGAGCATCAATAATCTTCGGCAATTGTTCCGCCAGCATGTTGGAAGCAGCACTGGTATCAACACCGAGTTTTTGTCCAAGATCGGACACCGCATTTGTGCCGAGCGCCGACTCCAGTTGTTCTCCGCTCACCGGTTGATTACTTTGTTGGTTACTCAACCAGGATGTGAGAATGGCACCTAAGCCGCCACTTTGCAGTTTTTCAAGCAGCACCTGAATGCCGCCCTGCTCCTCAACCCAACTTAAAATCGCCTGATATTTCCCCGCATCGCCTTTCAGAAAGGCACCGACAACTTCATCAAAAAGCCCCATGATAATCACCTGTAAAGCATTACGTGTTGACTCAAAAAGTATAGTTCTGCGGGATGATAATTGCGGATTGCAGAAATAAAAAGGGCGGAGATAATTTCCGCCCTTTTCTTAAAGCTTCTTGCCGGATGCGGCGTTAACGCCTTCTCCAGCCTACAAAATCATGAAAATTCAATACATTGCATAAGTCTTGTAGGCCTGATAAGCGTAGCGCATCAGGCACGCTCGCATTGTTAACGCCATTAAATATCGATATTCGCCGCTTTCAGGGCGTTCTCTTCGATAAATGCACGACGCGGTTCAACGGCGTCACCCATCAGCGTGGTGAACAGCTGGTCGGCGGCAATCGCATCTTTAACGGTAACGCGCAGCATACGACGGCTTTCCGGGTCCATGGTGGTTTCCCACAACTGTTCCGGGTTCATCTCGCCCAGACCTTTATAACGCTGGATGGAAAGACCGCGACGGGACTCTTTCACCAGCCAGTCCAGCGCCTGCTCGAAGCTGGCTACCGGCTGACGACGCTCGCCACGTTCGATAAACGCATCTTCTTCCAGCAAGCCACGCAGTTTCTCACCCAGAGTGCAGATACGACGATATTCGCCACCGGTGATGAACTCGTGATCCAGCGGGTAGTCAGTATCCACGCCGTGGGTACGCACGCGAACAATCGGCTCGAACAGGTTTTTCTCGGCATTGGTGTGGACATCAAACTTCCACTGGCTGCCGTGTTGCTCTTTGTCGTTCAGTTCGCTGACCAGCGCGTTCACCCAGCGGGTAACGGTCTGCTCATCAGAGAGGTCGGCTTCCGTCAGCGTTGGCTGATAGATAAGCTCTTTCAGCATTGCTTTCGGATAACGACGCTCCATACGCACGATCATTTTCTGCGCCGCATTGTACTCAGACACCAGTTTTTCTAACGCTTCGCCCGCTAAAGCTGGTGCGCTGGCGTTGGTATGTAAGGAAGCACCATCCAGTGCGATGGAGATTTGGTACTGATCCATCGCTTCATCGTCTTTAATGTACTGTTCCTGCTTACCTTTCTTCACTTTGTACAGCGGCGGCTGGGCAATGTAAACGTGACCGCGTTCGATGATTTCCGGCATCTGACGATAGAAGAAGGTCAACAGCAGCGTACGAATGTGCGAACCGTCGACGTCCGCATCGGTCATGATGATGATGCTGTGATAACGCAGTTTGTCCGGGTTGTACTCGTCACGACCAATCCCGCAGCCAAGCGCGGTGATCAGCGTCGCCACTTCCTGGGAAGCCAGCATCTTATCGAAGCGGGCTTTCTCGACGTTGAGGATTTTACCTTTCAACGGCAGAATCGCCTGGTTCTTGCGGTTACGCCCCTGCTTCGCAGAGCCACCCGCAGAGTCCCCTTCCACAAGGTACAGTTCAGAGAGCGCCGGATCGCGTTCCTGACAGTCCGCCAGTTTGCCCGGCAGGCCTGCTAAGTCCAGCGCACCTTTACGACGGGTCATTTCACGAGCGCGACGCGCAGCTTCACGGGCGCGGGCAGCATCGATAATTTTGCCAACCACGATTTTCGCGTCGGTCGGATTTTCCAGCAGGTATTCTGCCAGCAGTTCGTTCATCTGCTGTTCAACCGCCGATTTCACCTCAGAAGAAACCAGTTTGTCTTTGGTCTGAGAGGAGAATTTCGGGTCCGGCACTTTCACGGAGACAACGGCAATCAGGCCTTCACGCGCATCATCGCCAGTGGCGCTGACTTTCGCTTTTTTGCTGTAGCCTTCTTTGTCCATGTAGGCGTTCAGGGTACGGGTCATCGCCGCACGGAAGCCTGCCAGGTGAGTACCGCCGTCACGCTGCGGAATGTTGTTGGTAAAGCAGTAGATGTTTTCCTGGAAGCCATCGTTCCACTGCAGCGCCACTTCAACGCCGATACCGTCTTTTTCGGTGGAGAAGTAGAAGATATTCGGGTGGATCGGCGTTTTGTTCTTGTTCAGATACTCAACGAACGCCTTGATACCGCCTTCATAGTGGAAGTGGTCTTCTTTACCATCACGCTTGTCTTTCAAACGAATGGAGACGCCGGAGTTGAGGAACGACAACTCACGCAGACGTTTCGCCAGAATTTCATATTCGAACTCGGTCACATTGGTGAAGGTTTCGAGGCTGGGCCAGAAACGCACCATCGTGCCGGTTTTATCGGTGTCGCCGGTAACCGCCAGCGGAGCCTGCGGTACACCGTGTTCGTAGATCTGACGGTGAATTTTACCCTCGCGCTGGATAACCAGCTCCAGTTTTTGCGACAGGGCGTTTACTACCGAAACACCAACGCCGTGCAGACCGCCGGACACTTTATAGGAGTTATCGTCAAATTTACCGCCTGCGTGCAGGACGGTCATGATCACCTCCGCCGCCGATACGCCCTCTTCCGGGTGAATACCGGTCGGAATACCGCGCCCGTCGTCCTGTACAGAGACAGAGTTATCGGCGTGAATGGTGACGATAATTTCTTTACAGTGACCCGCGAGCGCTTCGTCGATAGCGTTATCTACCACCTCGAATACCATGTGGTGCAGACCGGTGCCGTCATCCGTGTCGCCGATATACATACCCGGGCGCTTACGCACCGCATCCAGCCCTTTCAGGACTTTGATACTGGAGGAGTCATAAGAATTCGACATCAACGTTTCTCGCTCATTTATACTTGGGTTAATCCGTTATTTTACCCTTTTCCACGGTAAACATCTTCGAATTTTCGTCCGACATGTCTATAACGTGTTCAGCACTGATCGCGCTGACAAAGACCTGTGATTGCGTCGCTTTTAAGCGGCTGGCAAGCAACCCGCGACGCTCATCATCAAGCTCAGAGGCAAAATCATCTATCAGGTAGAGACACCGCCGCCCGCTTTCACGGGTGAGGAACTCTCCTTGCGCCAGACGTAAGGCGCACATCAGCAGTTTAAGCTGCCCACGCGATAAGGTATCTTCCACCGGCGCACCGTCGGCGCGAATGCGTAAGTCCGCTTTATGCGGGCCATGCGCGGTGTAGGTTAGCTGGCGATCGCGTTCAAAATTACGTTCCAGCACCTCAGCGTACTCTGTCTCTTTCTCCCAGCCGCGCTGAAAAGAGAAAGTCAGAGAAAACTCAGGGAGAAATTGCTTACAGGTATCAGCCATATCGGCCGCGATACCGGCGCTATACTCCGCGCGCCAGGTGCTGATTTGCTCCGCCAGCGGGATCAATTCTTTATCCCACGGGCGTAGCTGTTCGTAACGTGTCACCTGGCGCAGCGCCGCATTACGCTGCTTGAGCAACCGCTTGAGATTGCTCCAGGCGGTGAAAAATCCAGGTTCGTTGTGAAAGCATCCCCAGTCGAGGAATGCTCTTCTGTATTTGGGGCCGCCGTTGAGTAAAGTAAACCCTTCTGGCGTTATCAGCTGCATTGGCATCAGATGCGCCAGCTCCGCAACCTTATGCCCGTCAGTACCGTCAATACGGACTTTGCTGTCGCCCTGTTTGTCTTTGGTTAAGCCAATCGCCGTCTCGCGCTCTTCGCCCTGTAATCGCCCGTGGAGAACAAACGCCTCCTGCTCATGGCGAATGACGCGACCAATCTGCAAACTGCGAAACGCCCGACCATGGCCGAGCGTATAGATGGCTTCCAGCACGCTGGTTTTGCCACTGCCGTTGGCACCTACCAGAAAGTTAAAGCCGGGAGATAAAGCGAGATCCGCGGTTTCGATATTGCGGAAATCGCGGATCAACAAGCGGGTGAGGGACATTACAGTCTCATTGGCATGACAACGTAAGCCGCGCTCTGGCTGGCCGCATCTTCAATCTGCACGCTGGAAACCGAATCGGTCAGCATCATGCGCACGTTTTCGCATTTCAGCGCGTTCAGGACATCCAGCACATAGCTGACGTTGAAGCCGATTTCCATCTCCGCACCGCTATAGGTAACGTCGAGGATCTCTTCCGCTTCTTCCTGTTCTGGGTTGTTGGCGGTGATTTTCAGCTGATTTTCGCTGACATACAGACGCACGCCGCGGAATTTCTCGTTAGAGAGAATCGCCGCGCGAGCAAACGCCTGCTTGAGCAGATCGCAGCCAGCTTCCAGATGTTTGTCTGGGTTTTTCGGCAGAACGCGGCGGTAATCCGGGAAGCGACCATCCACCAGTTTCGAGGTGAAGATAAAGTCGCCAACGTGAGCGCGAATGTTGTTGCTGCCAATCTGCACGCGCAGCGGATTGTCGCCGCCGTCGAGCATACGCATCAGTTCAATCACGCCTTTACGCGGCACGATCACCGAATGGCTTGGCAAAGACTGACCAATTGGCATTGAACAGACCGCCAGACGGTGACCGTCGGTCGCCACGGTGCGCAGTTCTTCACCTTCGGTTTCAAACAGCATACCGTTTAAGTAATAACGAACGTCCTGATGCGCCATCGAAAACTGGGTCGCTTCGATCAGACGCTTCATCGTCGCCTGTGGCAGGGTAAATTCGACTTCGCTCTGCCAGTCATCGAGGTTCGGGAAATCCGCCGCTGGCAGGGTAGACAGCGAAAAACGGCTGCGCCCGGAGCGCACCAGCATCCGCTCACCTTCCAGCTGCACGGCAATTTCCGCGCCTTCAGGCAGACCACGGCAGATATCAAAGAATTTGCGCGCCGGAACGGTCGTCGCCCCTGGTTCGTGCGGCTGAACCAGCGCAACGCGTGCCACCATTTCCATCTCGAGATCAGTACCGGTCAGCGACAACGTACCGTCAGCAACCTGTAACAGCAGATTACCGAGAATCGGTAGCGTAGGACGACCACCTAACGGACCGCTCACCTGTTGTAGCGGTTTTAATAAATGCTCACGTTCTACGGTAAATTTCATAGGTTTACGATGACAATGTTCTGATTAAATTAGAGAAATCTTCTTTGATATCGTGGCTCTCTTCACGCAATTGCTCGATCTTACGGCAGGCATGAAGCACCGTCGTGTGGTCACGACCACCAAACGCATCGCCAATCTCCGGCAGACTGTGGTTAGTCAGTTCTTTCGCCAGCGCCATCGCCATCTGACGTGGACGCGCTACCGAGCGGGATCGACGTTTGGAAAGGAGATCCGCGACTTTGATCTTGTAGTACTCTGCCACCGTCTTCTGAATATTGTCGATAGTGACCAGTTTTTCCTGCAAAGCCAGTAAGTCGCGCAGCGCCTCACGTACGAAGTCAATCGTGATCGCCCGTCCGGTAAAGTTGGCGTTAGCAATGACGCGGTTAAGCGCCCCTTCCAGCTCACGTACGTTAGATCGTAGACGCTTGGCGATAAAGAACGCCACTTCGCCCGGCAAACGAATGTCGTTTTCGTCGGCCTTTTTCATCAGGATCGCCACGCGGGTTTCCAGCTCTGGCGGTTCGATCGCCACAGTCAGCCCCCAGCCGAAGCGAGATTTCAAACGATCCTCAACCCCGTTGATCTCTTTCGGATAGCGATCCGACGTGAGGATGATCTGCTGATTACCTTCCAGCAGGGCGTTAAAGGTATGGAAAAACTCTTCCTGGGATCGTTCTTTATTGGCGAAAAACTGAATATCGTCGATCAGCAGCGCATCAACGGAACGGTAGTAGCGTTTAAACTCTTCGATCGCATTGTTTTGCAGGGCTTTTACCATGTCCTGAACAAAGCGTTCGGAGTGCATATAAACCACTTTGGCATTCGGCTTGCGCGCCATAATGCCATTACCCACCGCATGAAGCAGGTGAGTTTTACCCAGCCCCGTGCCGCCATAAAGGAACAGCGGGTTATAGGCGCCGCCCGGGTTGTCTGCCACCTGGCGAGCCGCCGCGCGCGCCAGTTGGTTAGATTTACCTTCGACGAAGTTATCAAACGTATGTTTAACGTTGACGTTGGAACGATAGGTCGGTTCTGCCGGAGCCGGAACGTTATCCCAGCCTGAGCGCGTAGAAGGCGCAGCACGTTGCGGCTGCACCTGCGCTGCCTGAGCGGGTGCAACTGTATTGCTGGCAGGGACTTTCAGCGTTTGTGTCACGGGCTTTGTGCCCACTTCAAAACGCAGCTGTGGGGCATCCGCTCCACAGAAACTGGTTAGCAGTCCATTGATATTATTGAGGTACTTGTCCCTTACCCAATCGAGGACAAAACGGTTTGGCGCGTACAAGGCCAGCGTGTTATCGCTCAGTTCCGCCTGCAATGGGCGTATCCACATACTGAATTCTGTGGCTGGTAACTCATCCTGCAATCGGGCAAGACACTGCTGCCAAAGCGAAAGTGACACGGCGGACTCCACTCGAACAAAAGTCGATTATGACTAAGGCTGAAACATTCATGATTGTTGACGCACGTCGAAAAGACCCTGCATGAGGGTGACGCACGAACCGCTGTCTGCGGTTATATGCCCGATCAAGATCCTGCAAAACGATCGGGACCGCGGATCATAGCCTAAACTGCGCAAGAGATCTTCTGTTTCTCACAGATTTTCCCGATTTATCCACAGGGCTTTCCAGAACTCGCTAAGTGTAAACGATCCTGCCGCAAGGCGGGCACGATTTACGCCGCATATTGGAAAATTTAATGACCTTAGACAAAATTAGACTTAATCGATCTAATAAAGATCCTGGACGATCCTTGCGCTTTACCCGGTAGCCCGTATAATCCTCGCCCCGGCGCGCCATGCTGGTTTTCACTGGTGTGAGACCGTACATTTTCTCAACGAAAAGGTGCGGAAAAGCGCGGTAAATAAGGAAAGAGAATTGACTCCGGAGTGTACAATTATTACAATCCGGCCTCTTTAATCACCCATGGCTTCGGTGTCCATCGTTTCATTTTTCGGCGGATATCCAATAAAGCCATTGAATTTATTCAAGTTTAGGTAGAAATCGCCATGAAACGCACTTTTCAACCGTCTGTACTGAAGCGCAACCGTTCTCACGGCTTCCGTGCTCGTATGGCTACTAAAAATGGTCGTCAGGTTCTGGCACGTCGTCGTGCTAAAGGCCGCGCTCGTCTGACCGTTTCTAAGTAATATAGCTAACCCCTGCGTGGTTAAGCTCGCATTTCCCAGGGAGTTACGTTTGTTAACTCCCAGTCAATTCACATTCGTCTTCCAGCAGCCACAACGGGCTGGCACGCCGCAAATTACCATTCTCGGCCGCCTGAATTCGCTGGGGCATCCCCGTATCGGTCTTACTGTCGCCAAGAAAAACGTTCGACGCGCGCATGAACGCAATCGGATTAAACGTCTGACGCGTGAAAGCTTCCGTCTGCGCCAACATGAACTCCCGGCTATGGATTTCGTGGTGGTGGCGAAAAAAGGGGTTGCCGACCTCGATAACCGTGCTCTCTCGGAAGCGTTGGAAAAATTATGGCGCCGCCACTGTCGCCTGGCTCGCGGGTCCTGATAGCCCTCATTCGGGTCTATCAACGCCTGATTAGTCCGCTACTCGGGCCGCATTGTCGTTTCACTCCAACCTGTTCAAGCTACGGAATTGAGGCATTGCGCAGGTTTGGAGTGATAAAAGGCAGTTGGTTGACGGTGAAACGCGTATTAAAATGCCACCCTTTACACCCTGGTGGTGACGATCCCGTCCCGCCCGGACCATTTGATACCAGAGAACACTAACGATGGATTCGCAACGCAATCTTTTAGTCATCGCTTTGCTGTTCGTGTCTTTCATGATCTGGCAAGCCTGGGAGCAGGATAAAAACCCGCAACCTCAGGCCCAACAGACCACGCAGACAACGACCACCGCAGCGGGTAGCGCCGCCGACCAGGGCGTACCGGCCAGTGGCCAGGGGAAACTGATTTCTGTTAAGACCGACGTGCTTGATCTGACCATCAACACCCGTGGTGGTGATGTTGAACAGGCTCTGCTCCCGGCTTACCCGAAAGAGCTGAACTCTACCCAGCCGTTCCAGCTGCTGGAAACTTCACCGCAGTTTATTTATCAGGCACAGAGCGGTCTGACCGGTCGTGATGGCCCGGATAACCCGGCTAACGGCCCGCGTCCGCTGTATAACGTTGAAAAAGACGCTTATGTGCTGGCTGAAGGTCAAAACGAACTGCAGGTGCCGATGACGTATACCGACGCGGCAGGCAACACGTTTACCAAAACGTTTGTCCTGAAACGTGGTGATTACGCTGTCAACGTCAACTACAACGTGCAGAACGCTGGCGAAAAACCGCTGGAGATCTCCACCTTTGGTCAGTTGAAGCAATCCATCAATCTGCCACCGCATCTCGACACTGGAAGCAGCAACTTCGCACTGCATACTTTCCGTGGCGCGGCGTACTCCACGCCTGACGAGAAGTACGAGAAATACAAGTTCGATACCATTGCCGATAACGAAAACCTGAACATCTCTTCGAAAGGTGGTTGGGTGGCGATGCTGCAACAGTATTTCGCGACTGCGTGGATCCCACATAACGATGGCACCAACAACTTCTACACCGCTAATCTGGGTAACGGCATCGCCGCTATCGGCTATAAATCTCAGCCGGTACTGGTTCAGCCAGGTCAGACTGGCGCGATGAACAGCACCCTGTGGGTTGGCCCGGAAATCCAGGACAAAATGGCAGCTGTTGCTCCGCACCTGGATCTGACCGTTGATTACGGTTGGTTGTGGTTCATTTCTCAGCCGCTGTTCAAACTGCTGAAATGGATCCATAGCTTTGTGGGTAACTGGGGCTTCTCCATTATCATCATCACCTTTATCGTTCGTGGCATCATGTACCCGCTGACCAAAGCGCAGTACACCTCCATGGCGAAGATGCGTATGCTGCAGCCGAAGATTCAGGCTATGCGTGAGCGTCTGGGCGATGACAAACAGCGTATCAGCCAGGAAATGATGGCGCTGTACAAAGCTGAGAAGGTTAACCCGCTGGGCGGCTGCTTCCCGCTGATTATCCAGATGCCAATCTTCCTGGCGTTGTACTACATGCTGATGGGTTCCGTTGAACTGCGTCAGGCGCCGTTTGCACTGTGGATCCACGACCTGTCTGCACAGGACCCGTACTACATCCTGCCGATCCTGATGGGCGTAACGATGTTCTTCATTCAGAAGATGTCGCCGACCACTGTGACCGACCCAATGCAGCAGAAGATCATGACCTTTATGCCGGTCATCTTCACCGTGTTCTTCCTGTGGTTCCCGTCAGGTCTGGTGCTGTACTATATCGTCAGCAACCTGGTTACCATTATTCAGCAGCAGCTGATTTACCGTGGTCTGGAAAAACGTGGCCTGCATAGCCGCGAGAAGAAAAAATCCTGATTCGGTGAGTTTTCGCTAAAATAAGGGCGGTCAGTTGACCGCCTTTTTTCTTTTCGTAGGGCGGATAAGCGCCGCGCATCCGCCACACAAAGCAACAGGAACATCATGAGCGATAATGACACTATCGTAGCCCAGGCCACGCCTCCGGGACGTGGCGGCGTTGGCATCCTGCGCATCTCCGGCCTCAAAGCCCGTGAAGTTGCCGAAACCGTGCTGGGTAAACTGCCTAAGCCGCGCTACGCCGATTATCTTCCGTTTAAAGACGCCGACGGCAGCGTGCTCGATCAGGGGATTGCGCTATGGTTCCCTGGCCCGAACTCGTTCACCGGCGAAGATGTGCTGGAACTGCAGGGTCATGGCGGTCCGGTGATCCTCGACCTGCTGTTAAAACGTATTCTGACCATTCCCGGCCTGCGGATTGCCCGCCCGGGTGAGTTTTCCGAACGCGCGTTTCTTAACGATAAACTCGACTTAGCCCAGGCAGAAGCGATTGCCGATCTGATCGATGCCAGTTCGGAACAGGCAGCCCGTTCGGCACTTAACTCGCTGCAAGGCGCATTCTCCGCACGGGTTAACCATCTGGTGGAAGCCCTCACCCACTTGCGTATTTACGTCGAAGCGGCAATTGATTTCCCTGATGAAGAGATCGATTTCCTCTCCGACGGCAAAATTGAAGCCCAGCTCAATGACGTAATTGCCGATCTTGATGCAGTGCGTGCTGAAGCACGTCAGGGCAGCCTGTTGCGCGAAGGGATGAAGGTGGTGATTGCCGGACGTCCTAACGCCGGTAAATCGAGCCTGCTAAACGCGCTGGCTGGCCGTGAAGCGGCGATCGTAACCGATATCGCCGGAACCACACGTGACGTGCTGCGTGAGCATATCCACATTGACGGAATGCCGCTGCATATCATCGACACCGCCGGGTTACGTGAAGCCAGTGACGAAGTGGAACGTATTGGTATCGAGCGTGCGTGGCAGGAAATTGAACAGGCCGACCGCGTGCTGTTTATGGTCGATGGCACCACGACAGACGCTGTTGATCCGGCAGAGATCTGGCCGGAATTTATCGCCCGTCTGCCTGCGAAACTACCGATCACCGTGGTGCGCAATAAAGCCGATATCACCGGCGAAACGCTGGGAATGAGCGAAGTGAACGGTCACGCGTTAATTCGTCTCTCGGCAAGAACTGGTGAAGGTGTGGACGTGCTGCGTAACCATCTCAAACAGAGCATGGGCTTTGACACCAACATGGAAGGCGGCTTCCTGGCGCGCCGTCGTCACCTACAGGCGCTGGAACAGGCGGCGGAGCATTTGCAGCAAGGTAAAGCACAGCTGTTGGGCGCATGGGCTGGCGAATTGCTGGCGGAAGAGCTGCGCCTGGCGCAGCAGAACTTGAGCGAGATTACCGGGGAGTTTACCTCTGACGACCTACTGGGGCGGATTTTCTCCAGCTTCTGTATCGGTAAGTAACCGCACTTACGAAGCCGCATCTGGTAGTCAGGATGCGGCTTTGTTTTCCTGTTTGCATTCTTTTTATTAATCAATTCATCTTATAAAGATTAAAATTTTAATGCAGCGTATTTTTCTGAAAAAAACATTTAATAATGCATCTCGAACGATTGTGATTCGATTCACATTTAATAAACTTAGGAATAGATATAAAAATCTTAATGTAATAGTGTAGCAACATGTCTTTCGAGGATAAGTGCATTATGAATATCTTACATATATGTGTGACCTCAAAGTGGTTCAATATTGACAACAGGATTGTCGATCACCGCCCTTAATTTGCCCTTCTGTAGCTATCACCAGAGTCAAACCAATTAGATTCAATGTGATCTATTAGTTTGCCATGCCTTAATTTTACCTTTTAGACAAGCCATTATTGCTTTATCTATTTGCTCGTCTAAATAAATGTACTCACATACATAAATATGGTGAATTAATGGTTATTGCAGACGCAATATTCACAGGGATCACTGTAATTAAAATAAATGAAGGATTATGCAATGGAAAACTTTAAACATCTCCCTGAACCGTTCCGGATTCGTGTTATTGAGCCAGTAAAACGTACGACTCGCGCTTACCGTGAAGAAGCGATTATTAAATCTGGTATGAACCCGTTCCTGCTGGATAGCGAAGATGTGTTTATCGATTTACTGACCGACAGCGGCACCGGGGCGGTAACCCAAAGTATGCAGGCAGCGATGATGCGCGGCGACGAAGCCTACAGTGGCAGCCGCAGCTACTATGCGTTAGCCGAGTCAGTGAAAAATATCTTTGGTTATCAATACACTATTCCGACTCACCAGGGCCGTGGCGCAGAGCAAATCTATATTCCAGTACTGATTAAAAAACGCGAGCAGGAAAAAGGTCTGGATCGCAGCAAAATGGTGGCGTTCTCTAACTATTTCTTTGATACCACTCAGGGCCATAGCCAGATTAACGGCTGTACCGTGCGTAACGTCTATATCAAAGAAGCCTTCGATACTGGCGTACGTTACGACTTTAAAGGCAACTTTGACCTCGAAGGATTAGAACGCGGTATTGAAGAAGTTGGCCCGAATAACGTGCCGTATATCGTTGCGACCATTACCAGCAACTCCGCAGGCGGCCAGCCGGTTTCACTGGCAAATATGAAAGCGATGTACAGCATTGCGAAGAAATACGATATTCCGGTAGTGATGGACTCCGCGCGCTTTGCCGAAAACGCCTATTTCATCAAACAGCGTGAAGCGGAATATAAAGACTGGACTATCGAGCAGATCACTCGCGAAACCTATAAATATGCCGATATGCTGGCGATGTCCGCCAAGAAAGATGCGATGGTACCGATGGGCGGCCTGCTGTGCGTGAAAGACGACAGCTTCTTCGATGTCTACACCGAATGCAGAACGCTGTGCGTAGTGCAGGAAGGCTTCCCGACTTATGGTGGTCTGGAAGGCGGTGCGATGGAGCGTCTGGCGGTGGGTCTGTATGACGGCATGAACCATGACTGGCTGGCTTATCGTATTGCGCAGGTGCAGTATCTGGTCGATGGTCTGGAAGAGATTGGCGTAGTATGCCAGCAGGCGGGCGGTCATGCGGCGTTCGTTGATGCCGGTAAACTGTTGCCACATATCCCGGCAGATCAATTCCCGGCACAGGCACTGGCGTGCGAATTGTATAAAGTCGCCGGTATCCGTGCGGTAGAAATTGGTTCCTTCCTGTTAGGTCGCGATCCGAAAACCGGTAAACAACTGCCTTGCCCGGCAGAACTGCTGCGTTTAACCATTCCACGCGCAACATATACCCAAACACATATGGACTTCATTATTGAAGCCTTCAAACATGTGAAAGAGAACGCGACAAATATTAAAGGATTAACCTTTACCTACGAACCAAAAGTATTGCGTCACTTCACCGCAAAACTGAAAGAAGTTTAATTAACACTACAGAGTGGCTATAAGGATGTTAGCCACTCTATTTCCCCTACATCCTCAATAACAAAAATAGCCTTCCTCTAAAGGTGGCATCATGACTGATCAATCAGAAAAAAAGCACTCTGCATTTTGGGGTGTTATGGTTATAGCCGGTACAGTAATTGGCGGTGGGATGTTTGCTTTACCTGTTGACCTTGCCGGTGCCTGGTTTTTTTGGGGCGCTTTTATTCTTATTATCGCCTGGTTTTCAATGTTACATTCAGGTCTATTATTATTAGAAGCAAACTTAAATTACCCCGTCGGCTCCAGTTTTAACACCATCACCAAAGATTTAATTGGCAACACCTGGAACATTATTAGCGGCATTACCGTTGCCTTCGTTCTCTATATTCTCACTTATGCTTATATCTCTGCTAACGGCGCAATCATTAGCGAAACGATATCGATGAATTTGGGCTATCACGCTAATCCACGCATTGTCGGGATCTGTACGGCCATTTTCGTTGCCAGCGTATTGTGGATAAGCTCTTTAGCCGCCAGTCGTATTACCTCGTTGTTCCTCGGGCTGAAGATTATCTCCTTTGTGATCGTGTTTGGTTCTTTCTTCTTCCAGGTCGATTATTCCATTCTGCGCGATTCCACCAGCACGACTGCGGGAACGTCTTACTTCCCGTATATCTTTATGGCTTTGCCGGTGTGTCTGGCGTCATTTGGTTTCCACGGCAATATTCCCAGTCTGATTATTTGCTATGGCAAAAAGAAAGATAAACTAATCAAAAGCGTAGTTTTCGGCTCGCTGCTGGCACTGGTGATTTATCTCTTCTGGCTTTATTGCACGATGGGGAATATCTCGCGAGAAAGTTTTAAAGCGATTATCTCCTCGGGCGGCAACGTTGATTCACTGGTAAAAACGTTCCTCGGCACCAAACAGCATGGCATTATCGAATTTTGCCTGCTGGTGTTCTCCAACTTAGCTGTCGCCAGTTCGTTCTTTGGCGTCACGCTTGGGCTGTTCGATTACCTGGCGGATCTGTTTAAGATTGATAACTCCCACGGCGGACGTTTCAAAACCGTGCTGTTAACCTTCCTGCCACCCGCTTTGTTGTATCTCGTCTTCCCGAATGGCTTTATTTACGGGATTGGCGGTGCCGGACTGTGCGCCACCATCTGGGCGGTCATTATCCCCGCGGTGCTGGCAATCAAAGCTCGCAAGAAGTTTCCCAATCAGATATTTACGGTCTGGGGCGGCAATCTTATTCCGGCGATTGTCATTCTCTTTGGTATCACCGTGATTTTGTGCTGGTTCGGCAACGTATTTAACGTGTTACCTAAATTTGGCTAAGCCCTTAAAGAAGCCAGCGGTCATTCGCTGGCTTCTTGCCTGAAAGGAAATCTCTTTTGTCCAAATGGCAACTCGCCTGATTCTCCTTCACCACGTATGCTTTGCGTCACCTTCCCGTCAGGACGCTTTATCCCATGTCCCGCTTTTTATTTTGTAGTTTTGCTCTGGTTTTACTCTATCCCGCAGGTATTGATATGTACCTGGTCGGCTTACCGCGCATCGCCGCCGATCTCAATGCCAGCGAAGCGCAGTTGCATATTGCGTTCTCCGTTTACCTTGCGGGGATGGCAGCAGCAATGTTATTTGCCGGGAAAGTGGCCGACCGTTCAGGGAGAAAACCTGTCGCCATCCCCGGCGCGGCGCTATTTATTATCGCCTCTGTGCTCTGTTCACTGGCTGAAACCAGCGCGTTATTTCTTGCAGGACGCTTTCTGCAGGGACTCGGCGCGGGCTGTTGTTATGTGGTGGCATTCGCGATTTTACGCGACACGCTGGACGATCGACGTCGGGCAAAAGTGCTGTCATTACTCAACGGCATTACTTGCATCATTCCGGTGTTAGCGCCAGTGCTTGGCCACCTGATTATGCTTAAGTTCCCGTGGCAGAGCCTGTTCTGGGTAATGGCGCTGATGGGTGTCGCGGTACTCGTGTTGTCATTGTTTATTTTAAAAGAAACCCGCCCTGCGGCACCTGCCGCTTCGGGCAAAACACGAGAAAATACCGAGTCTTTGCTTAACCGCTTTTTCCTCAGCCGAGTGCTTATCACCACCCTCAGCGTCTCAGTCATCCTTACCTTCGTGAATACGTCGCCAGTATTGATGATGGAAATCATGGGCTTTGCGCGCGGAGAATACGCCACCATTATGGCGTTGACCGCAGGTGTTAGCATGACCGTATCATTCTCCACGCCATTTGCGTTGGGGATTTTTAAGCCACGTACGTTGATGATCACCTCGCAGGTGTTATTTCTGGCGGCGGGAATCATTCTTGCGTTTTCGCCTTCCCATGCAGTTTCGCTGTTTGGCATCACGTTGATTTGCGCTGGTTTTTCAGTGGGATTCGGCGTGGCAATGAGTCAGGCGTTAGGGCCGTTTTCATTACGCGCGGGCGTAGCCAGTTCGACATTAGGCATTGCACAGGTTTGCGGTTCATCACTGTGGATTTGGCTAGCGGCGGTAGTCGGCGTAGGCGCATGGAATATGCTGATCGGGATTCTGATTGCCTGTAGCATAGTGAGCCTGTTGCTGATTATGCTCGTCGCGCCTGGACGCCCCGTTACCGCTCATGAAGAAATCCATCACCACACTTGATCTGAATTTGCTGCTCTGCCTGCAATTGCTGATGCAGGAGCGCAGCGTGACCAAAGCGGCGAAGCGGATGAACGTGACGCCTTCGGCGGTGAGCAAATCTCTGGCAAAGCTTCGGATATGGTTTGATGACCTGCTCTTTGTGAACTCACCGCTGGGCCTGACGCCAACGCCGCTGATGGTCAGCATGGAGCAAAATCTGGCGGAGTGGATGCAAATGAGCAATCTGCTGCTGGATAAACCGCACCACCAAACGCCACGTGGTCTGAAGTTTGAGCTGGCAGCAGAATCGCCGCTGATGATGATTATGTTTAATGCGCTGTCGAAACATATTTACCAGCGTTACCCACAGGCGACGATTAAACTGCGCAACTGGGATTATGACTCGTTGGATGCAATTATTCGTGGCGAAGTGGATATCGGTTTTACCGGACGAGAAAGCCACCCTCGCTCGCGAGAACAGCTTAGTCTTCTGCCGTTGTCTATTGATTATGACGTATTATTTACAGACTTACCGTGCGTCTGGTTGCGCAAAGATCATCCGGCGCTGCGTGAAGAATGGGATCTGGATACTTTTTTACGTTATCCACATATCAGCATTTGCTGGGAACAGAGCGATACCTGGGCGCTGGACAATGTGTTGCAGGAATCAGGACGCGAACGCACGATTGCCATGAGTCTGCCGGAATTCGAGCAGTCACTGTTTATGGCGGCGCAGCCAGACAATTTGCTACTGGCGACCGCACCGCGCTACTGTCAGTACTACAACCAACTCCACCAGCTTCCACTGGTTGCACTCCCTCTCCCGTTTGACGAAATCCAGCAAAAAAAGCTGGAAGTGCCGTTTACTCTGCTGTGGCACAAACGGAACAGCCATAACCCGAAGATCGTCTGGTTACGGGAAACCATTAAAAATCTTTACGCCTCGATGGCATAATTAAATCGTATAAAATGCGACCACATTTCGCGATGAAATGTAAAAAACATGTAATAAATTTGTCTGAATCGAACTTTTCGCCGCTTTAGTCTGTCCATAATTTTAGTAAATGATTACTCTGTATTCATAATGGACCATTAAGCATGGAGCGAAAAATGGCGACTCACTTTGCCCGAGGGATTTTAACGGAAGGACACCTGATATCTGTTCGTCTACCCTCCCAGTGTCATCAAGAAGCCCTAAATCTTCCCCCTCATCGTCAAAGTCGTTTCCTGGCGTCCAGAGGTTTACTCGCAGAACTGATGTTCTTGCTGTACGGCATTAGTGAATTGCCGGAAATCGTCACCCAGGCTAAAGGAAAACCGGTTTTCCACGATAAAAATTTACCATCATTTTCAATAGCCTATGCCGGAAACATGGTCGGAGTGGCGTTAACAACTGAAGGTGAATGTGGCCTCGATATGGAACTACAGCGCGCGACTCGCGGGTTTCATAGCCCTCACGCGCCCGATAACCATGCTTTTTCCAGCAATGAATCACTATGGATCAGTAAGCAAAACGATCCTAACGAAGCGCGAGCGCAGCTCATCACGCTGCGCCGAAGCGTGCTAAAACTTACCGGTGATGTTTTGAATGACGACCCGCGAAATCTGCAGTTAATGCCCATTGCGGGACGCCTGAAATGTGCCCATGTAAATCATGTAGAAGCGATATGCGACGCAGAGGAAGTGCTGGTATGGTCCGTGGCGGTCAGCCCAGCGATTGAAAAGCTCAATGTCTGGGAGTTTGATGGCAAGCAAGGCTGGAAAAGCCTGCCGGATATTCACAGCCGCGCCAATAATCCAACCAGCCGGATGATGCGTTTTGCCCAGCTCTCTACCGTGAAGTCATTTTTGCCAAATTGATAGACAACCACAGGAGTCATCATGTCTGAAAAATTGAAGGTGGTTACGTTATTGGGAAGCCTGCGCAAAGGTTCATTTAATGGCATGGTTGCACGTACGCTGCCGAAAATTGCCCCAGCGGGTATGGAAGTTAACGCGTTGCCATCTATTGCTGACATTCCCTTATATGACGCAGACGTACAGCAGGAAGACGGTTTTCCAGCAACGGTTGAAGCTCTGGCGGAACAGATTCGTCAGGCGGATGGTGTGGTGATCGTGACGCCGGAATATAACTACTCGGTGCCGGGTGGACTGAAAAATGCCATCGACTGGCTTTCCCGCCTGCCCGATCAGCCATTGGCCGGTAAACCGGTGTTGATTCAGACCAGCTCAATGGGCGTAATTGGCGGCGCACGCTGTCAGTATCATCTGCGCCAGATTCTGGTCTTCCTGGATGCAATGGTAATGAACAAACCAGAGTTTATGGGCGGCGTGATTCAGAACAAAGTCGATCCACAGACTGGAGAAGTGATTGATCCGGGAACGCTGGACCACCTGACCGGGCAGTTGACCGCATTTGGCGAGTTTATTCAACGGGTTAAGATCTAAATAAAAAACCCGCCAGCAATCATGCATGGCGGGTTTTTAACGCGCTATCGATTTTAGTGGGCGTCGATAAAGACAATTTTCAGCACAAACAGCAGCGCCACGATAATCACGCACGGGCTAAGGTCGCGCAGACGGCCTGTACCGATTTTCATCACGCAGTAGGAGATAAAGCCCAGCGCAATACCTTCGGTAATCGAGAAGCTAAACGGCATCATCACGGCAGTAATAAACGCCGGAACGGATTCGGTGAGATCCTGCCATTTCACACGCGCAAGACTTGAGGTCATCAGTACGCCAACGTAAATGAGCGCGCCAGCCGCGGCGTAGCCAGGCACCATCCCCGCCAGCGGCGACAGGAAGATAACCAGCAGGAACAGCAAACCAACAACCACTGCCGTCAGACCAGTACGCCCACCAACGGAAACACCGGAGGAGGACTCAATATACGCTGTAACAGAAGAAGTACCGATAAACGAACCGGTCACGGAAGAGATACTGTCGACATACAGCGCCTGCTTCATGCGCGGGAATTTACCTTTCTCATCCGCCAGACCTGCTTTATCAGTCACGCCAATCAGCGTACCGGAGGAGTCAAACAGGTTAACCAGCATGAAAGAGAAAATCACGCCAGCCAGTCCGAGGTTGAATGAACCAGCTAAATCCACATGCCCCACCACGGTCATCACGCTCGGCGGCGCGGAGACAATGCCGTTGTAGTGCACATCACCCAGCATCCAGCCCAGAAGCGTCGTCACCACGATAGAAACTAGCACCGCTGCGTGAATGTTACGTGAAGCCAGAATAGCGATGATGAAGAAGCCGAGGATACCCAGCAGCACACTGTGAGAAGTCAGATTACCGATACTCACCAGCGTTTCTGGATTAGCGACAATCACACCTGCGTTTTTCAGCCCCATCATACCAATGAACAGGCCGATACCGCTGGTGATCCCCACACGCAGACTCACCGGAATGTTGGCAATCATCCAGTAGCGAACGCGGAAGATTGTCAGTAACAGCAGACCAATCGCGCCCCAGAAGATTGCGCCCATCCCGACCTGCCACGGCAAGCCCATCGCCTGTACAACCACAAAAGCGAAGAACGCATTCAGGCCCATAGCGGGTGCCAGCGCGACTGGCAGGTTAGCAAACAGCCCCATCAGAATACTGCCGAACGCAGCAATCAGACAGGTGGTGACGAAGACGGCGCTGGTGTCCATGCCAGCAACGCCAAGAATTTGCGGGTTAACAAAAACGATGTAAACCATCGTCAGGAAGGTGGTAAAACCGGCGATCACTTCGGTCCGTGCCGTCGTGCCATGTTCGCGCAGTTTAAACACGCGTTCCAGCATCCCCTGGCCAGAAGCCTGGGTTGTGTGTTGTTGACTCATTATCTATTTCCGAACAAGGAGGGAAAATACGTCGCTATCGTATACCAAAATGAGACAATATGGACGGCTGAAGATAACTTTTTTTCATTGTATTTGCTTATACGGCAACGATTGCGTCATGCGAATATGCCTGACGAAAACGTTAAACTAACGATAAAGGAAAGACATGTCCCAGATAGAAGCGGTATTTTTCGACTGCGACGGTACGCTGGTCGACAGTGAGGTCATTTGCTCTCGAGCCTATGTCACGATGTTCAGGGAATTTGGCATTAACGTTGACCTTGAAGAAATTTTTACCCGCTTTAAAGGCGTAAAACTCTACGAAATCATCGACATCATTAGCAAAGAACAGGGCGTAGAAATGGTCCGTGCCGATGCCGAACACGTTTACCGTGCGGAAGTGGCGCGCCTGTTTGATAGCGAGCTTGAGGTGATTGCAGGAGCGAACGAATTGCTGGCTAGTGTGAAAGTGCCGATGTGCGTCGTCTCTAACGGCCCGGTCAGCAAGATGCAGCATTCGCTTGGTAAGCTCAATATGCTGCACTATTTCCCGGAAAAACTGTTCAGCGGTTACGACATTCAGCGTTGGAAGCCCGACCCGGCATTAATGTTCCATGCGGCAAAAGCGATGAATGTGAACGTTGAAAACTGCATTCTGGTCGATGACTCCAGCGCCGGTGCGCAGTCAGGAATCGATGCCGGTATGGAAGTGTTTTACTTCTGCGCTGACCCGCACAATAAGCCGATCGTTCATCCGAAAGTCACCACCTTTACCGAGTTGGCGCAGTTACCTGCTCTGTGGAAGGCTAGGGGATGGGATATTACGCGATAAATAAAGAAACCCGGTGAGCATTTCTCCGGGCTGATTTCGTACTCGCAGATTGCCGGATGCGGCGTAAACGCCTTATCCGGCCTACAGTTTGCGTTACGCTTTCGAATCTTTCTCTGCCAGCAATTTATCCAACTCATCGCCGCCGACGTGACGGAAATCCTGACCCTTCACGTAGTAGAAGATGTATTCGCAGATATTCTGACAGCGGTCACCAATACGTTCGATTGAACGTGCGCAAAACAGCGCGGTAAGTACGCTCGGAATGGTGCGCGAATCTTCCATCATGTAGGTCATCAACTGACGAACAATCCCTTCGTACTCCTGATCGACTTTTTTATCTTCACGATAAATACGCACCGCTTCGTCAATATCCATACGCGCAAACGCGTCCAGCACGTCGTGCAACATCTGGATAGTGTGACGCCCCAGTGATTCCAGGCTTACCAGCAACGGCTGATGCTGCTGGGAGAATTTCTCCAGTGCAGTGCGACAGATTTTATCCGCCACGTCGCCAATACGCTCCAGTTCGGAAATGGTTTTACTGATAACCATAACCAGACGCAGGTCGCTCGCCGTCGGCTGACGTTTGGCAATAATGCGCACGCAGGCTTCATCGATTGCCACTTCCATCATGTTGACGTTTTTATCGCCTTCGATGACCCGCTTCGCCAGATCGCTGTCCTGGTTGTGCATCGCGGTGATTGCATCAGAAAGCTGCTGCTCCACCATGCCGCCCATGGTCATCACCTGCGTGCGGATGCTTTCCAGTTCGGCGTTGAACTGGCCGGAAATATGTTTATTAAGATTGAGACTGTCCATAACGCACTCCTGAATCAACCGTAACGACCGGTGATGTAGTCTTCTGTTTGTTTCTTCGCTGGCTTGGTGAACAGATCGTCCGTGTTGCTGAACTCAATCAATTCGCCCAGATACATAAACGCCGTGTGGTCGGAACAACGCGCAGCCTGCTGCATGTTGTGGGTGACGATCACCACGGTGTAATCCTGCTTCAGTTCGGTGATCAGCTCTTCAATACGCCCGGTAGAGATGGGGTCGAGCGCCGAACACGGTTCGTCGAGCAGCAGCACTTCCGGGCGAATGGCGATACCACGCGCAATACACAGACGCTGTTGCTGACCGCCAGAGAGAGAGTAACCGCTCTGGTGCAATTTATCTTTGGTTTCGTTCCACAATGCGGCTTTGGTCAATGCCCACTGCACGCGCTCGTCCATGTCAGCACGGGAGAGCTTCTCAAACAGACGCACGCCAAAGGCGATGTTGTCGTAAATGGACATCGGGAACGGCGTCGGTTTCTGGAACACCATGCCCACTTTCGCACGCAGCAGAGCGATATCCTGAGTGTTGGTCAGGATGTTGTCGCCATCGAGCAGAATTTCACCTTCCGCGCGCTGCTCTGGATACAGTTCAAACATTTTGTTGAAGGTACGCAGCAGCGTCGATTTACCGCAGCCGGACGGCCCGATAAACGCCGTAACCTGGTTTTTAGCGATATCCAGGTTGATGTTTTTCAGGGCATGGAATTTGCCGTAGTAGAAGTTCAAATTACGAACCTGAATTTTACTCGGGGCAGTTTCAACCATACTCATTGCAATCTTTTCCTCATCGTGCCTGATGCACTTCGCTAATCAGGCTTACCGTAGGCCGGATAAGGCGTTCACGCCGCATCCGGCAAAGTGTTAACCGTGTTTATTCTTCGCAAAAACAACGCGCGCCAGAATGTTCAGCAGCAGTACGCACAGGGTAATGATCAACACCCCGGCCCAGGCCAGTTGCTGCCATTCCGCAAACGGACTCATCGCAAACTTAAAGATCGTCACCGGCAGGTTGGCGATCGGCTGCATCATGTCCGTGCTCCAGAACTGGTTGGAGAGCGCGGTAAACAGCAGCGGCGCGGTTTCACCAGCAATACGGGCAATCGCCAGCAGGATACCGGTCATAATCCCGGACACCGACGCTTTCAGCGTAATCGCGGAGATCATCTTCCACTTCGGCGTACCCAGCGCATAAGCCGCTTCACGCAGGCTGTCCGGCACCAGTTTCAGCATGTTCTCGGTGGTGCGGATAACAATCGGCACCTGTAACAGCGCCAGTGCAATCACACCCGCCCAGCCGGAGAAGTGCTCCATCTGCGCCACCACGATGGTGTAAACAAACAGACCAACCACAATCGACGGCGCGGAGAGCAGAATGTCGTTAATAAAGCGAATCACTTCTGCCAGCCAGGATTTACGACCATATTCCGCCAGATAAATCCCCGCCATAATGCCCAGCGGCGTACCGAATACCGTGGCCCACAAAATTAACAGCCCGCTACCCGCCAGGGCGTTCGCCAGACCACCGCCTTCCGTATTTGGCGGCGGCGTCATTTCAGTGAACAGCGCCAGCGACATACCGTCGATACCGCGAGTGATGGTGGACATTAAAATCCAGACCAGCCAGAACAGACCGAAGGCCATCGTCGCCATCGATAGAGTCAGTGCAATACGGTTTTTGAGGCGGCGACGCGCCTGCATTTTGCGGCGGGATTCCGCCAGCGCCGCAGTGGTTTGCATTTCAACCATAGCCATTAGCGTGCCCCCTCATTCTTAGCCAGGCGCATAATCATAAACTTCGATGCGGCGAGGACGATGAAGGTAATCACAAACAGGATCAGGCCCAGTTCCATCAGTGCGGCAACGTGCAGACCGGATTCCGCTTCGGCAAATTCGTTGGCCAGTGCAGAGGTGATACTGTTGCCCGGCATGTACAGCGAAGCGCTGTCGAGCTGGTAGGTATTACCGATGATAAAGGTCACCGCCATCGTTTCACCAAGCGCACGGCCCAGCCCCAGCATAATGCCGCCGATTACCCCATTTTTGGTGAACGGAAGAACAATACGCCAGATAACTTCCCAGGTGGTGCAGCCAATACCGTAGGCCGACTCTTTCATCATCACCGGGGTTTGTTCGAACACATCGCGCATTACCGCCGCAATGTACGGAATGATCATGATGGCGAGGATCACGCCTGCCGCGAGGATACCGATACCAAAGGCCGGGCCGGAGAACAGCGCGCCGACAATCGGGATATTCGACATGATATTGCCGACCGGCTCCTGGAAGTAAACGGCGAACAGCGGCGCAAAGATAAACAGGCCCCACATGCCGTAAACGATACTTGGAATGGCTGCCAGCAGCTCAATGGCGATACCCAGCGGGCGCTTCAGCCAGCCAGGCGCAAGCTCGGTCAGGAACAGGGCGATACCGAAACTCACCGGGACGGCGATCAGCAGCGCGATAAACGAAGTCACCAACGTACCGTAGATCGGTACCAGCGCCCCGTAGATATCGTTCGGTGCATCCCACTCTTTGGTCCACAGGAAAGCCAGACCAAATTTCTGAATGCTCGGCCAGGAGGAGATGATCAGAGAGACAATAATGCCACCCAACATCAATAGCACAATCAGCGCCGCCAGTTTTACCAGCACGCTGAAAATTATGTCGCCCTTTTTACCCGGTGGGTTAAAAGCAGGCTTGGTTGCAGCCATAAGTTACTCTTCAGTTAAACGCGTTTACAAAGTCATTTTGTAATGCCGGATGCGGCGTAAAACACCGTACCCGGCCTGGAGTTTTATTAGTACAGCGGCTTACCGCTACTGTCTTTAATATTGGTCTTCCACGCTGCGCGAACCTGTTCAACTACGCTATCCGGCAGGCTGGCATAATCCAGGTCGTTCGCCTGTTTAGCCCCGGTTTTGTACGCCCAGTCGAAGAACTTCAGCACTTCTGTGCCTTGTTCTGGTTTCTTCTGATCTTTGTGGATCAGAATGAACGTGGTAGAGGTAATAGGCCACGCATCTTCGCCTTTCTGGTTGGTCAGATCCTGAGCGAATGTTTTGCTCCAGTCTGCACCTTTTGCTGCATTAGCGAAGTTTTCTTCGGTCGGACTAACCGGTTTACCGTCAGCGGAGATCAGTTTGGTGTACGCCAGGTTGTTCTGCTTCGCGTAAGCATATTCAACGTAACCAATTGCACCCGGCAGACGCTGAACGAACGCGGCGATACCGTCGTTACCTTTACCGCCCAGACCAATCGGCCATTTTACGGTAGAGCCAGTACCAACGTTGTTTTTCCACTCTTCGTTCACTTTCGCCAGGTAGCTGGTGAAGACGAAGGAAGTCCCGGAGCCATCTGCACGGCGCACTACAGCGATATTCTGTGAAGGCAGTTTCAGACCCGGATTCAATTTGGCGATGGCTTCATCATCCCACTTTTTAATTTTGCCCAGGTAGATGTCGCCGAGAGTTTTACCGTCCAGCACCAGTTCGCCAGACTTAAGCCCCGGCAGGTTAACCGCCAGTACCACGCCGCCAATTACGGTCGGGAACTGGAACAGGCCTTCCTGAGCCAGTTTTTCGTCAGACAGCGGCGCGTCAGAAGCACCGAAATCAACGGTGTTAGCGATAATCTGTTTTACGCCGCCGGAAGAACCGATACCCTGGTAGTTAACTTTATTACCGGTTTCTTTTTGGTAAGTGTCAGCCCATTTGGCATACACCGGCGCAGGAAAGGTTGCACCTGCACCTGTCAGGCTTGCTTCTGCAAACACAGAGAAAGCGCTCATCGATAAGGTCGCGGCGACAACAGTTGCGACGGTGGTACGCATAACTTTCATAATGTCTCCTGGGAGGATTCATAAAGCATTGTTTGTTGGCTACGAGAAGCAAAATAGGACAAACAGGTGACAGTTATATGTAAGGTTTATGACAGTTTTATGACAAATCAGAATTATTAGTTAACTTTTTGATTTTATTGACTAAGAAAAAGAAAAGTAATGTCACCTTTTTGTCATGCAGAGTGAAAACTCGCGGACAAAAATGCGTAAGATGACAACGGTGTGAGGAACACCGCTGTCAGTTCGTTTAGCGTACAATCTCAATTGTTATCGTTGCAGTCGCGGTAAATGTTCCTGGCGCGGGGCGAGCCCCCGTAAGGCTTGCAGGAGCAGCAGAAAAAGTGACGCTACCTGCTTTTTCACCAAAGACGGTTGATTTACCCATATCTGTCGGCAGTTCACCACCGTTAACATTGATTTCCTTATTATTTTTATCATAAATTTTAATCCCAACGTTCGGGTTTGATGTCACGACCATTGAGTTGTCAGTACTGGGTTCGGTAGCATAAAAAGAGGTACTGATATCATCAGTATTTAGTATTCCTAAATTTTCACACTCAATGGTGACGGTTTTGGTAATTTTATGCGTTGTCACGGTACTTCCAGCTACCGAAGAAAAATCTGCCGCAGGAATTTCTTTAAAATCAAAATTAATGGGTCTTAAACTGTTAATTTCACAGCTTTGCGGTGCAGTGATATCGCCACGAATATAAACATCCGCCATAGGTTGTGAGTAATCAACCGGAGTGTCACGGCTTATGGTTCCGTACAATTTCACCACGAGAGTTTCAGGAATAATTAACTTTCCAGCAAAAGTCTTCTTAATATAAAAATAAATTATTGCTTTTGCACCACTGGAAATACTTAATGGGTCCGTGCGACTACATTTATATGAACCTCCAGTAGGCCTGTTAGCATGGTATTCAAAAGGTGCATTAATGTATCCTACACCGAGAAGGTCTATCGATATTCCAACATCCAAATTAGGATTCAAATTAAAGTAGTTTACATTAGAACGA
The DNA here is from genome assembly GCF_004212225.1 of Escherichia sp. E14V7. Lineage (NCBI taxonomy): Bacteria > Pseudomonadati > Pseudomonadota > Gammaproteobacteria > Enterobacterales > Enterobacteriaceae > Escherichia > Escherichia sp. E14V7. The sequence goes on from NZ_RHJJ01000016.1 coordinate 228,412, forward strand.
ACACCCGCATAACTTAAGGCCTCGTTTATTCTCGCTGTATAGTAAATATAAGGAAACTCCCCCACTTTCCCTGTATCACAATGGCAGTGAGCAGGATAAGTGTCCCCATTTGTCACGGTTTTATTAAAGGTCTCTCCCACTCTGTTCTCGTCTGCCGTAATCAGATAGCCTGAAAAATCAAGTGTGCTATGAAAGGCCCCATTATCTGAAGTGCAGATACCTTTTGGGGCCGCAAGTGTTGCGCCACTAAAGGAGAAGATAAAAACAGTAAAGCACCACTGTATAATATACTTATTCATAAAAATCCTTTTAATGACATGTCACACCTTGTTCAATTAAGCCGCTCTCACTTTCTGGTATTGAAAGGGAATAATCGAAGGTGCATTTAGTGACGGCATTTTCACCCCAGGAGAGCATCACCTGCCCCTTTTCAGGAAGGCCCGAGAGATAAAGTTCTCCCTGGTCACCGACAATTCCTGAATCAGCGGAGCTTGTATTTTGTACAGAAGCAATAGCGCCAAAAGGTGCTGGTTTACCTTTTGCATTCATTACCCTGAAAAGAACGCGATAACCCACGTGGGTAACAAATTCGGCCTTAACCACCGCGCCACGGGTAGGCACCATCGTGACGACGGTATTATCAAGTTCTATATTCGACTTCGAGAAATAGTTATCGCTGATTGCTACCCGGTTTTCATCATAAGGGTTTAGCTGTGTCTTGACCGTATAGCCGCGCCAGTCTGTCGCAGCACCACGCATATTATCAATTTCCAGCCCTGCGGCCCCTGGCGCTTTAACGAGAGCGATTGTTTCACCCAACTCCTGGCTTAACGTTAAGCCTTCACTGTGCGCCAGAATCCCACCCCTGATACCATAATTAAGTCGCTGGGAATTTTGGCTGTAGTTATAACTGCCGTTCACTGTGCCGTAAGTTCCGTCATAGGTCAGTGACATATTACCGCCGACTTCATCATCACGGCTGTTATAGGACTGCATTAAATTCCAGGAAAGATTATTTCTCTCCAGAGCCGTACCACTGAGTCCAAGTTGATGTGAGCTACCGGAATTATCGTTTTGTGAAACAGAATAGGTGGCGTAACTATTCCCCCACCAGCCCGATAAAGGAACAGATAAAGAGAGCATGTAGATCTGCTCACTGGTGTTATCACTGGCATGGTTGTTACCCGTCCCCTGCCGGGCAGTATTGGAATAACTCCAGGAGACGTTCCACGAGAGACGCTTCCAGCTACTGCTGTAGCCAAATTGCATTAATCGTTCAACATCATCGGTATGCCAGTACTGTTGGCGACTTAATGTCAGATATAAGTTGCCATAATCTCTGCCCAGTGATTGCGTTAGCGTTCCTTCCACACGGCTGCGGCGGTTACCGGTTTCCCAAAAATCTTCAGGATTATTACGCCGGGACGCCCATTCATTGAGGGTATAATAGCCTTCGGTGGAGTAACGATAGCCAACCAGGCGCAAGCTGGTATCCGTATCATCAAAACGTTTCGAATACAGAAAGCGATAAGACTGACCGGTTTCCGTATCATCATGACTAAATTTCGCGCGGGCATGTGTCACATCAAAAGAAATTGCGCCCAGAGAACCTAGATCTTTACCCACGCCCAGAGCGGCAGAACCATAATTTTCAGCAGCCTGTATGCCACCATACAATGTAAAACCATGGGGAAAACCATGAAGGATCTGTGCCTGAAGAACATCAGGGGTAAAGCCATCTTCATCGCGCAATTCCCCCACACTGACATCAACATCAGTCTGACCTTCACGCTTGAGGATCGCCAAAGAGGCATAAGGTTGGGTGAATCGTTGTTCGCTACCATCTTCTTCTTTGATAGTCACGTCCAGATCGCCACCTGTGCTGGCAGTGTTGAGGTCGGTGATTTCAAAGGCACCTTGTGGAACGGCAGATTGATAAATCACGTAGCCATTCTGGCGAATGATGACAGTGGCATTGGATTTTGCAATTCCCCGAACTACTGGCGCAAACCCATTCTGGCTGGCAGGTAACATGTCGTTGTCGGTATACAGGCGTGCTCCGCGGATTTGTGTACTGTCAAAAATATCGCTCGCCGTCCACGTATCGCCGATCATAATCTGGCTTCTTAATGCCGCAATATCACGCTGTATCCAGGTGCTGATAGAGTTGTATTCCGCCCGACCATCAGTGGTGTTTAAGGTACTGTAATTACGTAGCCGCCATGACCCAATATTCAGCCCGTTGCGCAAATTGAGATAACTGGTATCTGTCTCCTCAGAACCATAATCCGAACGCAGGGTATGTGAACCAGAAAAATCGTAGTTGATAGTGAGCGCGTTAATCCCCTCATCCCAACGCGTGGGGCTTATGTAATCAAAAGCCATTGCGTCCATGTAGATTTGGGGAATGGATATATTCAGTTGTAATTTATCACTGTCGAACTGCCAGGATGAGCCTTCAATACGTGGCGCAGGATCAAGGCAGGTCGTTTCATCCACGTTATTGAGCGACTTCAAGGCATCAACTTTTACGCCAAAAGAGGCCAGCGTTTTTTTAATGGCAATAAAGCAGGCGTGTAGATCGGCATCGGGGTTATCCTGAACAAAAGTAACATCCTGAAGTTCAAACATTTTCCCATTAATAAAAATATCAACGCTATAAACGCCAGGAGGCATCATATTTGCCCGGTTAAACTGACGAATATCGACTTCGGATTTATGGTCGATTTCCAGAAGCGCCGGATTGAATACACTGACCTCGGCCATCAGGCTTTGCGAGAAAATCAGACACGTCCCTGCCGTGAGGCCAACCACTATTCTGGTCGTCATCATAATACGCCTATCCTTATCCCTTGCTTACAGCATCATTTTTATCGGGTCACTGACTGCGCCGTAATCATTAATAAATCGCCAGGTCATTTGACCTCCCGCAGAATTAGCAGGTAAAGGTAACGTGAGCGTTTCAAAAGGACGGATCATGTTGAGAGGCACATCATGACCATCAACGATGACATCCATCACACTGATATGAATTGGGTTGGGATTCTCTGCTATGAGATTTCGCCCTTCCCGGCGCCACTTCACCTTCGGTGCAGCATCTTCGGGAATAAGGCGGATATTTGCTGGTCGCCAGAACAGCTTGATACGCGTTTTGACTGCGATTTCTAGCGAGTTCGCCGCTTTGTTGCTCGCAGAGGGCGGAATATTTTTAATATTCAGCCAGAAGACTGACTCGCGATCATCAGGTAATGACACACCTTTGGTGTGAATAATGCGTAATACTTTTTCTTGCGCGGGTTCTAATCGTGATACCGGAGGAATAACGGTAAACGGCGCTTTACTTTTATCCTCTTTATTAAACGGATCTACCCAAGCCTGGATGAGGTAAGGTATTTTTTCTTCTTTGCTAAATACAGAAATAGATTTATCGGCATTATTACTTAAGTAAACTACCCGCGTACCGCCAATGACAACACCTGCATAGGTTAATACTGGTTGGCCTAAAAAAACACTGAGTATAATCGCGGTAAATAACTTACATGAAACTGTTGTTTTAAAGAGCCTGATTAAACAACTTTTTCTGGACATAACGACTCCCTGGCCAAAGCCAACTGAATAAAAAGGCCCTTGATAAATTATTTCTTATATTCGACGGTAAATTGTGAATCAGCGTTCGCCGTACCCGCCGTTACGGTTGCATTGGTTGCCACATAGCGTGCAATAAACTTCATTTCTGCCTTGCCTTCAGCGTCGATAGCGGTATAAGCAGAGTCGTTATAAAGTTTAACCTGCGAATTATCGGACTGGTTAAAAATACGGATGCCGACGCCAGTAGCAACTATTGCAGCTCCTGTGCCAGTATAATCACCCGGATCGCTCGCAGTAATTGGTGTACCTACTTTCAGGTCACCGTCTCCGCCAGGCGCTTCGGTACCATCAAAACGAACGGCTGCCTGAGTGTAGGTTGCCGGGCACTTTTCAAGTTTAATACTGAACTGCTGTGGTGACGCCAGACTACCTACACCTGAAAATGCATTTTTACTGACTTTACCCAGTGGAACGGTTTGATCGGCTGTATCGGAGGTAACTTCACAAGTAGTGTCGACAATTTCACCGACAAAATGAACAACACCATCCTCTGCCAGTGCATGCCCGGCCAACATTAAAGAAGCCAGAGTGAGTGCACTACCTATAATATTACGTTTCATAGAAACTCCATTGATATAATATATCCTTTAACCTGAATCATCACTTATATTAATAAGTGTGTTTATGATTCGCGGACATACTACATCAACGAAATAAAATTAGCTAAAAATAATATTAATTATTTGAATTTGAATATAAATTTATTATTTAAATATTATAAAAAATGTATAAAATCAAGTGTGCAATCAGACATTAAAAACAAATCAGAATATATTCATATTGCCTAATATATAAATCATAATTTTATTAATGTTATTTATGAAAAAAAAGGGCCGCCAGATGGCAACCCTTTCATTATGCGTGTTCTGTTTTACTCAACCGTTACCGATTTTGCCAGGTTACGCGGCTGGTCAACGTCGGTGCCTTTGATCAGCGCGACATGATAAGCCAGCAACTGCAGCGGAACGGTGTAGAAGATCGGTGCAATAACCTCTTCCACATGCGGCATCTCGATGATGTGCATGTTATCGCTACCGACAAAACCAGCATCCTGATCGGCGAAGACGTACAACTGACCGCCACGCGCACGAACTTCTTCAATGTTGGATTTCAGTTTTTCCAGCAGTTCGTTGTTCGGTGCAACGACGATAACCGGCATATCGGCATCAATCAGCGCCAGCGGACCGTGTTTCAGTTCGCCTGCAGCGTAGGCTTCAGCGTGAATGTAAGAGATTTCTTTCAGCTTCAATGCGCCTTCCAGCGCGATTGGGTACTGATCGCCACGTCCCAGGAACAGCGCGTGATGTTTGTCAGAGAAATCTTCTGCCAGGGCTTCAATGCGTTTGTCCTGAGACAGCATTTGCTCAATACGGTTCGGCAGCGCCTGCAGACCATGCACGATATCATGCTCAATGGAGGCATCCAGACCTTTCAGGCGAGACAGTTTCGCCACCAGCATCAACAACACGGTTAACTGAGTGGTGAAGGCTTTGGTGGACGCCACGCCGATTTCAGTACCGGCATTAGTCATCAGCGCCAGATCGGATTCACGTACCAGAGAAGAACCCGGAACGTTACAGATTGCCAGCGAGCCCAAATATCCCAGCTCTTTCGACAGACGCAGGCCCGCCAGGGTATCCGCGGTTTCGCCAGACTGCGACAGGGTGATCATCAGGCTGTTACGGCGCACGGCAGATTTGCGATAGCGGAATTCAGAAGCGATTTCGACGTCGCACGGAATACCTGCCAGCGATTCAAACCAGTAACGGGAAACCATACCGGAGTTGTAAGAAGTACCACAGGCGAGGATCTGAATATGCTCAACCTTCGACAGCAGTTCGTCGGCGTTCGGCCCCAGCTCGCTTAAATCCACCTGGCCGTGGCTGATGCGCCCGGTAAGGGTGTTTTTGATCGCGTTCGGCTGTTCGTAGATCTCTTTCTGCATGTAGTGACGGTAAATACCTTTATCGCCCGCGTCATATTGCAGATTGGATTCGATATCCTGACGTTTCACTTCCGCGCCTGATTTATCGAAGATAGTTACCGAACGGCGGGTCACTTCGGCAATATCGCCCTCTTCGAGGAAGATAAAGCGACGAGTCACTGGCAGCAGAGCCAACTGGTCAGAAGCGATAAAGTTTTCGCCCATACCGAGGCCAATCACCAACGGACTACCAGAACGTGCCGCCAGCAGGGTATCCGGGTGACGGGTGTCCATAATTACCGTGCCATAAGCGCCACGCAGCTGTGGAATAGCACGCAGAACAGCTTCACGCAGAGTGCCACCCTGTTTCAGTTCCCAGTTCACCAGGTGCGCAATCACTTCGGTGTCGGTTTCAGAAACGAAGGTATAGCCACGGGCTTTTAACTCTTCACGCAGCGGTTCATGGTTTTCGATGATGCCGTTATGCACCACCACAATGTGTTCAGAAACATGCGGATGCGCATTCACTTCTGAAGGTTCGCCGTGCGTCGCCCAGCGAGTATGAGCAATACCCGTACCGCCATGCAGAGGATGTTCTTCCGCTGCCTGAGCCAGCATCTGTACTTTACCGAGACGACGCAGGCGGGTCATATGACCTTCCGCATCAACAACGGCCAGACCGGCAGAGTCATATCCGCGGTATTCCAGACGACGTAAACCTTCAAGAAGGATTTCTGCTACATCACGTTGCGCGATCGCGCCAACAATTCCACACATAGTTTTTGATTCCGGTTTATATCGTTGTCGGTCAACCTGTATGCCCGTTTTTTCGGGCGCCCCGAGCCTTGTAGAGAGTGGGGTTATTTTTATAGTTACTGCTTGTAGGAGGGAGATTATGTTATCTCCTCATCCCAGGAGGCCGGATTTACCCAGCCAGAATTACTTTTTCTTTGCCGGACGACGCCAGCCTTCTTTTTGCGACTGCGGCACGCGGCTGATAGCTAATGCGTTTTCGCCAACATTACGCGTCACAGTTGTACCGGCAGCAATCGTCGCACCTTTACCCACCGTTACTGGAGCCACCAGCTGGGTGTCGGAACCGACAAATACATCATCGCCGATAATGGTTTTGAATTTATTCGCTCCATCATAGTTGCAGGTAATGGTTCCCGCACCGATGTTAACATTATCGCCGATCTCCGCATCGCCCAGGTAAGTCAGATGACCGGCTTTCGAACCTTTACCCAGACGCGCTTTTTTCATCTCAACGAAGTTACCGACGTGTGCGCCTTCCAGCAACTCAGCACCGGGGCGCAGACGCGCAAACGGGCCGATGGTACAGGCCGCTGCCAGATTAGCATCTTCCACTACGGTATACGGGCTAATTTCGCAATCATCACCAATCACGCTGTTTTTAATCACGCAACCAGTGCCGATTTTCACGCGATTACCGAGAGTAACGTTACCCTCGATGATAACGTTAGTATCAATTTCAACATCGCGCCCGTGAGTAAGCGTACCGCGCAGATCAAAACGGGCCGGATCGCGCAACATAACGCCTGCTAACAGCAGTTTTTCAGCCTGTTCGGACTGGTAAACGCGCTCCAGACGAGAGAGTTGCAGACGGTTATTCACGCCTTCAACTTCGCTTAAACGTTGCGGGTGAACGGCAACGATTTCACGTCCTTCCTGATACGCCAGCGCAATAATATCGGTGATGTAGTATTCGCCCTGAGCGTTATTGTTGGTCAGCTTCGCCAACCAGCGTTTCATATCTGCGCCGTTGGCGATCAGAATGCCAGTGTTGATTTCCTGAATTTGACGCTGCTCGTCAGTGGCATCTTTATGCTCAACAATGCCAGTAACTTTGCCGTTTTCGCGGGTAATACGACCATAACCGGTCGGATCATCCAGTTTCACTGTCAGCAGGCCAATGCCGCCCTGCGGTTTAGCATCACGCAGGCGCTGGAGTGTTTCAACAGAGATCAGCGGCACGTCGCCATAGAGCATTAAAATGTCTTCATCATCGGCAAAGAAAGGTGCGGCCTGCTGCATTGCATGACCCGTACCCAGCTGTTCTGCCTGAAGCACCCAGTTAAGGTTGTCATCTTTCAGCGCCTGTTTAAGCAGATCGCCGCCGTGGCCGTAAACCAGGTGAACGTGCGCTGCGCCTAATTCATTTGCAGCATCAATGACATGCTGAACCATCGCTTTCCCGGCAAGGGTATGCAGCACTTTCGGAAGATCGGAATACATGCGAGTGCCTTTGCCTGCTGCAAGGATCACTACGCTCATAGCATTATTCAACATACGCGTCCTGACTGTAATTTGAGAACGAATTTAAACCGCTTCACATTGAAAAAACTACATTTTTTTCATCGTGAAATGGACAGGGGATAAATTGCTCAATAACGGGTTATCCCCGCTGGCGAAAGAGCCATTTTCGACCATCGTCACGCCTTTTGTCTTCATAAAAGTAAGACACCGCCTTCATTTAAGCGTCAGACTGATGTTTTTGCTCTTATTTCGATCAATGAATAAACAGGAAAATCAGCGAAGGATTTCGCGTAATTATAAAAATGAGTTTAATTGCGGGATATAAAAATGCGCAGGATATAGCAGAACCAATCTCGCTGCGGCGCGCGAAAAAAAGCCAGCCTGTTTCCAGACTGGCTTTTGTGCTTTTCAAGCCGGTGTTACATCGCTTTTTTGGTCAACTCGATAACGCGCAGCTGCGCGATCGCTTTGGCCAGTTCCGCAGACGCCTGAGCGTAATCTACATCGCCGTGAGAGCTGCTAATGTGCTCTTCAGCCTTACGTTTCGCTTCCATGGCTCGCGCTTCGTCGAGATCCTGTCCGCGAATTGCGGTGTCGGCCAGAACGGTCACGTTGCCAGGCTGCACTTCAAGAATGCCGCCAGACAGATAGATAAACTCTTCGTGACCGTGCTGTTTCACGATGCGAATCATACCAGGCTTAATGGCGGTGAGCAGCGGTGCGTGGCCCGGGTAAATTCCCAGTTCACCTTCGCTACCCGTTACCTGGATTTTCTCGACCAGACCAGAGAACATTTGTTGCTCTGCGCTGACGACGTCCAGGTGGTAAGTCATTGCCATATCACCCTCCGATTAAGGCGTTAAAGTTTTTTGGCTTTTTCCACAGCTTCTTCGATGGAACCGACCATGTAGAACGCCTGCTCCGGCAGGTGATCGTATTCGCCTTCCATGATGCCTTTAAAGCCACGGATGGTGTCTTTCAGGGAGACGTATTTACCCGGAGAACCGGTGAATACTTCTGCCACGAAGAACGGCTGGGACAGGAAGCGCTGGATCTTACGTGCACGCGCTACCACCAGTTTGTCTTCTTCAGACAGTTCATCCATACCCAGGATGGCGATAATGTCTTTCAGTTCCTGATAACGTTGCAGGATGGACTGAACGCCACGCGCAGTGTCGTAGTGTTCCTGGCCAACCACCAGCGGGTCCAGCTGACGGCTGGTGGAGTCCAGCGGGTCAACGGCCGGGTAGATACCCAGAGACGCGATCTGACGGCTCAGTACCACGGTTGCGTCAAGGTGCGCAAAGGTGGTTGCCGGAGACGGGTCAGTCAAGTCATCCGCAGGTACGTATACTGCCTGTACGGAGGTGATAGAACCGGTTTTGGTGGAGGTGATACGTTCCTGCAGAACGCCCATCTCTTCCGCCAGGGTCGGCTGATAACCTACCGCTGAAGGCATACGGCCCAGCAGTGCGGATACTTCCGTACCAGCCAGGGTGTAACGATAGATGTTGTCAACGAACAGCAGAACGTCACGACCTTCGTCACGGAATTTCTCAGCCATGGTCAGACCGGTCAGAGCAACGCGCAGACGGTTTCCCGGCGGCTCGTTCATCTGGCCATACACCAGGGATACTTTGTCGATAACGTTGGAGTCGGTCATTTCGTGGTAGAAGTCGTTACCCTCACGAGTACGTTCACCTACGCCCGCAAACACAGAGTAACCGGAGTGCTCGATCGCGATGTTACGAATAAGCTCCATCATGTTTACGGTTTTACCTACACCCGCACCACCGAACAGACCAACTTTACCGCCCTTAGCGAACGGACACATCAGGTCGATAACTTTGATACCGGTTTCCAGCAGTTCCTGAGAGTTTGACAGCTCTTCGTAGGAAGGTGCTGCGCGGTGAATCGCCCAACGCTCTTCTTCGCCGATCTCGCCTTTCATGTCGACCGGTTCGCCCAGTACGTTCATGATACGGCCCAGAGTCGCTTTACCTACCGGGACTTCGATCGGATGTTCGAGGTCTTTTACATCCAGACCGCGACGCAGACCGTCGGAGGAACCCATTGCGATGGTACGCACGATACCGCCGCCGAGCTGCTGCTGAACTTCCAGCACCAGACGCTCATTACCATTTTGCACCTCAAGAGCATCGTACACGCGCGGTACGGCATCCTGAGGGAATTCGACGTCAACTACGGCGCCGATTACCTGGACAATCTTTCCAGTAGCCATCTTAAATCCTCTACGAAATAACCTGTTTAAACCGCGGCGGCCCCCGAGACGATCTCGGTGAGTTCCTGAGTAATGCTGGCCTGACGAGCTTTGTTGTATACCAACTGCAGCTCTTTAATCAGGCTGCCGCCATTGTCGGTCGCGGCTTTCATCGCCACCATACGGGCGGCCTGCTCGCTGGCCAGGTTTTCTACCACGCCCTGATAAACCTGAGATTCGACATAACGACGCAGCAGGGTATCCAGCAACGCCTTCGGATCGGGTTCGTACAGGTAATCCCAGGATTTATGCTTCAGATCATCATCATCTGATGCCGGTAACGGCAGCAGCTGGCTGATGGTCGGAACCTGAGACATGGTGTTAATAAATTTGTTGCTGACAATGTAAAGCTTGTCCAGACGGCCTTCGTCGTAGGCCTGCAACATCACTTTTACCGGACCGATCAGTTCGGACAGGGAAGGGTTATCCCCCATGCCTGTAACCTGGGCAACAACATTGCCGCCCACGGAGCTGAAGAACGACACACCTTTCGAGCCGATCATTGCGAGGTCGCATTGAACGCCTTTGTCGGTCCAGGTCTTCATTTCCGCCAGCAGTTTTTTGAACAGGTTAATGTTCAAACCACCGCACAAACCACGGTCGGTCGACACCACCAGGTAGCCCACGCGTTTAACGTCGCGTTCTTCCAGGTATGGGTGCTTATATTCCAGATTACCGTGCGCAAGGTGACCAATCACTTTGCGCATGGTTTCTGCATAAGGACGGCTGGCCGCCATGCGATCCTGCGATTTACGCATTTTGGAAGCGGCGACCATCTCCATCGCTTTAGTGATCTTTTGCGTGTTCTGGACGCTTGCGATCTTACTACGTATCTCTTTTGCGCCGGCCATGAGCTTCTCCTCAATGCCTTGCGGCCTGCCCTAAGGCAAGCCGCCAGACGTTACCAGGATTGGGTTGCTTTGAAGGAATCGAGGATGCCTTTCAGCTTGCCTTCGATTTCGTCGTTGTAGCCACCGGTCTGGTTGATCTCTTGCATCAACGGAGCGTGATCACGGTCGACGTAAGCCAGCAGAGCGGCTTCGAAGCTGCCGATTTTCGACAGTTCAACATCCGCCAGGTAACCACGTTCTGCTGCGAACAGAACCAGAGACTGCTGCGCAACAGACATCGGCGCATACTGTTTCTGTTTCAGCAGTTCGGTCACTTTCTGACCGTGGTCAAGCTGCTTACGCGTTGCATCGTCAAGGTCGGATGCAAACTGAGAGAACGCTGCCAGTTCACGATACTGTGCCAGAGCGGTACGGATACCACCGGACAGTTTTTTCATGATTTTGGTCTGTGCTGCACCACCAACACGGGATACGGAAATACCCGGGTTAACCGCAGGACGAATACCGGCGTTGAACAGGTTGGTTTCCAGGAAGATCTGACCATCGGTAATGGAGATTACGTTGGTCGGAACGAACGCAGAAACGTCACCCGCCTGAGTTTCGATAATCGGCAGTGCGGTCAGAGAACCGGTTTTCCCTTTCACTTCACCTTTGGTGAAGGCTTCAACGTATTCGGCGTTAACACGCGCAGCACGCTCCAGCAGACGAGAGTGGAGGTAGAATACGTCGCCCGGGAATGCTTCACGTCCTGGCGGACGACGGAGCAGCAGGGAGATCTGACGGTAAGCAACAGCCTGTTTAGACAGGTCATCGTAAATGATCAGCGCATCTTCACCGCGGTCACGGAAGTATTCGCCCATTGCGCAACCGGCATATGGCGCCAGGTATTGCAGTGCAGCGGATTCAGACGCGGTTGCTACCACAACGATGGTGTTAGCCAGTGCGCCGTGCTCTTCCAGTTTACGTACCACGTTAGAAATGGTGGACGCTTTCTGGCCGATAGCGACATAGATACATTTGATACCGGAATCGCGCTGGTTGATGATGGCATCGATAGCCAGTGCGGTTTTACCGGTCTGACGGTCACCGATGATCAATTCACGCTGACCACGACCGATTGGGATCATGGAGTCAACAGCTTTATAACCGGTCTGTACCGGCTGATCTACGGACTGACGTTCGATAACGCCCGGAGCGATTGCTTCTACAGCAGAGAAGCCGTCGTGATCCAGCGGACCTTTACCGTCGATTGGTGCACCCAGAGTGTTAACCACACGGCCCAGCAGACCACGGCCAACCGGAACTTCCAGGATACGGCCAGTACACTTAACTTTCATGCCTTCGGCAAGGTCAGCGTACGGACCCATAACAACCGCACCTACAGAGTCGCGCTCGAGGTTCAGTGCGATAGCGTAACGGTTACCCGGCAGGGAGATCATTTCACCCTGCATACAATCGGCCAGGCCGTGAATGCGGATAACACCGTCACTTACAGAAACAATAGTACCTTCGTTGTGAGCTTCACTCACAACATTGAACTGAGCAATGCGCTGCTTGATCAGTTCGCTGATTTCGGTGGAATTCAGTTGCATGCTCCAGTCCCCTTAAGACTGCAAGACGTCTGCAAGGCGCTCAAGACGACCGCGTACGCTGCCATCAATGACCATATCACCCGCTCGGATGATAACGCCTGCCATTACAGACTTATCGATTTTGCAATTCAGCTTAACTTTGCGTGACAGACGTTTTTCCATCGCAGCAGAAATTTTCGCGAGCTGTTGTTCACTCAATGCAGCAGCGGAAATGACGTCTACCTCAGCGGTAGCCTCACTCACGGCACGCAGGTGAATAAACTGCTCCAGAACATCCGGGAGCGCGTTAAGACGACCATTTTCAGCCATAACCCGAATCAGGTTCTGACCGTTTTCGTCCAGTTGCTCACCACAAACTGCGATAAACGACTCGGCGAGCGTTTCTGGTGCCAGTGCACCAGAGAGAAGCTCTGCCATCTGTTCGTTTTTGGTTACCTCGGCGGCAAACGCCAGCATGTCCTGCCAGCGTTCTACACTTTGGTGTTCGACGGCAAAGTCAAAAGCTGCTTTGGCGTAGGGGCGAGCTACCGTAATAAATTCAGACATCAGCCCCTCCCTCCTTACAGTTCAGCGACAAGTTTATCCACGATGTCGCTGTTAGCAGCTTCATCCACGGAACGTTCGATGATCTTCTCGGCGCCAGCAACAGCCAGGATAGCAACTTGCTTACGCAGCTCTTCACGGGCACGTTTACGCTCGGCTTCAATTTCCGCCTGCGCCTGGGCCACGATTTTAGTACGTTCCTGTTCTGCCTCAGCTTTCGCTTCGTCCAGAATCTGCGAGCGGCGTTTGTTCGCCTGCTCGATGATTACCTGGGCTTCCGCTTTCGCTTTTTTCAGCTGGTCGGTCGCGCTGGCCTTTGCAAGGTCAAGGTCCTTATGTGCTCGTTCTGCAGAAGCAAGGCCGTCAGCAATTTCTTTTTGACGTTTTTCGATGGCTGCCATTAATGGCGGCCATACGTACTTCATGCAGAACAGAACGAACAGGACAAACGCGATGGCCTGGCCGAGGATTGTTGCGTTAAGATTCACAGCACAATGCCTCTATTTAGTTAACGTTCTGATATTGCTCTTTAAATAAAAGCAACGCTTACTACGCGACAGCGAACATCACGTACAGACCCAGACCTACAGCGATCATCGGGATAGCATCCACCAGACCCATAACGATAAAGAACTGAGTACGCAGCAGAGGAATCAGATCAGGTTGACGCGCTGCGCCTTCCAGGAATTTACCCCCGAGGATGCCGATACCGATCGCAGCACCGATTGCCGCCAGACCCATCATCACAGCGGCAGCCATGTACAGCAGATCCATATTCAGGTTTTCCATGACAGTCTCCAGTTTGTTTCAGTTAAAACGTAGTAGTGTTGGTAAATTAATGTTCTTCAGACGCCATCGACAGATAGACGATCGTCAGAACCATGAAGATGAAGGCTTGCAGCGTAATGATCAGGATGTGGAAAATGGCCCACGGCACATTCAGGATCCACTGTGACCACCACGGCAACAGACCAGCAATCAGAATGAAAATCAGCTCACCGGCATACATGTTACCGAACAGTCGCAAACCGAGTGAAACTGGTTTGGACAGCAGGCTTACCCCTTCAAGGATTAAGTTGACAGGAATGAACGCCCAGTGATTGAACGGCTGCAGCGTCAACTCTTTCGTGAAGCCGCCGATGCCTTTCATTTTGATGCTGTAGAACAGAATCAGGATAAATACGCCCAGTGCCATAGACAGCGTTACGTTCACGTCCGCAGACGGAACCACACGCAGTGCAGGCAGACCCAGTACATGTTCAGCAATGTACGGCAGCAGGTCGATAGGCAGTAAATCCATCAGGTTCATCAGGAATACCCAGACGAAGATCGTCAGGGCCAGCGGAGCAATCAGCTTGCTTTTGCCATGGTACATGTCTTTCACGCTACCATTAACAAAGCCGATCACCAGCTCAATCGCGGTCTGAAACTTACCTGGCACACCGCTGGTCGCCTTTTTGGCTACGCTACGGAATAAAACCAGGAACAACAGACCCAGCACCACCGAGAAGAACATGGAGTCAATATTAATTGTCCAGAAGGTGGCTGGGGGGTTATGCGGATCCACCAGCGAGAATGTACGCAGGTCCAGCTGAAGGTTATTCAGGTGGTGTCCTATGTAATCCTGCGGCGTCATATTTTCTGAAGCCATGATGCCTTTTACCCTTTGTTGTTAATTACAGCCGGTGCCAGTATCTGAACCACCAGCACCAAAACCCACGTAACGATCAGCGGCAAGAATACCGCCTTTAAAACAGCCAACGCCACCACCAGTAACACCAACATCGCCAGAACTTTGAAAGCTTCGCCAAATGCGAACGTCCAGGCCACCCGGCCTTTCGCTGGTGTATGCGCCTGGTGACGCCAGGCAAATATCATAAAAAAAACGTTAGGCAGAAAGACTGCCAGGCCTCCACTTAACGCAGAGACGCCCCAGAAGGGGTCTTTGAGGCTGAACAGCAATCCACTTGCTATCACCACCAGTAACTGAACGAGCAGAAGCTTCCGAGCAACGTTTCGACTCAAGAGCGACACAGACATCACGTTTTTCACTCCTGCTCCCTTCGAGGTATGCCGCGTGTCGTATAAAACTTTCTTTAAGGCTTAGAGTCAAGCATCAAAAAGCGGTCAAATTATACGGTGCGCCCCCGTGATTTCAAACAATAAGTAGCCAAAAGGTGAATAAATGTTTAAATATTTTTCCAGTGCATACAATTGCGACTTTTCTGCTAACCGTGGTGGATCATGAAAAACTGTAAATAACGCGTAAACACTAGTGGTAAAGCGTGCTTCAGATCACATATCGAGCATGTTCACCCGTAGCATATTTATTTACTTGGCAAATGATGCCTTTGCAAGCTTCTGATATTTCAGTCTAAAAACAGATAATCTTTTCACAAATAGCATTTACACAACAAAAACCACCCATTGACATTCTTAATAAAACTTTAACAGACAATTATGGTTCTTAGCGCCAATTTTTAGCAGCCTGATATTTTCACTAATGACTTATTTTCTGCTTACCAAAAAAAGCCACGTTACTTTGTTGATGCAAAATAGTGAACGTGGCGTTAAATGTAACCAGTTATATCAGTAGAAAACCTGGTTGTTGTTAACAGTCTAACCGGTCAATTTTTTATTATTTTTTTGATAAAAATTAAATTTTATTTGCTTTAATCACCACCAGATGACGTTCGCCATCCAGAGCGGGAACCTGAAGTTTAACCACTGATTCGACCTGATATTCTTCAGGCAACAAAGCGATTTCATCTTCCGGCATTTGACCTTTCAACGCATAAAAACGGCCTTGCTCACCAGGAAGATGATGGCACCAGCTCACCATATCGTTCAAAGACGCAAAAGCGCGGCTAATTACGCCATCAAACGGCGGCTCTGACGGAAACTCTTCTACCCTGCTCTGTACTGGTTCAATGTTTTCCAGTTTCAGTTCATGTTGCACCTGACGGAGGAAACGCACGCGTTTACCAAGGCTATCCAGCAGCGTGAAATGGGCTTCAGGACGCACGATGGAAAGCGGTATGCCAGGCAACCCCGGTCCGGTTCCCACATCGATAAAACGCTCACCTTGCAAATATGGAGCAACGACAATGCTGTCGAGAATATGGCGTACCAGCATCTCGTTAGGATCGCGGACCGAGGTCAGGTTGTACGCCTTATTCCATTTATGCAGCATATTTACGTAGGCAATAAGCTGATTTTTCTGGTGATCGGTAAGCGAAATTCCTGCGTCTTTCAGCAGTGAAGAGAGTTTGTTGAGCACGGTGATTACCTGTTCTTGATGCGTTGCCAGGTAAGCGGGTGCTTACCTGGCATTTTTAATGCGTTATGCGCTACGACGCAGCATACCCTGTTTTTTCAGCCACACCAGCAGAATGGAGATGGCCGCAGGCGTGACGCCAGAAATACGCGAAGCCTGACCGATAGAGGCCGGTTTGTGATCGTTAAGTTTGGCGATCACTTCGTTAGACAGACCGGATACCTGGCGGTAATCCAGCGTCGCAGGCAGCAGCGTGTTCTCGTTACGCTGTTGCTTTTCGATCTCATCTTGCTGGCGCGCAATATAACCTTCATATTTAACCTGAATCTCAACCTGTTCCGCCGCCTGTTCGTCTGTCAACGCAGGGGAAAACGGCGTCAGCGTGGTTAATTTTTCATAAGTCATTTCCGGACGACGCAGCAGATCTTCACCGCTGGCTTCACGGGAAAGCGGCGCAGTCAGGTGAGCATTCACTTCGGCTGCAGCTTCCGCCGACGGGGTTACCCAGGTCGATTTCAGACGCTGACGCTCACGCTCGATGTTCTCAAGCTTCTCGTTAAAGCGCGCCCAGCGTTCGTCATCTACCAGACCCAGTTCACGACCGATTTCAGTCAAACGCAGATCCGCGTTATCTTCGCGCAGCATCAGACGATATTCTGCGCGGGAGGTAAACATACGGTACGGTTCTTTGGTACCCAGCGTGCAGAGGTCGTCCACCAGCACACCAAGATAAGCCTGAGAACGCGCAGGCGCCCAACCTTCTTTGTCTGCGGACAGACGGGCTGCGTTAAGACCGGCCAGCAAACCTTGCGCAGCGGCTTCTTCATAACCGGTAGTGCCGTTAATCTGACCAGCAAAGAACAGCCCCTGGATAAACTTACTCTCCAGCGTCGGTTTCAGGTCGCGCGGATCGAAGAAGTCATACTCAATGGCATAACCCGGACGCACGATCTTCGCGTTTTCCATCCCCTGCATGGAGCGGACGATTTGCATCTGCACATCGAACGGCAGGCTGGTGGAGATACCGTTCGGATAAATTTCGTTAGACGTCAGCCCTTCCGGTTCAAGGAAGATCTGATGCTGATTTCTGTCGGCAAAGCGCATGACTTTGTCTTCGATCGACGGGCAGTAGCGTGGGCCAACACCTTCGATCACCCCTGCGTACATTGGGCTGCGATCGAGGTTACTGCGGATCACATCATGGGTTTTCTCGTTGGTATGGGTGATATAACACGGAACCTGCTGGGGATGCTGGGCCGCATTGCCCATGAACGAGAATACCGGCATTGGGTTATCGCCATGCTGTTGCGCCAGCACGCTGAAGTCGATAGTGCGCGCATCGATACGCGGCGGCGTCCCGGTTTTCAGACGACCCACGCGCAGCGGCAGTTCACGCAAACGGCGAGAAAGCGGAATGGATGGCGGATCACCAGCACGGCCACCGCTGTAATTATCCAGACCGATATGAATTTTACCGTCGAGGAACGTCCCAACGGTGAGCACGACGGCTTTGGCACGGAATTTCAGTCCCATTTGGGTGACAGCACCGACCACGCGATCGTTTTCGACAATAAGATCCTCAACTGCCTGCTGGAAGATCATCAGATTCGGTTGGTTCTCCAGCGCCGTGCGTACCGCCTGACGATAGAGCACACGATCCGCCTGAGCGCGAGTAGCGCGAACCGCCGGCCCTTTGCTGGCGTTTAGTATCCTAAACTGGATACCTGCCTGATCGATCGCTTTCGCCATCAGACCGCCGAGTGCATCCACTTCTTTTACCAGATGTCCCTTCCCAATACCGCCGATCGCCGGGTTGCAGCTCATCTGCCCCAGAGTGTCGATATTGTGTGTCAAAAGCAGAGTCTGTTGACCCATACGCGCCGCGGCCATCGCAGCCTCGGTGCCTGCATGACCCCCGCCAATGATGATGACGTCAAAAGGATCCGGATAAAACATGGTGATTGCCTCGCATAACGCGGTATGAAAATGGATTGAAGCCCGGGCCGTGGATTCTACTCAACTTTGTCGGCTTGAGAAAGACCCGGGATCCTGGGTATTAAAAAGAAGATCTATTTATTTAGAGATCTGTTCTATTGTGATCTCTTATTAGGATCGCACTGCCCTGTGGATAACAAGGATCCGGCTTTTAAGATCAACAACCTGGAAAGGATCATTAACTGTGAATGATCGGTGATCCTGGACAGTATAAGCTGGGATCAGAATGAGGGGTTATACACAACTCAAAAACTGAACAACAGTTGTTCTTTGGATAACTACCGGTTGATCCAAGCTTCCTGACAGAGTTATCCACAGTAGATCGCACGATCTGTATACTTATTTGAGTAAATTAATCCACGATCCCAGCCATTCTTCTGCCGGATCTTCCGGAATGTCGTGATCAAGGATGTTGATCTTCAGTGTTTCACCAATCTGTTTTGCACCGGAATTTTTGAGTTCTGCCTCGAGTTTATCGATGGCCCCACAAAAAGTGTCGTATTCACGACTGCCAATACCGATTGCGCCAAAGCGCACCGCAGAAAGATCGGGCTTTTGTTCCTGCAATGCTTCATAGAAAGGAGAAAGGTTGTCCGGAATGTCTCCGGCACCGTGGGTTGAGCTGATAACCAGCCAGATCCCAGAGGCAGATAAATCTTCTAACAGCGGACCGTGCAGCGTTTCGGTGGTAAAACCCGCCTCTTCCAGCTTTTCAGCCAGGTGTTCTGCTACATATTCGGCACCGCCCAGGGTGCTGCCGCTGATAAGAGTGATATCTGCCATAAACCGCCACCTTTATTAAGAGTGGCGTATTGTACGCTGTGAACGCGCTGGGATCTACCTGTGGAAAAGTATGGGATTAAAAAAGCTGATCAGGGCTTAATGGTACGCATGATCGGGTTCTGCAGGACGATCAATGTCTCGGTGGACTGAATTTCATCAATTGTTTGGATCTTGTTGATAAGTACATGCTGGAGGGCGTCGATCGAACGGCACATCACTTTTATAAAGATGCTGTAGTGGCCGGTGGTGTAGTAGGCTTCGGTGACTTCGTCGAGACTTTCCAGCTTTGCCAGCGCGGAAGGATAGTCTTTTGCGCTCTTCAGGATAATGCCGATAAAACAGCCTACGTCATAACCGAGCTGTTTTGGGCTGACGTCGATACGGGCGCCGGTAATGATCCCCGCTTGCTTCATTTTCTCTACACGAACGTGAATCGTCCCCGGGCTTACGCCAAATTGTTTCGCCAGTTCGGCGTAAGCGGTGCGTGCATTGCCCATTAACGCTTCCAGGATGCCGCGGTCCAGATTGTCGATCAGATAATTTTCCATAGGATTTTCTTATGTGTATTGATGATTTATTCTATTTTAGCCTTCTTTTTTAACGAATCAAAAGTGAGTTAGGCTTTTTATTGAATGATTATTGCATGTGTGTCGGTTTTTGTTGCTTAATCATAAGCAACAGGACGCAGGAGTATAAAAAATGAAAACCGCTTACATTGCCAAACAACGTCAAATTAGCTTCGTGAAATCTCACTTTTCTCGTCAACTGGAAGAACGCTTAGGGCTGATTGAAGTCCAGGCGCCGATTCTTAGCCGTGTGGGGGATGGCACGCAGGATAACTTGTCGGGCTGTGAAAAAGCGGTACAGGTAAAAGTGAAAGCTCTGCCTGATGCCCAGTTCGAAGTGGTTCATTCACTGGCGAAGTGGAAACGTCAGACATTAGGGCAACACGACTTCAGCGTGGGCGAAGGGCTGTACACGCACATGAAAGCCCTTCGCCCCGATGAAGACCGTCTTTCCCCGCTGCACTCGGTCTATGTTGACCAGTGGGACTGGGAACGCGTAATGGGCGACGGTGAGCGTCAATTCTCCACTCTGAAAAGCACAGTAGAGGCGATCTGGGCGGGAATTAAAGCAACCGAAGCTGCTGTTAGCGAAGAGTTTGGTCTGGCACCGTTCCTGCCGGATCAGATCCACTTCGTACACAGCCAGGAGTTACTGGCTCGTTATCCGGATCTCGATGCCAAAGGGCGTGAGCGGGCGATTGCGAAAGATCTTGGCGCGGTATTCCTCGTCGGGATTGGTGGCAAGCTGAGTGATGGTCATCGCCACGACGTGCGCGCACCGGATTATGATGACTGGAGCACCCCGTCAGAGCTGGGCCATGCGGGTCTGAACGGCGATATTCTGGTATGGAACCCGGTACTGGAAGATGCGTTTGAGCTTTCTTCCATGGGGATCCGCGTGGATGCCGACACGTTGAAGCATCAGTTGGCGCTGACCGGTGATGAAGATCGTCTGCAGCTGGAATGGCATCAGGCGCTGCTGCGCGGTGAAATGCCGCAGACCATCGGCGGCGGTATCGGCCAGTCTCGTTTGACTATGCTGCTGCTGCAACTGCCGCATATCGGCCAGGTTCAGTGTGGCGTATGGCCGGCAGCTGTTCGCGAGAGCGTCCCTTCTCTGCTGTAATAATTTATCGCCGCCAGCGTCTGAGCAGGCGGCTTCGCATCCCGGTATCAAAGCGCCAGATATGATCGAAAATGCGCATGATGCCGGGTTTGCCGTGTGCCGACATCGCCACGGCATGAAAGCGATGCTGATGTACCCGCTGCAACTCTTTCACTTTACTCGTCACATCGTCAGGCAACCGCTGGGCGATAAAATCAGAAATCACCACCGCATCAGCGTCAAACCATTCCCGACTTTGTAAGCGTTCCATAATGGCGCGAAAACAACTGGCCAGATCGGTGCCGCCACGAAACTGCTGACTTAAAAAGCGGATCGCTTGTTCAAGACCTTGTGGGCCTGAAAGCTCGTAACGGACGATCTCGGTGGAAAATAACATAATATAGCAGCGTCGATTTTCAGCGAGGGCTATGCGCATCAAGGCCAGACAGAACGCTTTCGCACACTGCTCATTAAAACCGCCCATTGAGCCGGAAGTATCTACGCAGACAATAAACGGCCCGCGCGGTTGTTCGTCGTAATCTTTATGTACCACCGGGCGTTCGATCACTTTTTCACGCCATGATTCACCGTGCAGACGATAGGTGAGCAACTGTTTTTCCACCAGCCGACGATAAAATTCATATTCCAGTTCAGTGATGCCCAGTGTCGCCAGTTCCGGCGGCAGAAGGCGTAAAATATCATCGCTTTGTTGCAGGCCATCAACCTGCTCAGGAACGGTTGCTGGTTCGCGCACCATGGTGCGGAAGGTTTCCATCTGCGCATCGTTGCGGGGTATTGATTTGGCCTCCCGCGAACGTCCCAGCTGTTCCGCCAGACGTTTCAGTTCCGGCTGTTCGTTAAGAAATTCCCCGTATTTCACAATCAACTGATAGTCGCCGCGTTTAAGCTGACCGGCGCTCATATCCCACAGACGACCGGCTGCGGTGTTGTTATCAGCCAGAACTGGTTCGAGCTGCCCGCTTAATGTCATGCGTTCCTGAACTTCGCTCAACAGTTGTTCGCGTTCTTCTTCTAATAACTGCTGATTCAGGGTCGTCGCTTGCACAATCAGGCTTAAGCGCCAACGCTGGAGAAAAAGTGTATGCAATGACGGAGTGATAGTGCTGTTAGCATCAACCAGCTGTCGGGCTTGTTCGGCCCACGGGGAATTCAGACGATGCAGTAAGTCCAGAATCTGCGGTAGCTGTACAATAAACTGCGGCGTGGAGAGAAGCTGGCTTTGCTGATAGCACATGACCTCTTCAGTGAGTTCCGGCGGGACACGCGCATCTTTCAGGCGGCTATGCAGCACCTCACGCCAGCGGGGAATATCATCGGTGATTGCCGCCTTGAGGCGCGGGAATTTTTCAAAGAATACCGCCAGCTGCGGTGAGGCCAGCAGCGCGATGATCATCTCTTCGATCAATCCCTCTTCGCTGACGGCCAGCATCACATTGAGCGTATCCAGTGTTAGCATTGTTGCGCCTGGCGAATCTGGGCGCCGACATCCTGTAGGCTGGCTTCAATGCGACCTAACCAGTCGCCAGGGATAAACAGACATTTTTGCTGTTCGCTGAATAAAACGTGTTGCTTACGCCAGTCGCTTTCAAGCTCGTCCAGTTGTTGTTTTATTTCACCTGGCAGACCTTCAGCCGATGAACCGGGGAGCGCCAGCATACTGCCTTGTAAACTTACATCGCGTACAACCAGATGTTGGGCGCTATCAACTTCCAGATTCAGTTTCTGGGCAAAGCCGATACCGTTCAGTTTGCCACGAATTTCACCACCTTTGCTCAGCCACTGTTCCAGAGCGCTACGCTCAAAGGAGATATGAACTACTTCCATATCATGCAGTTTTAACGGTTTTTGCAGCAGCAGAGTCAGATTGGAATCAGTAACGTTGACAGGAAGCTGATACTGCTGATGACGGCTGAAAATGCCGCCCAGACGAATTACCGTTAAGGCTGTTTTATCGCTTTGTTGCTGCTGGAGTTGCAGACGACGTTGCACAATCGCGCCCAGGCGGGTCAACATCCCTTGCTGTTGCCAGGCGTGACCGGTCATCAATACATCAATTTGTTGTTGAATCAAATTCAGGCTTTGCGCGTCATACCACAGGCAATCTTTCAGCAAGATAAGATCAACCGGGGCAACAGCACTGCGACCACTAAAAAAAGCGCTGGCCTGCAATAAGCGGATCGCTTTTTTCCAGCGACGATCGGAGACGTAAGGCGCATCCGGTAATTTATCCAGTTGCTGGCGCAGCATAAAAATCAGCTCAAATACATGATCGGGCAGCGTAATTTCACTAATCTCTTTCTGCCAGCGTTCATATTCTTCATCAGTGACCTGCAAGGCGGCAGGAACCGGATTGTTATTTTCATCTTGTTGGCTGGTCAGCATGGAGCGGAAATTTGCTTTATCCTGCACTTTATCTAACCACAGACGAATCAGCATGCGGTCATATAACGCTTCCAGACTGCTGTCTGCTTCCGGCAGCTCGTTGGAGGCCGCCACGAGCAAGCGCATCGGGATTTTTTCGACATGAGCACCGTTACGGAATTGACGTTCGTTAATAGCGGTTAGCAGGGTATTAAGAATTGCCGGGCCAGCTTTCCAGATTTCATCCAGAAAGACGATTTCTGCTTCCGGCAGGTAACCGCTGGTTAAGCGTTCATAGCGTCCCTCATCTTTTAACGCCTGAATGGAAAGGGGGCCAAAAACTTCTTCCGGGGTGGAGAAGCGGGTCATCAGATATTCAAAATCGCGCGCATTCTGGAAGGCGAATTTTAAGCGACGGGCGATCAGACTTTTAGCAATACCTGGGGGGCCAAGCAGGAACACGCTTTCACCACTTAATGCCGCTAACAAACACAGGCGGATGGCGTGGCTACGTTCATAAAGCCCCTTTTCCAGCGCGCTGCTCAGGCGGGAAATTCTTTCCGCTAATAAATGAGGGTGAGCCATAATGAAGTGGCGTCCTTTCGTCAAAAGTTCTGCGTAAATTGCGAGTATAGACGTTTCTTGCTGGTGGCAAAAATAGTCTCAAAGAAGGGATATTTTTCTTTGAGCCAGGTTAATGTGGCCGCATTTAGGAGTACGATTTTGCCGTTAATCGTGCATACTGAGCGCTTTTTTGTGGGCCAAGGGACTACGCACACATTTCATATTTCAACGAAAGACTAGTCTATGAGCACTGATAATAAGCAATCGTTGCCCGCGATAACCCTCGCGGCGATTGGAGTTGTCTACGGCGATATTGGTACCAGCCCGTTATATACACTTCGTGAATGTTTGTCCGGCCAGTTTGGTTTTGGCGTTGAACGCGATGCCGTGTTTGGCTTTTTATCGCTGATCTTCTGGCTGCTAATCTTTGTGGTTTCCATCAAATACCTTACCTTCGTGATGCGCGCGGATAACGCCGGTGAAGGGGGGATCCTGACGTTGATGTCGCTTGCCGGGCGTAATACGTCGGCGCGAACCACATCAATGCTGGTGATTATGGGGCTAATCGGTGGCAGCTTTTTCTATGGCGAAGTCGTCATAACACCCGCCATTTCGGTGATGTCTGCCATTGAAGGTCTGGAAATCGTCGCCCCGCAACTGGATACCTGGATAGTTCCCCTCTCAATCATCGTTCTTACTTTACTGTTTATGATTCAAAAACATGGCACTGCTATGGTCGGTAAGCTGTTTGCGCCGATCATGCTGACCTGGTTTTTGATTCTGGCAGGGTTGGGGTTACGTAGCATTATTGCTAACCCGGAAGTGCTGCATGCGCTGAATCCGATGTGGGCGGTGCATTTCTTCCTTGAATACAAAACGGTTTCTTTTATTGCATTAGGGGCGGTGGTGCTGTCGATTACCGGAGTCGAGGCGCTGTATGCCGATATGGGGCATTTTGGTAAGTTCCCGATTCGCCTGGCGTGGTTCACTGTCGTCTTGCCTTCCTTAACCCTTAATTACTTCGGCCAGGGAGCGCTGTTGTTAAAGAACCCGGAAGCGATTAAGAACCCGTTCTTCCTGTTAGCACCGGACTGGGCGCTAATCCCGCTGCTGATCATCGCTGCACTGGCAACGGTGATTGCCTCGCAGGCAGTTATCTCTGGCGTTTTCTCATTGACGCGTCAGGCGGTACGTCTGGGATATCTTTCGCCGATGCGTATCATTCACACCTCCGAAATGGAGTCAGGGCAAATCTATATTCCGTTTGTGAACTGGATGCTCTATGTCGCGGTCGTGATTGTGATTGTCAGCTTTGAGCACTCCAGTAACCTGGCGGCGGCGTATGGGATTGCGGTAACCGGAACCATGGTGCTGACGTCTATTCTTTCGACTACCGTGGCGCGTCAGAACTGGCACTGGAATAAGTATTTTGTTGCGCTGATCCTGATAGCCTTCCTTTGTGTCGATATTCCATTGTTCACCGCTAACCTCGATAAACTGCTCTCCGGCGGCTGGTTGCCATTGAGCCTCGGTACGGTGATGTTTATCGTGATGACCACCTGGAAGAGCGAGCGTTTCCGCTTGCTGCGGCGGATGCATGAACATGGTAACTCTCTGGAAGCGATGATTGCTTCGCTGGAGAAATCACCGCCTGTTCGCGTGCCCGGGACCGCGGTGTATATGTCGCGTGCAATCAACGTCATTCCCTTTGCGCTGATGCATAACCTTAAACATAACAAGGTATTGCATGAGCGGGTGATTCTGTTAACTCTGCGCACCGAAGACGCGCCATATGTCCATAACGTCCGTCGGGTACAGATTGAACAACTGTCGCCCACTTTCTGGCGCGTGGTGGCAAGTTACGGCTGGCGGGAAACGCCAAACGTGGAAGAAGTTTTCCACCGCTGCGGTCTGGAAGGATTAAGTTGCCGGATGATGGAAACCTCCTTCTTTATGTCCCATGAGTCGTTGATCCTCGGCAAACGCCCGTGGTACTTACGTTTGCGTGGCAAACTGTACTTGCTGTTGCAGCGTAATGCACTGCGTGCACCAGATCAGTTTGAAATCCCACCAAACCGGGTTATTGAACTGGGTACTCAGGTCGAAATCTAACGCCAGACGCCTCCTTTCTCCATAAAGGGGGCGTTTTTGTTTTTCATGCTTAATCACGATGTAAAACGTTTCGATGTTGATCACATTTCAGTAACGTTGCGATGGTTTTCTCTGTTCAGTCAGGATTAAACTGCTGGTCAGCGAAACGTTTCGCTGATGGAGAAAAAAATGAAAAAAGGCGCCGTTCTTAATTCTGATATTTCGTCGGTGATCTCCCGTCTGGGGCATACCGATACGCTGGTGGTGTGTGATGCTGGTTTACCCATCCCAAAAAGTACAACGCGTATCGATATGGCATTAACCCAGGGTGTACCTTCTTTTATGCAGGTGCTGGGAGTTGTTACGAGTGAAATGCAGGTTGAGGCAGCCATTATCGCGGAAGAGATCAAACAACATAATCCGCAACTCCACGAAACGTTGCTCACTCACCTTGAGCAGCTGCAACAACACCAGGGAAACACCATTGAAATTCGTTACACCACGCATGAACAATTCAAACAACTAACCGCAGAAAGTCAGGCGGTAATTCGCAGCGGAGAATGTTCTCCGTATGCGAATATCATTCTCTGTGCTGGCGTGACGTTCTGAGGTCGTCATGGAAGCATTACTACAGCTTAAAGGCATTGATAAAGCCTTTCCGGGCGTAAAAGCCCTCTCGGGCGCCGCGTTAAATGTCTATCCGGGCCGCGTGATGGCGCTGGTAGGCGAAAACGGCGCGGGTAAATCCACCATGATGAAAGTGCTTACCGGTATCTATACTCGCGATGCCGGTACGCTTTTATGGTTGGGGAAAGAAACGACATTTACCGGGCCGAAATCTTCCCAGGAAGCCGGGATTGGGATTATCCACCAGGAGCTGAACCTGATCCCGCAGTTGACCATTGCCGAAAACATTTTCCTCGGTCGTGAGTTTGTTAATCGCTTTGGCAAAATTGACTGGAAAACCATGTATGCCGAAGCGGATAAATTGCTGGCTAAACTTAACCTGCGCTTTAAAAGCGACAAGCTGGTGGGCGATCTTTCCATCGGTGACCAGCAAATGGTTGAAATCGCCAAAGTGCTGAGCTTTGAGTCGAAAGTCATCATTATGGATGAACCGACAGATGCGCTGACTGATACCGAAACCGAATCCCTGTTCCGCGTCATCCGCGAGCTGAAATCGCAAGGGCGCGGCATTGTCTATATTTCCCACCGCATGAAAGAAATCTTCGAGATTTGCGATGACGTTACCATTTTTCGTGACGGGCAATTTATTGCCGAGCGTGAAGTGGCATCACTGACCGAAGATTCGCTGATTGAGATGATGGTGGGCCGCAAGCTGGAAGATCAATATCCGCACCTGGACAAAGCGCCGGGAGATATCCGCCTGAAAGTCGATAATCTCTGCGGACCTGGTGTTAACAACGTCTCTTTTACCCTACGCAATGGCGAAATCCTTGGCGTCTCTGGTTTGATGGGCGCGGGGCGTACCGAATTGATGAAAGTGCTCTATGGCGCACTGCCGCGCACCAGCGGTTATGTCACGCTGGATGGGCATGAAGTTATTACTCGTTCACCGCAGGATGGCCTGGCAAACGGCATTGTGTATATCTCTGAAGACCGTAAACGCGACGGTTTAGTCCTGGGCATGTCAGTAAAAGAAAATATGTCGCTGACTGCGCTGCGCTACTTCAGCCGTACTGGCGGCAGTTTGAAGCATGCCGATGAACAACAGGCTGTGAGTGATTTTATTCGCCTGTTCAATGTGAAAACGCCGTCAATGGAACAGGCAATTGGCCTGCTCTCCGGTGGCAATCAGCAAAAAGTGGCGATTGCCCGCGGTCTGATGACGCGCCCGAAAGTACTTATCCTTGATGAACCTACCCGTGGTGTAGATGTCGGCGCGAAAAAAGAGATCTATCAACTAATTAACCAGTTCAAAGCCGATGGCTTGAGCATCATTCTGGTGTCATCGGAGATGCCAGAAGTATTAGGCATGAGCGATCGCATCATCGTCATGCATGAAGGGCATCTCAGCGGGGAATTTACTCGTGAGCAGGCCACCCAGGAAGTGTTAATGGCTGCCGCTGTGGGCAAGCTTAATCGCGTGAATCAGGAGTAAAAAAATGACAACCCAGACTGTCTCTGGTCGCCGTTATTTCACGAAAGCGTGGCTGATGGAGCAGAAATCGCTTATCGCTCTGCTGGTGCTGATCGCGATTGTCTCGACGTTAAGCCCGAACTTTTTCACCATCAATAACTTATTCAATATTCTCCAGCAAACCTCGGTGAACGCCATTATGGCGGTCGGGATGACGCTGGTGATCCTGACGTCGGGCATCGACCTGTCCGTCGGTTCTCTGTTGGCGCTGACTGGCGCAGTTGCTGCGTCTATCGTCGGCATTGAAGTCAATGCGCTGGTGGCTGTCGCTGCCGCACTGGCATTAGGTGCCGCAATTGGTGCGGTAACCGGGGTGATTGTGGCGAAAGGCCGCGTCCAGGCGTTTATCGCTACGCTGGTTATGATGCTTTTACTGCGCGGCGTGACCATGGTTTATACCAACGGTAGCCCAGTGAATACCGGCTTTACTGAGAACGCCGATCTGTTTGGCTGGTTTGGTATTGGTCGTCCGCTGGGCGTACCGACGCCAGTCTGGATCATGGGGATTGTCTTCCTCGCGGCCTGGTACATGCTGCATCACACGCGTCTGGGGCGTTACATCTACGCGCTGGGTGGCAACGAAGCGGCAACGCGTCTTTCTGGTATCAACGTCAATAAAATCAAAATCATCGTCTATTCTCTTTGTGGTCTGCTGGCATCGCTGGCCGGGATCATTGAAGTGGCGCGTCTCTCCTCTGCACAACCCACGGCGGGGACTGGCTATGAGCTGGATGCTATTGCGGCAGTGGTTCTGGGCGGTACGAGCCTGGCGGGCGGAAAAGGTCGCATTGTTGGGACATTGATCGGCGCATTAATTCTTGGCTTCCTTAATAATGGATTGAATTTGTTAGGTGTTTCCTCCTATTACCAGATGATCGTCAAAGCTGTGGTGATTTTGCTGGCGGTGCTGGTAGACAACAAAAAGCAGTAATAACGACTACAGGACATCTTGAATATGAACATGAAAAAACTGGCTACCCTGGTTTCTGCTGTTGCGCTAAGCGCCACCGTTAGTGCGAATGCAATGGCAAAAGACACCATTGCGCTGGTGGTTTCCACACTCAATAACCCGTTCTTTGTATCGCTGAAAGATGGCGCGCAGAAAGAGGCGGATAAACTCGGCTATAACCTGGTGGTGCTGGACTCCCAGAACAACCCGGCGAAAGAGCTGGCGAACGTGCAGGACTTAACCGTTCGCGGCACCAAAATTCTGCTGATTAACCCGACTGACTCCGACGCGGTGGGTAACGCCGTGAAGATGGCAAACCAGGCGAACATCCCGGTTATCACCCTTGACCGTCAGGCCACGAAAGGTGAAGTGGTGAGCCACATTGCTTCTGATAACGTACTGGGCGGCAAAATCGCCGGTGATTACATCGCGAAGAAAGCGGGCGAAGGTGCCAAAGTTATCGAGCTGCAAGGCATTGCCGGTACATCCGCAGCCCGTGAACGTGGCGAAGGCTTCCAGCAGGCTGTTGCTGCTCACAAATTTAACGTCCTTGCCAGCCAGCCGGCGGACTTCGACCGTACCAAAGGTTTGAACGTAATGCAGAACCTGTTGACCGCTCATCCGGATGTGCAGGCAGTGTTTGCGCAGAACGATGAAATGGCGCTGGGCGCACTGCGTGCGCTGCAAACTGCTGGTAAATCGGATGTGATGGTCGTCGGATTTGACGGTACACCGGATGGCGAAAAAGCGGTGAATGATGGCAAACTAGCAGCGACTATCGCTCAGCTACCCGATCAGATTGGCGCGAAAGGCGTCGAAACCGCAGATAAAGTACTGAAAGGCGAGAAAGTTCAGGCTAAGTATCCGGTTGATCTGAAACTGGTTGTTAAGCAGTAGTCTTGGTCAGGTTTTATAACCTGATAGTGGCATCAATACGTCATCGACAGATGAACGTGTAATATAAAGAAAAGCAGGGCACGCGCCACCCTAACCCGGTGGCGCATTTTATGGACATCCCGAATATGCAAAACGCAGGCAGCCTCGTTGTTCTTGGCAGCATTAATGCTGACCATATCCTTAATCTTCAATCTTTTCCTACTCCAGGCGAAACCGTAACCGGTAACCACTATCAAGTCGCATTTGGCGGCAAAGGCGCGAATCAGGCGGTGGCTGCAGGGCGTAGCGGCGCGAATATCTCGTTTATAGCCTGCACGGGCGATGACAGTATTGGCGAGAGCGTACGTCAGCAGCTCGCTACTGATAACATTGATATTTCACCTGTAAGCGTGATCAAAGGTGAATCAACAGGTGTGGCGCTGATTTTTGTTAATAGTGAAGGCGAGAACGTCATCGGTATTCATTCCGGTGCTAACGCTGCCCTTTCCCCTGTGCTGGTAGAAGCACAACGCGAGCGTATTGCGAATGCCTCAGCATTATTAATGCAGCTGGAATCACCACTCGAAAGTGTGATGGCAGCAGCGAAAATTGCCCATCAAAATAAGACTATCGTTGCGCTTAACCCGGCCCCGGCTCGCGAACTTCCTGACGAACTGTTGGCGCTGGTGGACATTATTACGCCAAACGAAACGGAAGCAGAAAAGCTCACCGGTATTCGTGTTGAAAATGATGAAGATGCAGCGAAGGCGGCGCAGGTACTGCATGAAAAAGGTATCCGTACTGTACTGATTACTTTAGGAAGTCGTGGTGTATGGGCTAGCGTGAATGGTGAAGGTCAGCGCGTTCCTGGATTCCGGGTGCAGGCTGTCGATACCATTGCTGCCGGAGATACCTTTAACGGTGCGTTAATCACGGCGTTGCTGGAAGAAAAACCATTGCCAGAGGCGATTCGTTTTGCCCATGCCGCCGCTGCGATTGCCGTAACACGTAAAGGCGCACAACCTTCCGTACCGTGGCGTGAAGAGATCGACGCATTTTTAGACAGGCAGAGGTGACGCTTGGCTACAATGAAAGATGTTGCCCGCCTGGCGGGCGTTTCTACCTCAACAGTTTCTCACGTCATCAATAAAGATCGCTTCGTCAGTGAAGCGATTACCGCCAAAGTTGAAGCGGCGATTAAAGAACTCAATTACGCGCCATCAGCTCTGGCGCGTAGTCTCAAGCTTAATCAAACACATACCATTGGCATGTTGATCACCGCCAGTACTAATCCTTTCTATTCAGAACTGGTGCGTGGCGTTGAACGCAGCTGCTTCGAGCGCGGCTATAGTCTTGTCCTTTGTAATACCGAAGGCGATGAGCAGCGAATGAATCGTAATCTGGAAACGTTGATGCAAAAGCGTGTTGATGGCCTGCTGTTACTCTGCACCGAAACGCATCAGCCTTCGCGTGAAATCATGCAACGTTATCCGACAGTGCCAACCGTGATGATGGACTGGGCGCCGTTCGATGGCGACAGCGATCTCATTCAGGATAACTCGTTGCTGGGCGGAGATTTAGCGACGCAATATCTGATCGACAAAGGTCATACTCGTATCGCCTGTATTACCGGACCTCTGGATAAAACGCCTGCACGTTTGCGACTGGAAGGTTATCGGGCAGCGATGAAACGTGCTGGCCTCGACATTCCTGATGGCTATGAAGTGACTGGCGATTTTGAATTTAACGGCGGGTTTGACGCTATGCGACAGCTGTTATCACATTCGCTGCGTCCTCAGGCGGTCTTTACCGGAAATGACGCAATGGCAGTGGGTGTTTACCAGGCGTTGTACCAGGCTGGATTGCATGTCCCGCAGGATATCGCGGTGATTGGTTATGACGATATTGAACTGGCACGTTATATGACGCCACCGCTCACCACTATCCATCAACCGAAAGATGAATTGGGAGAGCTGGCGATTGATGTACTCATCCATCGAATGGCGCAGCCAACCTTACAGCAACAACGATTACAACTTACTCCGATTCTGATGGCGCGCGGCTCGGCTTAGATTTTTGCTGGCGTTTAATCAAATTATTACCATCAGTTGCCTTCAGGAGCATGAACATCGCTGCTGAAGCAACCGTAATAATCCCCATCGTAATAAACGTATAGTGGAATTGTTCAACAATCGTCGTACCTTCCATCCCTTCGTAAACGCGAAGAACGGCTGCGCTAACGGCTACGCCTAAACTGATCGACAACTGTTGCGTGACCGCCAGGACGCTGTTACCACTGCTGGCGTTGTCATCGGTCAGATCGGCAAGTGTTATGGTATTCATCGCGGTAAATTGCGTCGACATCGCCATCCCTAAAATAAACAACGGCAAAATTAGCATCCAGATCGCCATTGCCGGAGATTGCAATGAGAACTGGGCGATCATCAAACCAATAATCACCGTAATTCCCACTAACGTATGGCGATAGCCCAGACGCCGTAAAACCTGCGTAACCATCGATTTCGCAATAATGGAGCCTAACGCTATCGGTGCCATCATGCAGCCGGCAATAAACGCCTGATAACCAAATCCTACCTGTAACATCAATGGCATAAGGAACGGTACACAGCCGGTCCCCAGACGGGTTGCAATATTGCCTACGATACCGATCGAGAAAGTGCGGGTTTTAAATAAATTTAATGAAATTAATGGGTTTGGCGTTCGTCGCGCATGAAGAATATAGAGAAGCAGTAACACTATGCTGGCCACAATGACCGTTAAGGCAATCCAGGTTTCAACAATTTTCTCACCAAACAGCTCTATTCCACTTGAGAAGAGCACAAGGCTAAGACCAAACAGTAAGAAACCAGTGATATCAAATTTTCGACGTGCTGTGGTGAAGTTGGGCATATGTTTGCGAGCGTAAAGAAGGCCCGCAATACCAATGGGAATATTGATTAAAAAGATCCAGTGCCATGTCGCCCACGTAACTAACATGCCCCCAAGAACGGGCCCTAAAATCGGCCCTACCAGACCCGGCATGGCGACAAAATTCAGTACCGGTAGGAGTTCATTGCGTGGGTATGCGCGCAGTAACGCCAGGCGAGCGACCGGCATCATCATTGCGCCGCCTATCCCCTGAATAACACGGAAGATAACCAGTTGTGGCAGCGAGTTTGAGAGTGCGCAGGCCAGAGAACCCAACGTGAACAAGCTAACGGCAATGGTAAAAACGCGGCGTGTGCCGAAGCGATCGGCCAGCCATCCGCTGACCGGAATAAGCATCGCCACCGTCAGCGTGTAACTGATGATGGCCGATTGCATAGCGAGGGGGGAGCGATTAAGACTATGAGCGATATCGGGTAGGGCTGTATTCAGGATGGTGGCATCAAGTGCCTGCATGAAGAAAGCCATCGCCGCAATCCATGGCAAACCCGCCATACTGCGCTTCTTTTTCTCGCTCATTCAATGTCCCTTTGTCTGGTTATCACTTATCCGGAGTGTGTAGTAGCGCCTGACAAGCCTTAAATGCCGCGTTGCCATCGCTTTGGATAATCGCATCGACGATCGCCTGGTGCAGATCCAGCTTTATCACGGTGTCACTGGTTATTGACGTGAAGTAAGTGTGATAAACCGAATGGAATAGCGAGGCGAAAGAGGTCAAAAACGGATTGGCGCTCATTTCATAGATGTGCTCATGCCAGGCCATATCGACCTCAACCCAACGTTCTCGGCGAAAGTTATCTTTTAATGCGACCATTTCGGCCATTAGCGTGTTGAGATGCCCCTTCTGTTCTGCTGTTCCTACCGTTGCAGCCAGTAAACAGGCTTGCGGCTCCAGACAGATACGCATAACCAAAAAGTGATCAATGACCTGATGAAAGTTCTCTTCTGTCATCCACCAGGTGAGTAATTCCTGATCAAGAAAGTTCCAGTTGGATTGTGGCATGACCCGAGTACCAATTCGTGGACGCGGTAAAACCATCCCCTTTGCCGTTAACGTCTTGACCGCTTCGCGTACCGCAGTACGACTCACACCAAATTGCTCACCCAGTTCAATTTCACCCGGCAAAATGGTGCCAGGTGCGTATTCACCTTTTAAGATTCGTTGTGCCAGCTTCTCAGCCAGAACATATGAAAGGTTTTTCTGTGCAGCTAACTGTTGTGCGCTTAAAGGCATTACTTATCTTCCTTTTTCTTTTTATTCCTCTTTAGTATGCCACCTGGAAGTGTGATTGCGGTTGCAAAAACGGCAAATTGCTTGTTTTATGGCACGCTTACAGGTGTTTTGCTGAAAAAACGCGCATTCGGAAAA
>NZ_RHJJ01000017.1:0-83971 GCF_004212225.1 Escherichia sp. E14V7
AATCCAGGTACCCC
Source organism: Escherichia sp. E14V7 (assembly GCF_004212225.1). NCBI lineage: Bacteria > Pseudomonadati > Pseudomonadota > Gammaproteobacteria > Enterobacterales > Enterobacteriaceae > Escherichia > Escherichia sp. E14V7. Next base: position 15 of record NZ_RHJJ01000017.1, read on the forward strand.
AGCCATCGAAGAAATAATCTGGCTACGTAGCTCAGTTGGTTAGAGCACATCACTCATAATGATGGGGTCACAGGTTCGAATCCCGTCGTAGCCACCAAATTCTGAATCTGTCGAATAGATTCGGCAAGTTCAAAAACAGATTTGTTGGGGTATCGCCAAGCGGTAAGGCACCGGATTCTGATTCCGGCATTCCGAGGTTCGAATCCTCGTACCCCAGCCAATTTATTCAAGACGCTTACTTTGTAAGTGCACCCAGTTGGGGTATCGCCAAGCGGTAAGGCACCGGATTCTGATTCCGGCATTCCGAGGTTCGAATCCTCGTACCCCAGCCACATTAAAAAAGCTCGCTTCGGCGAGCTTTTTGCTTTTCTGCGTATATTCAATGCCGAATGTGATGCTGACACGTCTTATCCTTCAAAGTCGGATGCGACGCTGGCGCGTCTTATCCGACCTACGGTTGGCATGCATCCGGCAATGTTGTAAGGCTACAACCCTAACGCATATTTCAACGCCTGACGTTTCAACACGCCAGCACGTTCCGCCGCCATCAAACCAAGATTACGTATAAAACGCAGCGGCGGCAGATTATTGCTGAATCCGGCATAAAACAGATCCATACCGCTTTGCATAATGAAGTTATCCGCCATGCGCCGCATCTGGTAACGTTTGAGCACAGGATAACTGGCCCATGCTTCGCCATAGCTGCGGGCGTTGACCAGAACATCAATCAGGGCATCAACATCACGATAACCAAGATTCACTCCCTGTCCCGCCAGCGGATGGATGGTATGCGCGGCATCGCCCACCAGCGCCAGCCCCGGCTGCACATACTGCAACGCATGGCGACGCGTCAGCGGAAAAGCGCCTGCGGCAAGCGGCGTCACGTACCCAAGACGCGACGGGAAATGCTTCGCGATTTCCGCCTGTAACTGCACCATATTCATATTCTGCAACTGGCGAATGCGCGCCGGAGAGTCATACCACACCAGCGATGCCCAGTTATCAAACAATGGCAGAAACGCACGCGGTCCGTCCGGGGTAAATTGCTGCCAGGTGCTGTCGCCGGGATCGTTCTCACACTGTACGCTAATCAACATACACGACTGCGCATACTGCCAGGCATGAACGCCAATTCCCGCCATCTGCCGCACCTGCGAATTTGCGCCGTCGGCACCAATCACCAGCTTCGCGCGGATCGTTTCACCGCCCTTCAGTTCCAGCTCCTGAAGATCATTATGGCGATGCAGCGCAATCAGCGAAGTTGGCACACGTAACGTTACTTTCGGATGCGCTTCCAGCGCCTGCCACAGCGCCTGTTGCAGGACAGTGTTTTCTACCATATAGCCCAGCAACGGTAACTTAAGTTCAGCGGCGTCAAACGCCACATGCGCCGTTTCCCACTCCCACGTTTCCAGTCTGCGATAAGGATGGCAACGCATGGCCTGTACCGCATCCCAGACGCCTAAACCTTTAAGCAATGATACCGAAGCCGCACTGATCGCCGAGATCCGCACATCCGGCTGGCTGTCAGCGACAAACGGCGCAGGTTCTGCGTGCTCGATCACCGTTACCGCAAATCCGTGCTGTGCCAGCCCCAGCGCCAGCGCGCCGCCGACCATTCCTCCGCCGACAATGGCAATTTCCGTTGGTTGATTTGTCATGGTCAATCATCCTGTTAGCAATATGCTTTAAGTTTACAGGATTTTTACCCCCAAGGGCTGATAACGCTCATACTGGTCACAACGGCAGCAAAGCATTACACTATGCGCCCTGCATTCCTGGCTACTATTTCGCAAGAGCAAGTCGATGACCAAAAAACTCCATATTAAAACCTGGGGCTGTCAGATGAACGAGTACGATTCATCGAAGATGGCCGATCTGCTGGATGCCACCCACGGCTATCAACTGACCGACGTGGCGGAAGAAGCGGATGTGCTGCTGCTGAACACCTGCTCAATCCGCGAGAAGGCTCAGGAAAAAGTCTTCCATCAGTTGGGTCGCTGGAAACTGTTAAAAGAGAAGAATCCAGACCTGATTATCGGCGTCGGCGGCTGCGTGGCATCGCAAGAAGGCGAGCACATTCGCCAGCGCGCCCACTATGTCGATATTATTTTTGGGCCGCAAACGCTGCACCGTCTGCCGGAGATGATCAACTCCGTGCGCGGCGACCGCAGCCCCGTTGTAGATATCAGCTTCCCGGAAATCGAGAAGTTCGACCGTCTGCCGGAACCGCGCGCCGAAGGGCCGACCGCGTTTGTCTCCATCATGGAAGGCTGCAATAAATATTGCACCTACTGCGTGGTGCCTTACACCCGTGGTGAAGAGGTAAGCCGTCCGTCCGACGATATTCTGTTTGAGATTGCCCAGCTTGCTGCTCAGGGCGTGCGTGAAGTCAACCTGCTCGGTCAGAACGTGAACGCCTGGCGTGGTGAAAACTACGACGGCACCACTGGATCGTTTGCCGATTTGCTGCGTCTGGTTGCTGCGATCGACGGGATCGATCGTATTCGCTTTACCACCAGCCATCCGATCGAATTCACCGACGATATCATCGAAGTGTATCGCGACACGCCGGAGCTGGTGAGCTTCCTGCATCTGCCGGTACAGAGCGGTTCCGATCGTATTCTGAACCTGATGGGCCGTACTCATACGGCGCTGGAGTACAAAGCGATCATCCGTAAACTGCGTGCGGCACGTCCGGATATTCAGATCAGTTCTGACTTCATCGTTGGCTTCCCTGGCGAAACCACCGAAGACTTCGAGAAAACGATGAAGCTGATTGCCGACGTCAATTTCGACATGAGCTACAGCTTTATCTTCTCTGCACGTCCGGGCACGCCAGCCGCCGATATGGTTGATGATGTTCCGGAAGAAGAGAAGAAGCAGCGTCTGTATATTCTGCAAGAACGTATCAATCAGCAAGCGATGGCATGGAGCCGCCGGATGCTCGGCACCACCCAGCGTATTCTGGTAGAAGGTACATCGCGTAAGAGCATCATGGAGCTTTCCGGTCGTACTGAAAATAACCGCGTGGTCAACTTCGAGGGCACGCCGGATATGATCGGTAAATTCGTCGATGTAGAAATTACCGACGTCTACCCGAACTCTCTGCGCGGTAAAGTGGTGCGTACTGAAGATGAAATGGGTCTGCGCGTGGCAGAAACTCCGGAATCGGTGATTGCCCGTACTCGCAAAGAAAACGACCTTGGCGTGGGTTATTATCAGCCGTAATTCTCAGGCCCGCCGGTCTGGTAAGTTTTGAGACTGACGACAAACGCAAATTGCCTGATGCGCTACGCTTATCAGGCCTACATGATTCCAGCAATATATTGAATTCGCATGAATTTGTAGGCCGGATAAGGCGTTTACGCCGCATCCGGCATGAACAACACGCACTTCGTCAATAATCACTGGCCCGCCGTTCCGGTGGGCCTTGTTTTTTCTCTCTTTATCCCCATCTTTATCGCAATGCTTGCGCCTTTTTCCTGTGGCGTGAATAATTTCGTTATAGGCCGGTGAATGTTCAGCTTCCGGCGGCATACAGATAAGAGGAACAGTTTGAACATAGACACTCGCGAAATCACCCTGGAGCCAGCAGACAACGCGCGTCTGTTGAGCCTTTGCGGCCCGTTTGATGACAACATCAAACAACTCGAACGCCGTCTCGGCATCGAAATCAATCGCCGCGATAACCACTTTAAACTGACCGGCCGCCCGATTTGCGTCACCGCCGCGGCAGACATTCTTCGCAGCCTGTATGTCGATACCGCCCCGATGCGCGGTCAGATTCAGGATATCGAACCGGAACAGATCCACCTTGCGATTAAAGAAGCGCGGGTACTGGAGCAAAGCGCGGAGAGCGTGCCGGAGTACGGCAAAGCGGTCAATATCAAAACCAAACGCGGCGTAATTAAGCCGCGCACGCCAAACCAGGCGCAGTACATCGCCAATATTCTCGACCATGACATCACCTTCGGCGTTGGCCCGGCGGGTACGGGTAAAACCTACCTGGCAGTGGCTGCGGCAGTTGATGCCCTGGAGCGTCAGGAAATTCGCCGTATTTTGCTGACTCGTCCGGCAGTAGAAGCCGGTGAGAAACTGGGCTTTCTGCCTGGCGATTTAAGCCAGAAAGTAGACCCGTATCTGCGCCCACTGTACGACGCGCTGTTTGAAATGCTGGGCTTTGAGAAAGTCGAGAAACTGATTGAGCGCAACGTTATTGAAGTCGCACCGCTGGCCTATATGCGTGGTCGTACGCTGAACGACGCGTTTATCATTCTTGATGAAAGCCAGAACACCACCATCGAACAGATGAAGATGTTCCTGACCCGTATCGGTTTTAACTCAAAAGCGGTTATCACCGGCGACGTCACGCAGATCGACCTGCCGCGTAATACCAAGTCTGGTTTGCGTCATGCCATCGAAGTGCTGGCCGATGTCGAAGAGATCAGCTTTAACTTCTTCCACAGCGAAGACGTGGTTCGTCACCCGGTGGTGGCGCGTATCGTTAACGCTTATGAAGCCTGGGAAGAAGCCGAACAAAAACGTAAAGCTGCGCTGGCGGCAGAACGCAAGCGCGAAGAACAGGAACAAAAATGAGTCAGGTGATCCTCGATTTACAACTGGCATGTGAAGATAATTCCGGGTTACCGGAAGAGAGCCAGTTTCAAACATGGCTGAATGCGGTGATCCCGCAGTTTCAGGAAGAATCGGAAGTGACGATTCGCGTGGTCGATACCGCCGAAAGCCACAGTCTGAATCTGACCTATCGCGGTAAGGATAAGCCGACCAACGTGCTCTCCTTCCCGTTTGAAGTGCCGCCTGGCATGGAGATGTCGCTACTGGGCGATCTGGTTATCTGCCGTCAGGTGGTTGAGAAGGAAGCACAGGAGCAAGGCAAACCACTGGAGGCGCACTGGGCGCATATGGTGGTGCACGGTAGTCTGCATTTGTTAGGTTACGATCACATCGAAGATGACGAAGCAGAAGAAATGGAAGCCCTCGAAACAGAGATTATGCTTGCTCTGGGCTATGAGGATCCGTACATTGCCGAGAAAGAATAATTTGCCAGGCATTTGACTGGCAGATGTCCCCGCCGTTGGTGATTAACGACGGCGTTTTGATTAACTAACATGAGAACCCATACGACGCCATGAGCGACGACAATTCACACAGTAGTGACACGATAAGCAACAAGAAGGGATTTTTCTCCCTGTTACTCAGCCAACTTTTCCACGGTGAACCGAAAAACCGTGACGAACTGCTGGCGCTGATCCGTGATTCCGGGCAGAACGACCTTATCGACGAAGATACGCGCGATATGCTCGAAGGGGTGATGGACATCGCAGACCAACGCGTCCGCGACATCATGATCCCCCGCTCCCAGATGATTACCCTGAAACGCAACCAGACGCTGGACGAATGCCTTGATGTCATCATCGAGTCCGCCCACTCACGTTTCCCGGTGATTAGCGAAGACAAAGATCACATTGAAGGGATTCTGATGGCGAAAGACTTGCTGCCGTTTATGCGCAGCGATGCTGAAGCCTTCAGCATGGACAAAGTGTTACGTCAGGCGGTTGTCGTTCCTGAAAGTAAGCGCGTAGACCGGATGCTGAAAGAGTTTCGCTCTCAGCGTTACCACATGGCGATCGTCATTGACGAATTCGGTGGGGTTTCCGGTCTGGTGACCATTGAAGACATCCTGGAACTGATTGTTGGTGAGATTGAAGACGAGTATGACGAAGAAGATGATATCGACTTCCGTCAGCTGAGTCGTCATACCTGGACCGTGCGCGCACTGGCTTCCATTGAAGACTTCAACGAAGCGTTCGGCACCCACTTTAGCGATGAAGAGGTCGACACTATCGGTGGTCTGGTGATGCAGGCATTTGGGCATCTTCCGGCGCGTGGCGAAACCATCGACATCGACGGTTACCAGTTCAAAGTGGCGATGGCCGACAGTCGGCGTATTATTCAGGTTCATGTCAAAATCCCGGATGACTCACCCCAGCCGAAGCTGGATGAATAAAACCGAAACTGGATAGATAACTACATGGCTTTTGCCTCATTAATTGAACGCCAGCGCATTCGCCTGCTGCTGGCGTTATTATTCGGTGCCTGCGGAACGCTGGCCTTCTCTCCTTACGACGTCTGGCCTGCGGCGATTATTTCGCTGATGGGGCTTCAGGCGTTGACCTTTAACCGCCGTCCACTCCAGTCTGCCGCTATTGGCTTTTGCTGGGGATTTGGCCTCTTTGGCAGCGGTATTAACTGGGTCTATGTCAGCATCGCGACCTTTGGCGGAATGCCTGGCCCGGTTAACATCTTCCTGGTGGTACTGCTGGCGGCGTATTTGTCGCTGTATACCGGACTGTTTGCTGGCGTGCTGTCGCGTCTGTGGCCGAAAACCACCTGGCTGCGCGTGGCGATTGCCGCCCCTGCTCTCTGGCAAGTGACCGAGTTTCTGCGCGGTTGGGTGCTGACTGGCTTCCCGTGGTTACAGTTCGGCTATAGCCAGATTGATGGCCCGTTAAAAGGGCTGGCACCGATAATGGGCGTGGAAGCCATTAACTTCCTGCTGATGATGGTTAGCGGCCTGCTGGCACTGGCGTTAGTCAAACGCAACTGGCGTCCGCTGGTGGTGGCCGTCGTACTGTTTGCCCTTCCCTTCCCGCTGCGTTACATCCAGTGGTTTACCCCGCAACCGGAGAAAACCATTCAGGTTTCGATGGTTCAGGGCGATATTCCGCAATCGCTGAAGTGGGATGAAAGTCAGCTTCTTAATACGCTGAAGATTTACTACAACGCAACGGCACCGCTGATGGGCAAATCATCGCTGATTATCTGGCCGGAGTCGGCGATAACCGATCTGGAAATTAATCAGCAACCGTTCCTCAAAGCACTGGACAATGAGTTGCGCGACAAAGGTAGCTCGCTGGTCACCGGGATTGTCGATGCGCGTCTCAATAAGCAGAATCGTTACGATACTTACAACACCATCATCACGCTGGGTAAAGGTGCACCGTACAGCTACGAATCAGCCGATCGCTATAACAAAAACCATCTGGTTCCGTTTGGCGAGTTTGTCCCGCTGGAGTCGATACTGCGTCCGTTAGCACCGTTCTTTGATCTGCCGATGTCGTCGTTCAGCCGTGGGCCATATATCCAGCCACCGCTATCGGTAAATGGTATTGAGCTTACTGCGGCCATTTGCTATGAGATCATTCTTGGCGAGCAAGTGCGCGATAACTTCCGCCCGGATACCGACTATCTGCTGACTATCTCCAACGATGCGTGGTTTGGTAAGTCTATTGGTCCTTGGCAGCACTTCCAGATGGCGCGAATGCGTGCGCTGGAGCTGGCGCGCCCACTGTTGCGCAGCACCAACAACGGCATTACGGCGGTGATTGGCCCGCAGGGGGAGATTCAGGCGATGATCCCGCAATTCACCCGCGAGGTGTTGACCACTAACGTGACGCCGACCACCGGACTCACACCGTACGCACGTACCGGCAACTGGCCGCTGTGGGTGCTGACGGCACTGTTTGGTTTTGCCGCTGTGTTGATGAGCTTGCGTCAGCGACGTAAATAATCCCTTCTTATCGTGCCGGAATACATCCCGTATTTCGGCACGCTCGCCGGATGCGGCATCAGTGCGTTATCCGGATAATAAAATTCCCCTATCCAACTTTGGCACATCTATTGCTTTGTTATACAAGGCAAACCCTGAATCAGCATCAGTACAACCTGGTTGCACCACAGTAATCCAGCGGTAGCACTAAAAGAGTGCATTTTAAGAATTTTGCTTCGGAATGGTGCGGCGCATCTCGCAAAAACAAACAATAAAACAGCAATATCTTTACATTTAGCCAAACTAAATGTTACCTAACAAGCACAACACTGCACAATAAAGTTGCAGATGATAACAACACAAACACTCACAACGGGTATCCATGCGTTTTTAACGCAGAAGATAAAGGAGTTGGATATGCAATTACGTAAACCTGCCACAGCAATCCTGGCCCTGGCGCTTTCCGCAGGACTGGCACAGGCAGATGACGCCGCCCCGGCAGCGGGCAGTACTCTGGACAAAATCGCCAAAAACGGTGTGATTGTCGTCGGTCACCGTGAATCTTCAGTGCCTTTCTCTTATTACGACAATCAGCAAAAAGTGGTGGGTTACTCGCAGGATTACTCCAACGCCATTGTTGAAGCAGTGAAAAAGAAACTCAACAAACCGGACTTGCAGGTGAAACTGATTCCGATCACCTCACAAAACCGTATTCCTCTGCTGCAAAACGGCACTTTCGATTTTGAATGTGGTTCCACCACCAATAACGTCGAACGCCAAAAACAGGCGGCTTTCTCTGACACTATTTTCGTGGTCGGTACGCGCCTGCTGACCAAAAAGGGCGGCGATATCAAAGATTTTGCCGACCTGAAAGGCAAAGCCGTAGTCGTCACTTCCGGCACTACCTCTGAAGTTTTGCTCAACAAACTGAATGAAGAGCAAAAAATGAATATGCGCATCATCAGCGCCAAAGATCACGGTGACTCTTTCCGCACCCTGGAAAGCGGTCGTGCCGTTGCCTTTATGATGGATGACGCTCTGCTAGCCGGTGAACGTGCGAAAGCGAAGAAACCAGACAACTGGGAAATCGTCGGCAAGCCGCAGTCTCAGGAGGCCTACGGTTGTATGTTGCGTAAAGACGATCCGCAGTTCAAAAAGCTGATGGATGACACCATCGCTCAGGTGCAGACCTCCGGTGAAGCGGAAAAATGGTTTGATAAATGGTTCAAAAATCCAATTCCGCCGAAAAACCTGAACATGAATTTCGAACTGTCGGACGAAATGAAAGCACTGTTCAAAGAACCGAATGACAAAGCACTGAACTAATTACAAGAACCAGGGGCGGAAATTCCAGCCCTCTCGATTGTTACGTAGCACGGACAGACTATACGCCTGATGGTCGTTCCCCATCGGGCCTGAAAACCGCAATACGCTGGGTAACAATCTTCGAGGGTAGCAGTTAACGCTGCTACCCTCTTTTTTCTGGAGTAGATTTATGTCTATAGACTGGAACTGGGGTATTTTTTTACAACAAGCCCCGTTCGGCAACACCACCTATCTTGGTTGGATCTGGAGTGGTTTTCAGGTCACGATCGCTTTGTCGATCTGCGCCTGGATTATCGCTTTCCTCGTCGGTTCATTTTTCGGCATTTTACGTACCGTTCCAAACCGTTTTCTCTCCGGTCTGGGTACGTTGTATGTAGAACTGTTCCGCAACGTGCCGTTGATTGTGCAATTCTTTACCTGGTATCTGGTGATCCCGGAGTTGCTGCCGGAGAAAATCGGCATGTGGTTTAAGGCCGAGCTGGATCCCAATATTCAGTTTTTCCTTTCATCCATGCTCTGCCTGGGGCTGTTTACCGCCGCCCGTGTTTGCGAACAGGTACGCGCCGCTATTCAGTCGCTACCGCGTGGGCAAAAAAATGCCGCGCTGGCGATGGGTCTGACGCTACCGCAGGCTTACCGCTACGTACTGCTGCCTAATGCTTATCGCGTTATCGTCCCGCCGATGACCTCAGAGATGATGAACCTGGTGAAAAACTCCGCCATCGCCTCGACTATCGGTCTGGTGGATATGGCAGCGCAGGCCGGTAAATTGCTTGATTACTCGGCCCACGCCTGGGAGTCGTTTACCGCCATCACGCTGGCGTATGTGTTGATTAACGCGGTTATCATGCTGGTGATGACGCTGGTTGAACGTAAAGTTCGCCTGCCCGGCAACATGGGAGGCAAATAATGTACGAGTTTGACTGGAGTTCCATTGTCCCTTCCCTGCCATATCTGCTCGACGGGCTGGTGATCACCCTGAAAATCACCGTCACGGCAGTCGTGATTGGTATTTTGTGGGGCACCATGTTGGCGGTGATGCGCTTGTCCAGCTTTGCGCCCGTAGCGTGGTTTGCCAAAGCCTACGTTAACGTATTCCGCTCGATTCCTTTAGTTATGGTTTTGCTGTGGTTTTACCTGATTGTGCCGGGTTTTCTGCAAAACGTGCTGGGATTATCGCCAAAAAATGATATCCGTTTAATTTCTGCGATGGTGGCGTTTTCGATGTTTGAAGCGGCCTACTATTCAGAGATTATCCGCGCCGGTATTCAAAGTATTTCTCGTGGTCAGTCGAGCGCCGCGCTGGCGTTGGGAATGACTCACTGGCAGTCGATGAAACTGATTATTCTGCCGCAGGCGTTCCGCGCGATGGTGCCGCTGCTGCTCACTCAGGGCATCGTACTGTTCCAGGATACCTCACTGGTGTATGTGTTATCTCTGGCCGATTTCTTCCGTACCGCCTCAACCATTGGTGAGCGTGATGGTACGCAGGTTGAGATGATCCTGTTTGCCGGATTTGTTTATTTCGTTATTAGCCTTAGCGCGTCGTTGTTGGTCAGCTACTTGAAAAGAAGGACAGCATAATGATTACCCTGAAAAATGTTTCAAAATGGTATGGTCACTTTCAGGTGCTGACCGACTGCTCAACCGAAGTGAAAAAAGGCGAAGTGGTGGTGGTTTGTGGCCCGTCTGGTTCCGGCAAATCAACGCTGATTAAAACCGTCAACGGCCTCGAACCAGTGCAGCAAGGTGAAATCACTGTCGATGGTATCGTGGTTAACGACAAGAAAACCGATCTGGCAAAGCTGCGTTCCCGCGTCGGGATGGTATTCCAGCATTTCGAACTGTTCCCTCATCTGTCGATTATCGAAAACCTGACCCTGGCGCAGGTGAAAGTGCTTAAACGCGATAAAGCGCCGGCTCGTGAAAAAGCATTGAAATTGCTGGAGCGCGTGGGACTTTCCGCACATGCCAATAAGTTTCCGGCGCAGCTTTCCGGCGGTCAGCAGCAGCGTGTGGCGATCGCTCGCGCATTGTGCATGGATCCTATTGCGATGCTGTTCGACGAACCGACATCGGCGCTGGATCCGGAGATGATCAACGAAGTGCTGGACGTGATGGTCGAACTGGCGAACGAAGGAATGACGATGATGGTGGTGACCCACGAAATGGGCTTTGCCCGTAAAGTGGCGAATCGGGTGATCTTTATGGACGAGGGAAAAATTGTCGAAGACTCGCCGAAAGAGGCTTTCTTCGATGATCCGAAATCGGACCGCGCAAAAGACTTCCTCGCGAAAATCCTGCACTAATCCTTCTGGCGCGCATACCCAGGTGCGCGCCATCTCACGCTTTATCGTTTCGGTCCTCGTATCTGTTACATTCCGGCGTTACCCTTGTCGCAAAGAAACACACAACAAGGAGCAACAATGGCACTGCCAATTCTGTTAGATTGCGACCCAGGTCATGACGACGCTATCGCAATAGTTCTCGCCCTCGCCTCACCAGAGCTTGATGTCAAAGCCATCACATCTTCCGCCGGAAACCAGACACCCGATAAAACATTACGCAATGTTCTGCGTATGCTTACCTTGCTTAATCGCACCGATATTCCGGTAGCAAGCGGTGCGGTGAAACCGTTAATGCGTGAGTTGATTATCGCGGACAACGTACACGGCGAAAGCGGTCTGGATGGTCCGGCATTACCGGAACCGACGTTTGCTCCGCAAAACTGTACGGCGGTGGAGCTGATGGCGAAAACGCTGCGTGAAAGTGCGGAACTTGTCACCATTGTTTCTACCGGACCGCAAACTAACGTCGCCTTGCTGCTCAATAGCCATCCGGAACTGCACAGCAAAATCGCCCGTATCGTGATTATGGGCGGCGCAATGGGGCTTGGTAACTGGACGCCTGCGGCTGAATTTAATATTTACGTTGACCCGGAAGCGGCAGAAATTGTCTTCCAGTCCGGGATTCCGGTGGTGATGGCCGGTCTGGATGTTACTCACAAAGCACAAATCCACGTTGAGGACACCGAGCGTTTCCGCGCGATTGGTAACCCAATTTCAACCATAGTTGCCGAACTGCTGGATTTCTTCCTCGAATATCATAAAGACGAAAAATGGGGCTTTGTCGGCGCGCCGTTGCATGACCCATGCACCATTGCCTGGCTATTGAAACCCGAGTTGTTTACCACCGTGGAGCGCTGGGTCGGCGTTGAAACACAGGGGAAATATACCCAGGGGATGACGGTTGTTGATTATTACTATCTGACCGGTAATAAACCGAATGCCACTGTAATGGTCGATGTTGATCGTCAGGGCTTTGTTGATTTACTGGCTGAACGTCTGAAATTTTACGCTTAATACTCCTTATTGATTAAGATCACCACGTTTTACCAGGGTGGTCTTAATCTGGTTATCTCTTTTTCTTTCAAGATATAAATGCAATGGATAATGCAGAACTCGCCATTGGTATCGATCTCGGTACTACCAATAGTTTAATTGCTGTCTGGAAAGACGGTGCCGCACAATTAATTCCAAATAAATTCGGTGAATATTTAACACCATCCATAATTAGCATGGATGAAAATAACCATATTTTAGTCGGAAAACCGGCTGTATCACGGCGCACTTCGCATCCGGATAAAACCGCAGCGTTATTTAAACGTGCAATGGGCAGTAATACCAACTGGCGGTTAGGCAGCGACACATTTAACGCGCCAGAACTGTCCTCTTTGGTATTACGCTCATTAAAAGAAGATGCTGAAGAATTCCTGCAACAACCGATTAAAGATGTGGTGATCTCTGTTCCGGCTTATTTCAGCGATGAACAACGCAAGCATACCCGTTTAGCAGCAGAGTTAGCCGGGCTAAATGCAGTGCGCCTGATTAATGAGCCAACGGCAGCCGCGATGGCGTATGGCCTGCATACGCAGCAAAATACCCGCTCGCTGGTTTTTGATCTCGGTGGCGGCACGTTTGACGTCACGGTGCTCGAGTACGCCACGCCGGTGATTGAAGTTCACGCCTCCGCTGGCGATAACTTCCTCGGTGGCGAAGATTTTACTCATATGCTGGTCGATGAGGTTTTAAAACGCGCGGAAGTCGCCAGGACCACGCTTAACGAGAGTGAACTGGCAGCCTTGTATGCCTGTGTGGAAGCGGCAAAATGTAGCAATCAATCGCCAATGCACATTCGCTGGCAGTACCAGGAAGAAACACGTGAATGCGAATTTTACGAGAACGAACTGGAAGATTTGTGGTTACCGCTACTCAACCGCTTGCGTGTGCCGATTGAACAGGCGTTGCGCGATGCACGTCTGAAGCCGAGTCAAATCGACAGCCTGGTACTGGTCGGCGGTGCGTCGCAAATGCCGCTGGTGCAGCGAATCGCCGTGCGTCTGTTTGGCAAACTACCGTATCAAAGTTACGACCCGAGCACCATTGTCGCGCTGGGCGCAGCGATCCAGGCCGCCTGCCGCTTACGCAGCGAAGACATTGAAGAAGTGATCCTCACCGATATTTGCCCCTACTCGTTGGGCGTTGAAGTTAACCGCCAGGGCGTTTCCGGCATTTTCTCGCCAATTATTGAACGCAACACCACTGTGCCTGTATCGCGTGTAGAAACTTACTCAACCATGCATCCGGAACAGGATTCAATTACGGTTAACGTCTATCAGGGAGAAAACCACAAAGTTAAAAATAACATTCTGGTGGAATCATTTGATGTGCCGTTGAAGAAAACCGGGGCTTATCAGTCGATTGATATTCGCTTTAGTTATGATATCAACGGGTTGCTTGAAGTTGACGTGCTTCTGGAAGACGGCAGCGTTAAGTCCAGAGTCATTAATCACAGTTCGGTAACATTGAGCGCTCAGCAGATTGAAGAGAGTCGGGCGCGGTTATCCGCATTGAAAATTTATCCGCGCGATATGCTCATCAACCGTACCTTTAAAGCCAAACTGGAAGAGTTGTGGGCGCGTGCACTGGGTGACGAGCGAGAAGAGATTGGCCGGGTGATCACCGATTTTGATGAGGCGTTGCAGTCAAACGATATGGCCCGCGTCGATGAAGTTCGTCGACGGGCGAGCGATTATTTGGCCATTGAGATCCCTTAAACACGGCTGCCGGATGCGGCGTGAACGCCTTATCCGGCCTACTCGTAGGTCGGATAAGATGCATTAGCATCGCATCCGACATTGAAAGATAAGATGCGTCAGCATCGCATCTAACTGAGCAACATCGCGATTTTGCCGAGAGCATAACCTATCACCAGCACCGTTAAGCTGATTTTAATAATGCTGGTAATGCTCTGTGGTTTTTCATCCTCATCATTTATCTCTTCATGATTTTCAGGTATAGGCTCATCGACATCTTCATCCACCGGTTCGAGTTTCACTTTCGTTAACAGCATCCGGGTGATAATGGCCTCTAATGGATGAGCGTCTCCGCCTTCCAGCCTTGTATTAAGACGGGCCAGCATCTCTTGTTTCGGAAACGCTTCCAGTACTACCTGTTCCGATACCCGATACAGATCCAGTAACGGTGAATCTTGCCCTGTCTCACTACCGACTCTCGATTTCCACCACGCCCATGCTTTGCGTTTGAAGAATAACGACTCGATAAACGATTGACCTAACGGCGATAATTTTCCGCTATGTAAAATTTCCGCCCATAGCAGCCGCGTCCGGGCGCTCTCACCAGGAACATATTTCAACGGTTTACCTTGCGCATCAATCATGCTTCGCGCTTCGATAACCATCACTAATAACGCGAAATAATCCGGGCAATGACGCTTGCTCCACTGCAACAACAAATTATCAGCTTGTGTAGATGGGTAACTTTCCCAGTACGCGCCGAGATCGGCAAGCAGGCTTTCCCCCTCACCGCAGTACAAGCGTTGTGCACACAAGTAATATCGGGCATCTTCGCTTTCTGGTTCTTCCATTTGCCACTGTTTGGCTACAGGAATGAGTTCCGCCATACCTGTTTGCGCCGAGCTGTACCAGCGCAATAGTTTGCGATGCAACTTCGCATCATCAGGAATTAACCACGGACCTGCCATCGCCAAAAATGCAATGACATAGTCAGGATGGTAACGGCAGCAACGTTCCAGCGCGAAGTAATATTCAACAGTCTGGTTCTGTAACGCGACGGGATATTCCAGAAGGCTAAGGAAATCGAAACAATCACCAGCCTGAATGGCCTCAAGAAAAGCCTCCCGCTCTTCTTCATCCATTCCTTCGCTGTCACTAAATGAATGCCAGTTCAAACGCTCTGCCAGCAAAGAAGCACAATTTAATGAAAGATATCGCGCTTCTATAGCGATTGCACACAGCGGCCAGCGTAATTGTTCGACATCCTCCATGTTCCAGGTATTTAATTGCTGAATAAATTTCTGCCAGGCGGAGGGCTGAAAACGATCACTTTCTGAATCCAGTAATGTCCTGAATGCACGTAGTATTTCATGTTCAGCGGCGGCATCTTTTTCTTCATAATCTGCTTCCTCGACAGGATTTACCGCCAGTCGCAGCGCCTCTTCATAGGCCTGACGTAACGCTTTAAACCCCTGCGGATCGGTTTCGGGATGACATAACGGTAAGCGAGCAAGATAAGCCTGGCGGATAATGTCTATTTGCGTCGTGCTTTCAATTTCGAGGATTTGCCAACATGTTTTCATAGGTCGCTCACATCCTTAAGCGTTGCCGGGCATTCAGGTTGGGCAGTTAATGGCTGCCAGGGAAGCGTGGCATAGAAACGATCGCTTCCCGCTACCAGCTCTTCGAACATCCGACTCCCGGCGCTATCATATTTGTACAAGGTCAGCGCCTCGCGTAGCGAAGCATTGTCTTCGCACTGAGCGGATTGCCAGTAGAGACGTCCTAACGAATAGGCGGAAAAATAGTGCATCCAACTCTGATAGTAATGGTGTGCTCGTTCATAGACGCGCGATTGCAGCCATAAACTCTCTTCTTCCGTCAGCCACTTGTTGAGCACACCGACCCGTGACAGAAACCCCATTCGAACATAATCCCAGGCTTTGATTCCCCCTTCCCCGCAGCACATAGCAGTTTGTGCAACAAATTGGGTATAAATCAGCCCTCTGTCAGAGCCACCAGCAATTAATGCTTTCCACTCTTCAGGTGAAGAGCGATGCCATGCCAGATATAACCAGGCTAAATCATTTGCGTGACCATCATCGGTCATTTGGTAAATAGTCTGAATTAAATCATCACGATTATTTATTCCCCAGGATGATGACAGATCAAATTCTTTTATTCCGGTATACATTTTTGGCGAGTCATGTGCAGGCTTGCATCCCTTATTAAGAATCTCCATTGGCGTAGAAAGCGCAAATAGAAGGCGTTGTTCTTCCTTATCCATTTATTAACAATCCTTTAAGTACATTAACTGACTACTTTTTTATTAATGATGAGTATAAACTTGACGCTTTCAAAATAAAAAGAAAATCGAAGTATTGATAAATGAACAAAAAAATA
The DNA here is from genome assembly GCF_004212225.1 of Escherichia sp. E14V7. Taxonomy (NCBI): domain Bacteria; kingdom Pseudomonadati; phylum Pseudomonadota; class Gammaproteobacteria; order Enterobacterales; family Enterobacteriaceae; genus Escherichia; species Escherichia sp. E14V7. The sequence continues at coordinate 16,412 of NZ_RHJJ01000017.1, forward strand.
TATTTTATATTCGCAATATTTATAGTTGCAGCTATCACTTGTATTAGCCAACCTAAGAAAACGACTTTGCGCGATAAAGCTATGGTGAATTATGTCTTTGATTATTTAAGATCCCCAGGCAGTCTTCCGTTTACCACGGCAGCAACGGAGCTTTCCGCGATTCATGGTCACTCAACGTCGCAATATCGCCTTGGCGAATTTTATCTTCATGGTAGCGACGGTAAACCACTGGATTATACACAGGCGAGATACTGGTATGAGCAATCAGCAGAACAGGAAAATCCGCGCGCACAAAGCAAACTGGGGTGGATCTACCTGAAAGGTCTGGGAGTCAAACCCGATACCCGTAAAGCAATTCTCTGGTATAAGGAAGCAGCTGAACAAGGGTATGCTCATGCTCAATATACTTTGGGTTTGATCTACAGAAATGGCACTGGTATTAATGTTAACCATTATGAATCTCAAAAATGGTTAAAACTGGCCGCCAAACAACATTACAAAAATGCGGAAAGATTGCTTGCTGGGCTTCCCGCACATTAACGTCGACTGTCACCCGAAGAGATGGAGTATTTTCCCTATCAAACCAGCAAAAATAAAAATATAGAAAATAATTTTAATGATGCCCAGACAGCCCGGCCCACCATCATCAACAGGCATTGGCTGCGGTTGCGGCTCCGGTTCGACGGTTTGCTTCTCGGTAAAATTCGCCGACTGAATTAATAATCGACGAATAATTAATGCTTCCAGTGGGCAACGATCTTCTGCATCAAGACGAGCGACGATCGGCATTAATGATTCTTCTGTAGGCTGGTTCGCCAGTACTAATTGTTTAGCAACTAAATATAATGGCCATAAGGGATGCTCTGTATCACGCGTGAGTGAGATTCGCGGCTTACGCCCTTTGTGCAAAACCATCTCGACCAGAGAACGCCCCAGCGCAGAGAGTTTTTCATGGCTGAGTATTTCGTATAATTGAAAGCGCGTACGGGCGCTGTCGCCGGGGACATAAAGTAGCGGTTTTCCCTGATCGTTAACCAGTTCACGAGCTTCAATCATCATCACCACTAATGGGTAATAATCGACCCGATGCTGACGGCACCATTGCAACATTAAAGCATCCGCCTGGGTAGAGGGAGACTTGCGCCAGTAATCACAAAGTTCTGCCAGCAGGTTTTCGCCTTCCCCACAATAGACGCGTTGCGCGTATTCATAATAACGCGCATCTTCATTATCAGGTTCAGCTTCCCGCCACGACCGAGCGTAATCCAGGAGTTCAGGTAATCCCAGGCGGCTTGAGGTATACCAGCACAGTAAATTTCTGTGCAGTTTTGCATCATCGGGGATAATCACTGCGCGATGTTGCGCTAAATACAGTGTCAGCCATTCTGGATGCGATGACCAAATCCGAGCGAACATTTGGTAAAAATCAATGGTGTCATTTTGCACGGCAACGGACAGATGCAGGATGGTCTGGAAGTTAAAAATATTCCCCTTCGCAATGGCATATAAAAAGGATTCCAGTTCTTCTTCGTCTATTTCCTCGGTGTTTTCCTCCTGCAACCACCGCAATCTTTCTGCTAATAACACCATGCACTCGAAGGATAAATGGGCAGTGTTCATAGCTATCGCGCACAACAACCAGCGTAATTCATCAATCTCTTCCATCGAGCAATAATTTAATTGCTGAATGAATCGCTGCCAGGCTGAGGGCAGAAAACGTTCGCTATCAGAGGCAAGTAACGCACGAAAGGCGAGCAGAATTTCATGTTCTGCAACTTCATGTTCTTCTGGTTGCCAAACAGATTTAGCTGGCGACTGCGCAATCCGTAGCGCGTCTTCATACGCCTGACGCAGTTGTTTAAAGCCCTGTGGATCGGTTTCTGGATGAAAGGACGGTAACAACCCCAGATAAGCGCGACGGATAATATCGACGTCAGTTGTTTCCTCTATTTCGAGGATCTTCCAGCAATTTTTCATAGGTCGCTCATATCCTTAAGCGTTTCCGGGCATGCGGGGTAGTCAGCCAGTGGTTGCCAGGGTAAGGTCGCGTAATATGCATCGTCACTGGCAAATAATTGATAAAACATATCATTGCCGGAATCGTCGTATTCTTTACGCGCTAAGAATTCATGTAATAAAGGCAGATTATCATCCTCGGGAGACTGCCAATATTGCCAACCAAAGGTATAACCGGCAAAGTATTGCCGCCAGTTACTATAATAACGTAGCGCCCGTAGATGAATGCGCGACTGGATCCATAGACTTTCTTCTTCACTCAACCAGTTATTAAGTACGCCCATTCGGCTTAAAAAACCCATCCGGACATAATCCCAGGCTTTGATCCCCCCTTCGCCACAGCATTCAGCGGTGCTGGCGACAAATTGCGCGTAAGCCTGACCTTGCTCATTTAATTCAGCAAGATAGTCACGCCATTCACATGGCGAATAACGAAACCAGTGATGATAAAACCCAGCCAACCGTGCAGCATGACCGTTATCGATCATTCGGTGAATTGTGCGCAGCAGGTCATCACGGTCATCAATTCCCCAGGAGGAAGAAAGGTCAAAAAAGCATGTACCTAAATACATTTTGGGGGATGAATGCGAAGGTAAACAGCATTCATTGCGTATTTCCATCGGGGTGGAAAGTGCAAACAATATTTTTTGCGACTCCATGTCCATATAATTTATCCTTAAACATTCATTTAATGAATGTAAACTACATTGCGAGGCTCATTTATTTATACTTTTCTGACGCAACATAATACGCATAAAATAAGGCTTACGCAAAAATGGAACATATAAAAATATAATATGCTTTATCTGCAACCATAAGGAAATGATAATGATTTTTACGTCAAGTCGCTGCGATAATTTATCAATAGATGAGATTATCGAACGTGCTGAACAAGGCGATAGTGAGGCTCAATATATTGTTGGATTTTATTACAATCGCGATAGCGCAATTGACTCTCCGGACGACGAAAAGGCCTTTTACTGGCTAAAGCTTGCCGCCGGGCAAGACCATTGTGAAGCACAATATTCCTTAGGGCGGAAATACTCCGAGGATAAAAGCCGTCATAAAGATAATGAGCAAGCCATCTTTTGGCTGAAAAAAGCTGCCATACAAGGACATACTTTCGCTTCCAACGTCCTTGGCTGGATACTGGATCGTGGAGAAGACCCCAACGATAAAGAAGCGGTTGCCTGGTATCAGATAGCCGCAGAGAGCGGAATGTCTTATGCGCAAAATAATCTTGGGTGGATGTACAGAAATGGCAACGGAGTCGCACAAGACTATACGCTGGCATTTTTCTGGTACAAACAAGCTGCATTGCAAGGCCATAGTGACGCGCAAGACAATCTGGCCGATCTTTATAAAGATGGAGAAGGCGTTGCTCAAAACAAGACTCTCGCCGCATTCTGGTATTTGAAAAGCGCACAGCAGGGTAATCGGCACGCCCAGTTTCAAATTGCGTGGGCTTATAACGCTGGCGAAGGGGTAGACCAGGACTATAAACAAGCGATGTACTGGTATCTGAAGGCTGCCGCTCAGGGAAGCATCGGCGCTTACGTTAACATCGGCTATATGTATAAACATGGGCAAGGCGTTGAGAAAGATTATAACGCTGCCTTTGAATGGTTTACGAAAGCCGCTGAATGCGATCACGCCACTGCCTGGTATAACCTGGCCATTATGTATCACTACGGAGAAGGAAGACCTGTTGATCTCCGACAGGCTCTCGACCTGTATCGTAAAGTTCAGTCATCCGGTACCAGGGATGTCAGTCAAGAAATCCGTGAGATTGAAGATTTACTGTAGAGATAAAAAACAAGGGCCGGGGAATTTCATTCGGCCCAAATTCTCTTTATTAGTGTGCGAAATCAAACTATTACGGCTCGAACGGGCGTCTCTGGAACTGGTCATGACCACATTTCGGGCATAGCGTCAGCACTTCCGGCGTGTAGATCGGGAGATGGAAGTGACATTTCTCGCAGACCAGATTCCCCAGCCCTACCACTTCTCCGCTGTGATAAACCCCGTGATGATTGAGATCCTGGAAAACTTCACGCCATTCAAGCTGCGTTTTATCGGTGATGTCCGCCAGTTCCTGCCAGAGGCTTTCTTTAATCACCCGCATAAAAACGCTGTCGGATTCTTCCTTCAGGCTCTCTTCATAACTCATGGCGAACTCTTCCAGGTCACGTCTGACGGCCCGAGTCAGTTCATCGACCTCGGTCCGCGTTAACTCCCCTGTTTTTATTACACGCTCACGCGCCTGTTCTACCAGTGCATCGATATCGCGTTCGCCATTACGCAGTCGCTCGCTTAATGACGCCACCAGTTCACGGTAATATTGAGCAACCTTGTTCATCATTTCATCTCCCGTGTCGTTAACTGGCTATAATAATAGACGTTATTTACGCTCAACTTTGCAAGACTGCCCACAGAGTGTGTAAATTCGTGCAAGGATTACCGCTGTGCGATTTCAACGTCGAGTGCGCGAAAGGCTGTTTTGACGCGGACGTTTGGGCTATGCTATGCGGATCTGAAAAACCACCTCTAACGCTACTTTTGTAGCCGTAATGAAAACAGGACCACTGGCTGCCATGCAAGAGCAATACCGCCCGGAAGAGATAGAATCCAAAGTACAGCTTCATTGGGATGAGAAGCGCACATTTGAAGTAACCGAAGACGAGAGCAAAGAGAAGTATTACTGCCTGTCTATGCTTCCCTATCCTTCTGGTCGACTACACATGGGCCACGTACGCAACTACACCATCGGTGACGTGATCGCCCGCTACCAGCGCATGCTGGGCAAAAACGTTCTGCAGCCGATCGGCTGGGACGCGTTTGGTCTGCCTGCGGAAGGCGCGGCGGTAAAAAACAACACCGCGCCAGCACCGTGGACGTACGACAACATCGCGTACATGAAAAACCAGCTCAAAATGCTGGGCTTTGGTTATGACTGGAGCCGCGAGCTGGCAACCTGTACGCCAGAATACTACCGTTGGGAACAGAAATTCTTCACCGAGCTGTATAAAAAAGGCCTGGTGTATAAGAAGACCTCTGCGGTCAACTGGTGCCCGAACGACCAGACCGTACTGGCGAACGAACAGGTTATCGACGGCTGCTGCTGGCGCTGCGATACCAAAGTTGAACGTAAAGAGATCCCGCAGTGGTTTATCAAAATCACCGCTTACGCTGACGAGCTGCTCAACGATCTGGATAAACTGGATCACTGGCCAGACACCGTTAAAACCATGCAGCGTAACTGGATTGGTCGTTCCGAAGGCGTAGAAATCACCTTCAACGTTAACGACTATGACAACACGCTGACCGTTTACACTACCCGCCCGGACACCTTTATGGGTTGTACCTACCTGGCGGTAGCGGCAGGTCATCCGCTGGCGCAGAAAGCGGCAGAAAATAATCCTGAACTGGCGGCCTTTATTGACGAATGCCGTAACACCAAAGTTGCCGAAGCTGAAATGGCGACGATGGAGAAAAAAGGCGTCGATACTGGCTTTAAAGCGGTTCACCCATTAACGGGCGAAGAAATTCCCGTTTGGGCAGCAAACTTCGTATTGATGGAATACGGCACGGGCGCAGTTATGGCGGTTCCGGGTCACGACCAGCGCGACTACGAGTTTGCCTCTAAATACGGCCTGAACATCAAACCGGTTATCCTGGCGGCTGATGGTTCTGAACCCGATCTTTCTCAGCAGGCACTGACTGAAAAAGGCGTGCTGTTCAACTCTGGCGAGTTCAACGGTCTTGACCATGAAGCGGCCTTCAACGCCATCGCCGATAAACTGACTGCGATGGGCGTTGGCGAGCGTAAAGTAAACTACCGCCTGCGCGACTGGGGTGTTTCCCGTCAACGTTACTGGGGCGCGCCGATTCCGATGGTGACGCTGGAAGACGGTACTGTAATGCCGACCCCGGACGACCAGCTGCCGGTGATCCTGCCGGAAGATGTGGTGATGGACGGCATTACCAGCCCGATTAAAGCAGATCCGGAGTGGGCAAAAACTACCGTTAACGGTATGCCAGCGCTGCGTGAAACCGACACTTTCGACACCTTTATGGAGTCCTCCTGGTACTATGCGCGCTACACTTGCCCGCAGTACAAAGAAGGTATGCTGGATTCCGAAGCGGCTAACTACTGGCTGCCGGTGGATATCTACATTGGTGGTATCGAACACGCCATCATGCACCTGCTCTACTTCCGCTTCTTCCACAAACTGATGCGTGATGCAGGCATGGTGAACTCTGACGAACCAGCGAAACAGTTGCTGTGTCAGGGTATGGTGCTGGCAGATGCCTTCTACTATGTTGGCGAAAACGGCGAACGTAACTGGGTTTCCCCGGTTGATGCTATCGTTGAACGTGACGAAAAAGGCCGTATCGTGAAAGCGAAAGACGCGGCAGGCCATGAACTGGTTTATACCGGCATGAGCAAAATGTCCAAGTCGAAGAACAACGGTATCGACCCGCAGGTGATGGTTGAACGTTACGGCGCGGACACCGTTCGTCTGTTTATGATGTTTGCTTCTCCGGCGGATATGACTCTTGAATGGCAGGAGTCTGGCGTGGAAGGGGCTAACCGCTTCCTGAAACGTGTCTGGAAACTGGTGTACGAGCATACTGCTAAAGGTGATGTTGCGGCACTGAACGTCGATGCACTGACTGAAGATCAGAAAGCGCTGCGTCGCGATGTGCATAAAACGATCGCTAAAGTGACCGATGATATCGGTCGTCGTCAGACCTTCAACACCGCAATTGCGGCGATTATGGAGCTGATGAACAAACTGGCGAAAGCACCGACCGATGGCGAGCAGGATCGCGCCCTGATGCAGGAAGCGCTGCTGGCGGTAGTTCGTATGCTTAACCCGTTCACCCCACACATCTGTTTCACGCTGTGGCAGGAGCTGAAAGGCGAAGGCGATATCGACAACGCGCCGTGGCCGGTGGCTGACGAAAAAGCGATGGTGGAAGACTCCACGCTGGTCGTTGTTCAGGTTAACGGTAAAGTCCGTGCCAAAATCACCGTTCCGGTGGATGCAACGGAAGAACAAGTTCGTGAACGTGCTGGCCAGGAACATCTGGTAGCAAAATATCTTGATGGCGTTACCGTGCGTAAAGTGATTTACGTACCAGGTAAACTCCTCAATCTGGTCGTTGGCTAAGCGCGGGAGGAAGCGTGCGATATCTGGCAACATTGTTGTTATCTCTGGCGGTGTTAATCACCGCCGGGTGTGGCTGGCATCTGCGTGATACCACGCAGGTTCCTTCCACTATGAAGGTCATGATCCTGGACTCAGGCGATCCGAACGGGCCGTTAAGCCGTGCGGTGCGTAACCAGTTACGTCTGAACGGTGTCGAGTTGCTTGATAAAGAAACCACGCGTAAGGACGTTCCATCCCTGCGTTTGGGTAAAGTGAGCATTGCGAAAGATACCGCATCGGTATTCCGTAACGGTCAAACAGCAGAGTATCAGATGATCATGACGGTTAATGCGACCGTGTTGATCCCCGGCCGTGATATCTACCCGATTAGCGCCAAAGTCTTCCGTTCGTTCTTCGATAACCCGCAAATGGCGTTAGCGAAAGATAACGAGCAGGACATGATCATTAAAGAGATGTACGACCGTGCCGCCGAACAGCTTATTCGTAAGCTGCCAAGCATTCGCGCTGCGGACGTCCGTTCCGACGAAGAAACGTCGACAACAACGGATACCACAGCAACGCCTGCACGCGTCTCCACCACGCTGGGTAACTGATGATTCGGTTGTACCCGGAACAGCTCCGCGCGCAGCTCACTGAAGGGCTGCGCGCGGCCTATCTTTTACTTGGTAACGATCCCCTGTTGTTGCAAGAAAGCCAGGACGCCATTCGTCAGGTCGCCGCCGCACAAGGGTTTGAAGAACACCATACTTTTTCCATTGATCCCAACACTGACTGGAATGCGATCTTTTCGCTATGCCAGGCAATGAGCCTGTTTGCCAGTCGGCAAACCTTGTTGTTAGTGCTACCTGAAAATGGGCCAAATGCGGCGATCAATGAACAACTCCTCACGCTCACCGGATTGCTGCATGACGATCTGCTGTTGATCGTACGCGGTAATAAATTGAGCAAAGCGCAGGAAAATGCCGCCTGGTTTACTGCGCTTGCAAACCGTAGCGTGCAGGTTACTTGCCAGACCCCAGAACAAGCCCAGCTTCCTCGCTGGGTTGCCGCGCGAGCAAAACAGCTCAATTTAGAACTGGATGACGCGGCGAATCAGGTGCTCTGCTACTGTTATGAAGGAAACCTGCTGGCGCTGGCACAGGCACTGGAGCGTTTATCGCTACTCTGGCCGGACGGCAAACTGACACTGCCGCGCGTTGAGCAAGCGGTGAATGATGCCGCTCATTTCACCCCTTTTCATTGGGTTGACGCTTTGTTGAGTGGCAAAAGCAAGCGTGCATTGCATATTCTTCAGCAGTTGCGTCTGGAAGGCAGTGAGCCGGTGATATTGTTGCGCACTTTGCAACGTGAGCTGTTGCTGCTGGTTAATCTGAAGCGTCAGTCTGCTTATACTCCACTGCGTACGCTGTTTGACAAGCATCGGGTATGGCAGAACCGTCGTAACATGATTAGCGAAGCGCTAAATCGCCTGAGTCAGCCACAGTTACGTCAGGCTGTACAACTCCTGACACGAACGGAACTTACTCTCAAACAAGATTACGGTCAGTCAGTGTGGGCAGAACTGGAGGGATTATCTCTTCTTTTGTGCCATAAACCACTGGCAGACGTATTTATCGACGGTTGATATGAAATCTTTACAAGCTCTGTTTGGCGGCACCTTCGACCCGGTGCATTATGGCCATCTAAAACCTGTGGAAACGCTGGCGAATCTGATTGGTCTGACGCGAGTAACGATTATCCCTAACAACGTTCCTCCGCATCGCCCCCAGCCTGAAGCGAACAGCGTGCAGCGAAAACACATGCTTGAACTGGCGATTGCCGACAAGTCGCTGTTTACCCTTGATGAACGCGAGTTAAAGCGTAATGCCCCCTCTTACACATCGCAGACGTTAAAAGAGTGGCGACAGGAGCAAGGCCCAGATGTGCCGCTGGCGTTTATTATCGGTCAGGACTCGCTGCTGAACTTTCCGACCTGGTATGAATACGAAACGATTCTCGACAATGCACATTTGATAGTCTGTCGACGTCCAGGTTATCCGCTGGAAATGGCACAACCGCAGTACCAGCAGTGGCTGGAAGATCATTTGACGCATAATCCGGAAGATCTGCATCTTCAGCCTGCTGGTAAAATTTATCTCGCCGAAACGCCGTGGTTCAACATCTCGGCGACAATCATCCGCGAACGTTTGCAAAACGGCGAATCTTGTGAGGAATTGTTACCAGAATCGGTACTGACTTACATTAACCAACAAGGCTTGTATCGCTGATATCTGCCGTCACGGAGGGAATGATGCGACTGTGGTTAATTCGTCACGGTGAAACGCAAGCGAATGTCGACGGGTTATACAGCGGTCATGCGCCTACACCACTTACGGAGCGCGGTATCGCGCAGGCGCAAAGCTTACATACCCTGCTACATGATGTTCCCTTCGATAGGGTTTTATGCAGTGAACTGGAACGGGCGCAGCACACCGCGCGCCTGGTTCTTGACGACCGTCAATTCCCCGTGCAAATCATCCCTGAACTCAACGAAATGTTTTTTGGTGACTGGGAAATGCGGCATCATCGCGAGCTGATGCAAGAAGATGCCGAAAACTATAGTGCCTGGTGCAATGACTGGCAGCATACTGTCCCTACTCACGGTGAAGGCTTTCAGGCATTTTCACAGCGGATAGAAAGGTTTATTGCCGGACTTGGTGAGTATCAGCAGCACAAAAACATATTGATCGTTAGCCACCAGGGTGTGTTGAGCCTGTTGATTGCCCGCTTAATCGGCATGCCTCCCGAGGCAATGTGGCATTTTCGTGTAGACCAGGGCTGCTGGAGCGCCATTGATATCAATGGCGAGTTCGCAACTCTACGTGTCCTCAATAGCCGTGCCATCTGGTGCGAAGATGCATGACTTTTCTGTTTTTTTACAGGTAAGCCGCAACGGACATTGACAGGCCCGGGCAGGCTGATATTCTCCGCAACCTGACTTTTCCGCCATACACGACTTTGTAGAAATTGTTTTACAAAAATGGCGATGCAATCTGTGACGCGGGGTGGGATGATAGCCCACTTTCAAGAGCCGATTTGCTGACATTTGTCCCGAAATCGCCTCTGCTTCAGGTATACTGACAGACCATTTTTATCTTTTTTATTTCACCCAGGGGGAAAACTTGCAGGGTAAAGCACTCCAGGATTTTGTTATCGACAAAATTGATGACCTCAAAGGTCAGGACATCATCGCCTTAGACGTTCAGGGCAAATCCAGTATCACCGACTGTATGATCATCTGTACGGGAACATCCAGCCGTCATGTTATGTCCATTGCCGACCACGTGGTTCAGGAATCTCGCGCGGCGGGTTTATTGCCCCTCGGCGTTGAAGGTGAAAACGGCGCCGACTGGATTGTGGTCGATCTGGGTGATGTGATTGTCCATGTTATGCAGGAAGAGAGCCGTCGCCTGTATGAGCTGGAAAAACTCTGGAGTTAATGCGTGAAGCTGCAACTTGTCGCCGTGGGAACGAAAATGCCGGACTGGGTACAAACCGGTTTTACCGAGTACCTGCGTCGTTTTCCGAAAGATATGCCTTTTGAACTGATTGAAATTCCGGCGGGAAAACGCGGCAAGAACGCGGATATCAAGCGCATACTCGACAAAGAGGGTGAGCAAATGCTGGCTGCCGCAGGTAAAAACCGCATTGTCACCCTTGATATCCCAGGCAAGCCCTGGGACACGCCGCAGTTAGCCGCTGAACTGGAACGCTGGAAGCTGGATGGCCGCGATGTCAGCTTGCTGATTGGCGGGCCGGAAGGGTTATCGCCTGCCTGTAAAGCGGCGGCAGAACAAAGCTGGTCACTTTCGGCGCTTACCCTCCCCCATCCGCTGGTTCGCGTACTGGTCGCAGAGAGTCTGTACCGGGCGTGGAGCATTACCACCAACCATCCTTATCACCGTGAGTGATATGGTAGCCTTAAGTAGAAAACGCAGCGGATGAAATTACAGAACTCTTTTCGCGACTATTCGGCAGAGTCCGCGCTGTTTGTGCGCCGGGCGCTGGTCGCCTTTTTGGGGATTTTGCTGCTAACCGGCGTGCTCATCGCCAACTTGTATAACCTACAAATTGTTCGCTTTACCGATTACCAGACCCGTTCTAATGAAAACCGCATTAAGCTGGTGCCTATCGCCCCCAGCCGCGGCATTATCTACGACCGTAACGGTATCCCTCTGGCGCTCAACCGAACTATCTATCAGATAGAGATGATGCCGGAGAAAGTCGATAACGTGCAGCAGACTCTGGACGCCCTGCGCAGCGTGGTTGACCTGACCGATGACGATATCGCCGCGTTTCGAAAGGAGCGTGCACGTTCGCACCGTTTTACCTCTATTCCGGTGAAAACCAACCTGACTGAAGTTCAGGTGGCGCGTTTCGCCGTTAACCAATATCGTTTTCCAGGTGTGGAAGTTAAAGGCTATAAACGTCGTTACTATCCCTATGGTTCAGCGTTGACCCACGTTATCGGTTATGTCTCGAAAATTAACGATAAAGACGTCGAGCGACTAAATAATGACGGCAAACTGGCCAACTATGCCGCAACACATGATATCGGCAAGCTGGGGATTGAACGTTACTACGAAGATGTTCTGCACGGCCAGACGGGTTATGAAGAAGTTGAAGTTAACAACCGCGGTCGCGTCATCCGCCAGTTAAAAGAAGTATCGCCGCAGGCCGGGCATGATATTTACCTGACAATTGATCTCAAGCTCCAGCAGTATATTGAAACACTGCTGGCGGGCAGTCGTGCCGCTGTTGTAGTCACCGATCCGCGTACAGGTGGCGTGCTGGCGCTGGTTTCCACGCCAAGTTACGACCCTAACCTGTTTGTTGACGGTATCTCCAGCAAAGATTATTCCGCGTTGCTGAACGACCCGAATACACCACTGGTGAACCGTGCCACGCAGGGGGTTTATCCGCCAGCGTCGACGGTTAAACCTTATGTGGCGGTTTCGGCATTAAGTGCAGGGGTGATCACCCGTAATACCAGCCTGTTTGATCCTGGATGGTGGCAGTTGCCGGGGTCTGAAAAGCGTTATCGTGACTGGAAAAAATGGGGCCACGGTCGCCTGAATGTCACTAAATCGCTGGAAGAGTCAGCAGATACCTTCTTCTATCAGGTTGCCTACGATATGGGCATCGACCGCCTTTCTGAATGGATGGGTAAATTTGGCTACGGTCATTACACCGGTATCGACCTGTCGGAAGAACGTTCCGGTAATATGCCGACCCGCGAATGGAAACAGAAACGCTTTAAAAAACCGTGGTATCAGGGTGACACCATTCCGGTCGGTATCGGTCAGGGGTACTGGACAGCGACCCCTATCCAGATGAACAAAGCACTGATGATCCTGATTAACGACGGTATTGTGAAGGTTCCGCATTTGCTGATGAGCACCGCCGAAAATGGCAAACAAGTGCCGTGGGTACAGCCGCATGAACCGCCGGTAGGCGATATTCATTCTGGTTACTGGGAACTGGCGAAAGACGGCATGTTTGGTGTTGCTAACCGTCCTAACGGTACGGCACATAAATACTTTGCCAGCGCGCCCTACAAAATTGCGGCGAAATCCGGTACCGCGCAGGTCTTCGGCCTGAAGGCGAACGAAACCTATAATGCGCACAAAATTGCCGAGCGTCTGCGCGACCACAAACTGATGACCGCGTTTGCGCCATATAACAATCCGCAAGTCGCTGTCGCTATGATTCTGGAAAACGGCGGGGCTGGCCCGGCGGTCGGTACGCTGATGCGCCAGATCCTCGACCATATTATGCTTGGTGACAACAACACCGATCTGCCTGCAGAAAACCCGGCGGTTACTGCTGCGGAGGACCATTAATCATGACGGATAATCCGAATAAAAAAACATTCTGGGATAAAGTCCATCTTGATCCCACAATGCTACTGATCTTACTGGCATTACTGGTCTACAGCGCCCTGGTAATCTGGAGCGCCAGCGGCCAGGACATCGGCATGATGGAGCGTAAAATCGGCCAGATCGCGATGGGGCTGGTCATTATGGTGGTGATGGCCCAAATTCCGCCGCGCGTTTATGAAGGCTGGGCGCCCTATCTCTATATCATCTGTATTATTTTGCTGGTAGCGGTAGATGCCTTTGGGGCCATCTCCAAAGGCGCTCAACGTTGGCTGGATCTCGGTATCGTCCGTTTCCAGCCCTCGGAAATCGCCAAAATAGCTGTGCCGCTCATGGTGGCTCGCTTTATCAACCGTGACGTTTGCCCGCCGTCGTTAAAAAATACCGCCATCGCGCTGGTGCTGATTTTTATGCCCACGTTGCTGGTGGCAGCGCAGCCTGACTTGGGGACGTCAATCCTCGTTGCACTTTCTGGTCTGTTTGTACTGTTTCTCTCCGGACTTAGCTGGCGCCTGATTGGCGTTGCAGTGGTACTGGTGGCAGCATTTATCCCAATCTTGTGGTTCTTCCTGATGCATGATTACCAGCGCCAGCGCGTAATGATGCTACTCGACCCGGAATCAGACCCACTCGGCGCGGGCTATCACATTATTCAGTCTAAAATTGCTATTGGCTCCGGCGGATTACGCGGTAAAGGCTGGCTGCACGGTACCCAGTCACAGCTTGAATTTCTGCCCGAACGCCATACCGATTTTATCTTCGCGGTACTGGCGGAAGAGTTGGGATTAGTGGGTATTTTGATTCTGCTTGCTCTCTATATTCTGCTCATCATGCGCGGACTGTGGATTGCAGCCAGAGCACAAACTACCTTTGGTCGCGTCATGGCTGGCGGCTTAATGCTGATATTATTCGTTTATGTCTTCGTAAATATTGGTATGGTAAGCGGTATTCTGCCGGTTGTAGGGGTTCCACTCCCGCTGGTCAGTTATGGAGGATCGGCGCTCATAGTGCTGATGGCTGGGTTTGGGATTGTGATGTCAATCCACACCCACAGGAAAATGTTGTCGAAAAGCGTGTAAGAGGTGCAAATGCGTAAGCAGTGGCTCGGGATCTGCATCGCGGCAGGAATGCTCGCGGCATGTACTAGCGATGATGGTCAGCAACAGACGGTAAGTGTGCCGCAGCCTGCGGTATGTAACGGCCCTATAGTTGAAATTAGCGGGGCGGAACCACGTTTCGAACCACTGAACGCGACGGCAAATCAGGATTATCAGCGCGACGGCAGAAGCTACAAAATCGTGCAGGACCCTTCACGCTTTAGCCAGGCGGGCCTTGCAGCCATTTATGATGCCGAACCTGGCAGCAATCTGACGGCATCTGGCGAAGCATTTGATCCAACGCAGCTGACGGCGGCGCATCCAACGCTCCCCATCCCCAGCTACGCCAGAATCACCAACCTGGCTAACGGGCGGATGATCGTGGTGCGCATTAACGATCGCGGTCCCTACGGCAACGACCGTGTGATTTCACTTTCACGCGCGGCAGCTGACCGTCTTAACACCTCGAACAATACAAAAGTTCGTATCGATCCTATTATCGTCGCCCAGGATGGTTCATTTTCTGGCCCAGGCATGGCTTGTACTACCATTGCCAAACAGACTTACGCCCTGCCTGCACCGCCCGATTTAAACGGCGGCAGCGGAACAAACTCTATGTCTGTCCCGCAGGGTGATATTCTCCCGGTCAGCAACTCGACGCTGAAAAGCGAAGATCCGACCGGCGCGCCGGTAACCAGCAGCGGCTTCCTCGGCGCACCGACCACCCTGGCGCCCGGCGTACTGGAAGGCAGCGAACCGACGCCTGCACCACAGCCCGTTGTCTCAGCACCTGCAACAACACCTGCAACAACACCTGCAATGGTGACACCGCAAGCCGCTTCGCAAAGCGCCAGCGGTAACTTTATGGTGCAAGTGGGGGCCGTTAGCGATCAGGCACGCGCGCAACAGTATCAACAGCAACTGGGACAACAGTTCGGCGTACCCGGTCGCGTGACCCAAAACGGCGCGGTCTGGCGTATTCAGCTTGGTCCATTCGCCAACAAAGCTGAAGCCAGTGCCTTACAGCAACGTTTACAAACCGAAGCCCAATTACAGTCATTTATTACCACCGCGCAATAACGTAAAGCAGGCATCTGAAATGTCAATTTCTGTAAATGACGTTAACAAAGTCACGCGGAAAGTCAGATGCCTGGCGGTAGTGCATTTGCTATAGTAGGGCACTTATTTTAAATTCCATCACGGATGTCGTAGTTCAGACCATGAATACCATTTTTTCCGCTCGTATCATGAAGCGCCTGGCGCTCACCACGGCTCTTTGCACAGCCTTTATCTCTGCTGCACATGCCGATGACCTGAATATCAAAACCATGATCCCGGGTGTACCGCAGATCGACGCGGAGTCTTACATCCTGATCGACTATAACTCCGGCAAAGTGCTCGCCGAGCAAAATGCGGATGTCCGTCGCGACCCTGCAAGTCTGACCAAAATGATGACCAGCTACGTTATCGGCCAGGCAATGAAAGCAGGTAAATTCAAAGAATCTGATTTAGTGACCATCGGCAATGACGCCTGGGCCACCGGTAACCCGGTGTTCAGAGGTTCTTCGCTGATGTTCCTCAAACCTGGCATGCAGGTACCGGTTTCTCAGCTTATCCGTGGTATCAACCTGCAATCTGGTAACGATGCTTGTGTTGCCATGGCTGACTTCGCCGCCGGTAGCCAGGATGCTTTCGTTGGTCTGATGAACAGTTACGTTAACGCCCTGGGCCTGAAAAATACCCACTTCCAGACTGTACACGGTCTGGACGCTGACGGTCAGTACAGCTCCGCGCGTGATATGGCGCTGATCGGTCAGGCCCTGATTCGTGATGTACCTAACGAATACGCTATCTATAAAGAGAAAGAGTTTACCTTTAACGGTATTCGCCAGCTCAACCGTAACGGCCTGCTATGGGATAACAGCCTGAATGTCGACGGTATCAAAACTGGCCATACTGATAAGGCGGGCTACAACCTTGTCGCCTCCGCAACGGAAGGTCAGATGCGTCTGATCTCCGCAGTCATGGGTGGACGCACGTTCAAAGGCCGTGAAACCGAAAGTAAAAAACTGCTGACCTGGGGCTTCCGTTTCTTCGAAACGGTTAACCCGCTGAAAGTTGGCAAAGAGTTCGCCTCTGAACCGGTATGGTTTGGTAATACTGACCGCGCTTCGTTAGGGGTTGATAAAGACGTTTACCTGACCATTCCGCGTGGCCGCATGAAAGACCTGAAAGCCAGCTACGTGCTGAACAGCAGTGAACTGCATGCGCCGCTGCAAAAGAACCAGGTCGTTGGCACCATCAACTTCCAGCTTGATGGCAAAACTATCGAACAGCGCCCGCTGGTGGTGTTACAGGAAATTCCGGAAGGTAACTTCTTCGGCAAAATCATTGATTACATTAAATTAATGTTCCATCACTGGTTCGGCTAAAAAATGAACACTTGAAAGTGTAATTTCCGCCCCCATATACTAAGTATCAGTAAAAAACTCCCGCCCTCTGGCGGGAGTTGCTATTTAATTACGTTACGCCGGAGCTGACATGAAAACCAAACTTAACGAACTGCTTGAATTCCCTACTCCTTTTACCTACAAAGTAATGGGGCAGGCGTTACCTGAGCTGGTTGATCAGGTGGTTGAAGTGGTACAGCGCCATGCGCCAGGTGACTACAACCCAACGGTAAAACCAAGCAGCAAAGGCAACTACCACTCGGTATCTATCACTATCAACGCCACTCATATCGAGCAGGTTGAAACTCTGTACGAAGAACTGGGCAAAATCGATATCGTCCGTATGGTTCTGTAATTCGCTTCTCCGTTACCCGGCCTCTGGTCGGGTAACTCCCCTCCCCTCGCTGTGATATAATTTTCCCCACTTTTACTCATTCTCCACGGAGATGCCGTTTTGTATCAGGATAAAATTCTTGTCCGCCAGCTCGGCCTTCAGCCTTACGAGCCTATTTCTCAGGCTATGCATGAATTCACCGATACCCGTGATGAAAATACCCTTGATGAAATCTGGTTGGTTGAACACCATCCTGTATTTACCCAGGGACAAGCAGGTAAAGCGGAACATATTTTAATGCCGGGTGATATTCCGGTGATCCAGAGCGATCGCGGCGGCCAGGTAACTTATCACGGGCCGGGGCAACAGGTGATGTATGTGTTGCTTAACCTCAAACGCAGGAAGCTGGGCGTGCGTGAACTGGTGACCTTGCTCGAACAAACGGTGGTGAATACCCTGGCCGAGCTGGATATTGAAGCGCACCCTCGGGCTGATGCTCCAGGTGTCTACGTTGGGGAAAAGAAAATTTGTTCGCTCGGATTGCGTATTCGCCGCGGCTGTTCATTCCACGGTCTGGCATTAAACGTCAATATGGATCTTTCGCCATTTTTACGTATCAACCCTTGTGGTTATGCCGGGATGGAAATGGCAAAAATATCACAATGGAAACCTGATGCGACCACCGATAATATTGCACCACGCTTACTGGCAAATATTTTAGCGCTACTCAAAAATCCTGACGTAGAATATATCCCTGCTTAATTCCCCCTCATTAATGACCCAAATCATATTGGGTCATTGCATTCAGCGTGTTCCAGCGCTTCGCGGGGAACTGATGCTATCGAATGTGTTTTGAAAAAGTATCGTTACATAGCGTTCACAGCGCAGAACGATAAAATGGCACAAACCAACAACAATTTTACATTTTCGCGACCGCTTTGGCTGCTTTCTGGGCCGTTTCAATGATATACTGCCAGTCGTTAATTCAAAAATAGTTGATAATTACAACAATCCATTGAATTGAAACGCTTTCCTTCGTAATTCGCAACTGGAACACGCACGCTATGAGTAAACCCATTGTGATGGAACGCGGTGTTAAATACCGCGATGCCGATAAGATGGCCCTTATCCCGGTTAAAAACGTGGCAACAGAGCGCGAAGCCCTGCTGCGCAAGCCGGAATGGATGAAAATCAAGCTTCCCGCGGACTCTACCCGTATCCAGGGCATCAAAGCCGCAATGCGCAAAAATGGCCTGCATTCTGTCTGTGAGGAAGCCTCCTGCCCTAACCTGGCAGAATGCTTCAACCACGGCACAGCAACGTTTATGATCCTCGGCGCCATTTGTACGCGCCGTTGTCCGTTCTGTGACGTTGCCCACGGTCGCCCGGTCGCCCCGGATGCCAACGAGCCGGTAAAACTGGCGCAGACCATTGCTGATATGGCGCTGCGTTATGTGGTTATCACCTCCGTTGACCGCGATGACCTGCGCGATGGCGGAGCCCAGCACTTTGCGGATTGCATTACTGCCATCCGGGAAAAAAGCCCGGAAATCAAAATCGAAACTCTGGTGCCGGATTTCCGTGGTCGTATGGATCGCGCGCTGGATATTCTGACCGCCACGCCGCCAGACGTGTTCAACCACAACCTGGAAAACGTACCGCGTATTTACCGTCAGGTACGCCCGGGTGCAGATTACAACTGGTCGCTAAAACTATTGGAACGCTTTAAAGAAGCGCATCCGGAGATCCCGACCAAATCCGGTTTGATGGTGGGACTGGGTGAAACCAATGAAGAGATTATTGAAGTCATGCGCGATCTGCGCCGCCATGGTGTAACCATGTTGACACTGGGGCAATATCTGCAGCCAAGCCGCCATCACCTGCCGGTACAACGCTACGTTAGCCCGGATGAGTTTGATGAAATGAAGGCCGAAGCGCTGGCGATGGGCTTTACCCATGCTGCATGCGGTCCGTTTGTCCGCTCTTCGTACCACGCCGACTTGCAGGCGAAGGGGATGGAAGTTAAGTAATCGCGTAATAATTGCTTACATCTGTCTGATAAAAAACCCGCTTTCTGAAGCGGGGTTTTTTATCGAACAAGATATTGAGGGAGCGTCCTGCTCGCCACGTCACTCTTTATGAGAGAGCTTTTCAGCCTGAATATCAACGTCTGCGCCTTTTTTAGCCGCAGCGTCATCATCATTCATCGCTTTCTTGAACCCTTTAATGGCCGCTCCCAGGTCTCCGCCCAGCGTACGTAACTTCTTAGTCCCAAACAGCAGAACGACCAGCGCCGCAACTACCAGCAGTTTGGTAATACTAATCTCACCCATAGATACCTTCTTGACATAAAACTGGCAACAGAACGCGCCTTAAAAACCAGAGAATATTAACGGTCATTCGACGCGCGCACACAATAGCAATCTGTAACAAGGTGAATCAAGCGCCGAGTAAAAAAACATCATAATAATTGCGGCGGCGCAAAGCGACGGTTGTTTAAGACGGGAAGTTGCGCGCGCACCTGACGCACACGTTCGGGCGTCACTTCCGCCATAATGAACGCTGGCATTTCTGCCGCTGCCGCAATGGTGACGCCAAAGGGATCTATAATCCGGCTTTGCCCGATATTTTTGTTCCCGCACTCCCCCGCTGCCACCATATAACAGGTGGTATCCAGAGCACGAGCGGCTAGCAAGGTTGACCAGTGGTGCTCTTTGAGTGGCCCGCGAACCCAGGCCGCTGGCAGGATCAGGATTTCCGCCCCCTGTAATGCCAGGGCTAATGCCAACTCTGGAAAGCGTAAATCATAGCAGGTCATCAGCCCCACTTTCATGCCTTCAACCTCCAGTAAAGGGGCTATTTCATCACCTGCATCCACATGGCGCGATTCCTGAATGGCAAACGCATCATAGAGATGCAATTTGGCATAATGGGCGACAATTTTCCCCGCCTGCAGCGCCACCAGCATATTCCACGCGCGCCCAGGGGTTGAGGGAACATGAATCGTCAGAATCGTCGTCATCATGTTACGTTTACTTTCCCGCAGTAAACGTCCGAGGAATTCCCCTTCCAGCAACTGTGCCGATTTAACTGACAAATTCGGGTCAAGATCGTCGCGCGCCAGAAGCGCTTCCGGCAGGACAAACAGCGATACGTCGTTTTCCGCCGCCTGTGCCATTAACGAGGCGCAAATCTCAGCGTTCTTTTCCCATATTGATGTAACAGCAAATTGTCCTGCGGCAACCAGCATTGCCACCTCCTGTCAGAGTTGTAAAATTCGCCAACGACGAATATTCGGCGTTAAACTTATCACTCATACAAATCAAATAGCAGGATTTAGCTGTGTTACAACTCCTTTTAGCAGTTTTTATTGGTGGTGGTACGGGAAGCGTGGCGAGATGGATGTTAAGTATGCGGTTTAACCCACTGCACCAGGCTATTCCACTCGGAACTCTGGCAGCAAACCTGATTGGGGCATTTATCATAGGAATGGGGTTTGCCTGGTTTAGCCGCATGACTAATATCGATCCGGTGTGGAAAGTATTAATCACCACTGGTTTTTGTGGCGGGCTAACGACCTTCTCAACATTTTCGGCAGAAGTGGTGTTTTTATTGCAGGAGGGGCGTTTTGGCTGGGCGCTACTGAACGTCTTCGTTAACCTGTTAGGTTCCTTTGCCATGACCGCACTGGCTTTTTGGCTATTTTCAGCATCAACCGCACACTGAAGACCAAAAAAAACCCGCTGAATAAGCGGGTTTTGAATTCTTGCTGACGTATCTTACAGAGCGATTACGTTTGCAGCAGAAGGGCCTTTGGCACCGTTAGTGATTTCGAACTCTACGCGCTGACCTTCAGCAAGAGTTTTAAAACCATTAGTCTGGATTGCAGAGAAGTGTACGAACACATCTTTGCTGCCGTCTTCCGGAGTAATGAAACCGAATCCTTTGGACTCATTAAACCACTTAACGTTACCTTTAATCTTAGACATCAAAATTACCTTTACATGAAAAATAGACACAAATGCTGTGTCGGTTACCAGTACACCAATTGTGGTACGCTTTGTCCAGTGCAACTTTACTAAAAAGTGATAAAAGTCGCGTTATTTTTGATGTTAATTTCATTACACACTGATTTTTAAGGCTTTTATTAAAACGTGACTTGTCTAAAACTGAAACCGCATCCAGGCAAAGTAAACATTGCCGTTGTTGTAAGTGCCAGGGATATAGGTCATCTGAAAAGTCGCAGGGCCATAGCCCACAGAAGCCAATGGCAGTATCAGCGGAACAGGTATGTAGTTCCAGTTATCACGCGCCGTCACACCAGCGGTGAATCCCAGACCGACATGAAAGTTTTCATCGGCAAGCGGTCGCCAGGTACTTTCCCAACCGTATCCGGCAATGGGCTCCCATTTATTCCACGAATCCTTAAACGCCATCGCGTACAAACCGTGCCAGTTGCCTTTCTCATCCCAACGTGACTGACCAAAACCGCCACCCCACGGTCTTTCGTTATAGCGATCGGTTTTTTCTTTGTCATAAGCGAAACGTGCATGCCAGGTAATGGCGGGAATATACAGATCATAATGTTCTGGCCGCTGCCTGGTTTCTGCGACATTATCTTTAAATGTCGCAATCCATTGCTCTGCACTAGCAGAAACTTCTTCAATGCTGATTAACTGAATAAAAGTAAAGGAAAATACGGTAACACATTTACTAGCGCCCATTAGCAACCACAGAAAACTTATCAAAAATATATTACCAGCATAGCCAAAGAAAAATAAATACAACCTTAACAAGGCAAACATAAAGAATAATTCGAGCGCCTGAAAAATTTATTTCATGAAATTTACTAATAAAACCATCGGACTATTCCGGAGACTAAGAAATATTTTCAGCTAAAGAACAACTCATGCAAATAAAAGTCACACCCATAAAAATATTTATCATTCACTTAACTTTCAATTAGATACAATAAACCATCAATAAAATCATTGTTTGCATTGCCACATGATACGCATACAAGATTATTTTTTGGACGGACAAAACACCATAAAACAATTAACAAAATCGCATCAATTATTCATCAGTTTATAAACATCGTTATGTTGTAATTACTCCCCCTAAAATAAATTTTGTTATCCAGGTATAAAAACAACAACATCAATGTCTTAATGACAGCTTTCTTGATTTCAATCAGCATCCGATGTCAATTTATTCGGCATATTTTTTTCTTATTTTAGGACTTTTTTATTATTTATTGTAGATTCTGGAGACAGGAAAGAATATGCAGACATTTATTGAACTCCTTATTGGGGTTGTCGTTATTGTGGGTGTAGCTCGCTACATCATTAAAGGGTATTCCGCCACCGGGGTGCTATTTGTTGGCGGCCTGCTACTGCTGATCATCAGCGCTATAATGGGACACAAAGTTTTACCCTCCAGCCAGACTTCCACTGGCTACAACGCCACAGATATCGTTGAATACATTAAAATATTACTGATGAGCCGTGGCGGCGATCTCGGCATGATGATCATGATGCTGTGTGGCTTTGCCGCTTACATGACCCACATTGGCGCGAACGATATGGTTGTCAAACTGGCATCAAAACCGCTGCAGTACATTAACTCCCCTTACCTGCTGATGATTGCCGCCTACTTTGTCGCCTGTCTGATGTCACTGGCAGTCTCTTCCGCAACCGGTCTTGGCGTTTTACTGATGGCAACGTTGTTCCCGGTGATGGTGAACGTTGGTATCAGTCGCGGCGCGGCAGCTGCCATTTGTGCCTCACCAGCAGCAATTATTCTCGCACCAACATCTGGTGATGTGGTGCTGGCAGCACAGGCTTCTGAAATGCCGCTGATTGACTTCGCCTTCAAAACAACACTTCCTATCTCAATTGCCGCGATTATCGGCATGGCGATTGCCCACTTTTTCTGGCAGCGTTATCTGGACAAAAAAGAGCACATCTCTCATGAAATGTTAGATGTCAGCGAAATCACAACCACCGCGCCCGCGTTTTACGCCATTCTGCCGTTTACACCGATCATTGGCGTGCTATTTTTTGACGGCAAATGGGGTCCGCAATTGCACATCATCACCATTCTGGTGATCTGTATGCTGATTGCCTCTGTTCTGGAATTTCTTCGCGGCTTTAATACGCAAAAAGTCTTTTCGGGCCTCGAGGTAGCTTACCGTGGCATGGCTGATGCCTTCGCTAACGTAGTCATGTTATTAGTTGCCGCAGGGGTTTTTGCTCAGGGCCTTAGCACCATCGGCTTTATCCAGAGCCTGATCTCAATCGCCACCTCGTTCGGTTCGGCGAGCATTATCCTGATGCTGGTGCTGGTTATCCTGACAATGCTGGCAGCAGTCACCACGGGTTCCGGCAATGCGCCTTTCTATGCCTTTGTTGAGATGATCCCGAAACTGGCACACTCTTCCGGCATTAACCCGGCGTACCTGACAATCCCGATGCTGCAGGCGTCAAACCTGGGGCGCACGCTTTCGCCAGTCTCTGGCGTGGTGGTTGCCGTTGCGGGAATGGCTAAAATATCACCTTTTGAAGTGGTTAAACGCACCTCGGTGCCGGTGCTTGTTGGGCTGGTGATTGTCATTGTGGCTACAGAGTTGATGGTGCCCGGTACTACCGCCGCGGTTGCTGGTAAGTAATTTCCCAGGCCGGAGGAACGCATCCTCCGGCACTCTCTTCATCCGCTGTGGTAAATGCGCTGCGGCCGGCCGACTTTGCCGTGAACAATCTCGGCGATGATCAGATGTCGGCTGGCGCAATATTCAAGATAACGTCTCGCGGTGGTGCGGCTTATGGTCAAAGCCTGCGCTACTGTCTCAGCCGTATGTTGCACACCTGGCTCCTTGAACAGTTTTCTCACTGCGTTTAGCGTCAACGCGTCAATGCCAGTTGGCAGCTCATCCTTTGGTTCACCGCGAGCGTAAGCGTTGAACATCTCATCAATTTGCTTCTGACTGGCGCTATCAATACTTTCCAGCATGTGTCTACGCTGGCGATAACGAGTTAATGTCTGCCCCAGACGCTCATAAGCGATTGGCTTGATTAAATAATCAAACACACCGCAGCGCACAGCCTCAGATACCGTTTCCATATCGCTGGCGGCAGTGGTAAACACCACATCGCCGGGGTAATGCGTCTGCACCAACTCATGCAACAAATTAATGCCTCTACCATCAGGGAGATAGTTATCCAGCAAGATAAGCCCCGGCTTAAAACGCTCGATCATCATTCGGGCCTGCGCCAGGTTTCCCGCCAGCAATATCTGACTGAAGCCGGGAATGTGACGAATATATTCCGCATGCATTTCTGCCAACGGTGTTTCGTCCTCAACGATCAATAGGGTTAATGGAGCTGTCATCAGGTTTCACTTTCGGAATATAGATTGAAAATAAAGTACCGCAGGGATCATTCTCTTCGAGAGTAATAACTCCACCGCAGCGCGTTACATAGCTGGCAATAAGATACAACCCAATGCCATGCTCACCGGGTTCATCAGCACGCGTACTGACGCCCTGCTCAAATATTTTGTCGCGAAGAGACTCTGGAATGCCGCAGCCCTGATCGGCCACTTCGATTACCACGTCGTCGCCTTCATCGCTCAGGTATAATTCGACGGTCTTATTCCCTTTATCACTATGCAGACTGGCTTCGAAGGCATTATCGAGTAAGTTGCCCACTATCGCCGCAAATTCAGTGCTGTCCAGCCCTTGCGGTAGTTGTGAAAGTTGGCTGCCTGGAACAATCGTCATTTTTAGCCCCAGCTCCCGGGCGCGCTGCACTTTACCAAAAAGAAGCCCCGCCACCTGGCGATCGGCAAATGCTTCACGCAGACTATCAATAAGTTGCTGCTGAGCCTGGGACTCCCCCTGAACCATCGCCAGCACACGATCATACTCTTTCATCTGCAACAGACCATTGAGCGTAGACATCCAATTGAGATGTTCATGACGTAGTGTGCGCAGGCTTTCAACATATTGTTTAATTTGCGTCAGTTGCGCATTAAGGGTAGATATTTCGTCTTTACTACGAAAACTAATAATTGCACCTAGCAAATCATCACCAGAACGAATAGCTTCACGGTTAGCAATAACGCTCAGGCCATTAAAATTCGCCACCACATCCTGACGTTTTTCATCAATTTGTTCGGTAAAAAAATCAGCCGGTCTAACAACCTCTGCAATAGGTCTGCCCAGCCACTGCCGTCCGGGGGAACTCAGCCCCAACATTTTTCTTGCGTTGCGGTTGATGGCAGTAATATGCCCATACGGGTCCACCGCAATCAGCCCTTCATAAACCGAACTAAAAAGCGCCTCTTGCTGGCGGACCACGCGCGCAATCTGCTTTGGTTCCATCCCCATCATCTGGCGGCGGATATGCGCAGCTAAGAACCACGACAGCAGCATCAGAATGCCTAACAGCACGACAAACACGCCCACCATCGGTAATAAAAACTCTGCCCGCCAGCTATCGATTTTACTTACCAGATACCCCACCGACACCACGCCAATGACTTTGCCATCGTCATCAAAGATCGGCGTTTTGGCGCGCATTGCCATACCTATCGACCCTTTGCCGGTGATGAAGTAACTCTCCCCTCTTTCCAGCGCTCCCGGTTTGGTAAACTGCATGGGGTAACCAATCTTTTCCGGATTAGGATGGTAAAGGCGGATCGAATCCCGGTCACCAATCACCACATAATCGAAGTCGGTATCTCTTTGCAATTTGTTGGCAATAGTAGCCAGTCGTTTGTAGTCACGCGTTTTCACTGCAGTGATGATACTGTCATTGGAGGCAATAATTTTCGCTTGATTCATTGCCATATCACGAACATGAAGCGTTAAATAGTCCTCAAAGCTGGCGGTAAAATATTGCGCCAGCGCAGCGATGACAAATATCGAGAACACCAAAATCAGCAAAAAAATACGCAGCGGGAACGCCAGTCGTTGGAAAAAAGCAAACTGTTTATTCTCATTAAGCTGCAACATTGTTTTCCTTGCGGGGTAAGCCCTGTTTTTTGGCGGATGTAATTAAAATGTTGAATCTCGATTTATAAATATCAAATATGATCGTGACAAATTTCATTCATTAAATCAATTAAATCAATTAAACCTATGGGTCAATTCGTAATTACATTAATTAAAAAACTTAAAACCATTAAATAAATAAAAAACCACTAACTCTATGTGAAATAAATCAAAATTTCACGATGCAATACTCCTTAGGATGTATGGCGAAAGGAGAAACAGAAATACCTCACTCACAGCCCTTTCTCTCAACTGAAAATAAAAGGTTATCAATTTGCTACATCGAACAACATTTGTTGCAACCCGATAACAACATACACCTTCAGGATACTATTTATTATGTTCGGCAATGATATTTTCACCCGGGTAAAACGTTCAGAAAATAAAAAGATGGCGGAAATTACCCACTTTCTGCATGAAAATGATTTGAGTGTTGACACCACGGTCGAGGTATTTATTACCGTAACCCGTAACGACCGCCTTATTGCCTGCGGCGGAATTGCCGGAAATATCATTAAGTGCGTCGCTATTAGTGAATCAGTTCGCGGTGAAGGACTGGCGCTGACATTAGCCACCGAACTGATAAACCTCGCCTATGAACGGCACAGCACGCATCTGTTTATTTATACCAAAACCGAATACGAGGCGCTGTTCCGTCAGTGCGGTTTCTACACGTTAACCAGCGTACCTGGCGTGATGGTGTTAATGGAAAATAGCGCCACACGTCTGAAACGCTATGCCGAATCGCTGAAGAAATTCCGTCATGAAGGGAAGAAGATTGGCTGTATCGTCATGAACGCCAATCCCTTTACTAACGGCCACCGTTATCTGATTCAACAAGCTGCGGCACAGTGCGACTGGCTGCATCTATTTTTAGTTAAAGAAGATTCTTCACGCTTTCCCTATGACGACCGGTTAGATCTGGTGTTAAAAGGCACCGCCGATATTCCGCGTCTGACCGTGCATCGCGGCTCCGAGTACATCATCTCCCGCGCCACGTTCCCCTGCTACTTCATTAAAGAACAGAGCGTCATCAACCATTGTTACACCGAAATTGACCTGAAAATTTTCCGTCAGTACCTCGCGCCCGCGCTGGGCGTTACTCACCGCTTTGTTGGTACTGAACCCATTTGTCGCGTGACCGCCCAGTACAACCAGGATATGCGCTACTGGCTGGAAACACCGACCATCTCCGCACCGCCCATCGAACTGGTTGAAATTGAGCGACTGCGTTACCAGGAACTGCCGATATCCGCTTCCCGGGTACGTCAACTGCTGGTGAAAAACGATCTCACGGCTATCGCGCCACTGGTCCCGGCACCCACTCTGCATTACTTGCAGAATCTGCTTGAACACGCCCGCCAGGACGCGGCAGTTCGTCAAAAGACCCCCGCATAAGAAACAGGTGAAAAATGAAAATAAACCAGCCCGCCGTTGCAGGCACCCTTGAGTCTGGGGATGTGATGATACGCATCGCCCCACTCGATACGCAGGATATCGACCTGCAAATCAACAGCAGCGTTGAGAAACAGTTTGGCGATGCGATTCGCACCACCATTCTGGACGTTCTCGCCCGCTATAACGTGCGCGGCGTACAGCTGAATGTCGATGACAAAGGCGCACTGGACTGCATTTTACGTGCACGACTGGAAGCCTTGCTGGCGCGCGCCAGCGGTATCCCGGCGCTGCCATGGGAGGATTGCCAATGATTTCCGCTTCGCTGCAACAACGTAAAACTCGCACCCGCCGCAGCATGCTGTTTGTGCCTGGTGCCAATGCCGCGATGGTCAGCAACTCCTTCATCTACCCAGCTGATGCTCTGATGTTCGACCTCGAAGACTCCGTGGCGCTGCGTGAAAAAGACACCGCACGTCGTATGGTCTACCACGCGCTGCAACATCCGCTGTATCGCGATATTGAAACCATCGTACGTGTTAACGCACTGGATTCTGAATGGGGCGTTAACGACCTGGAAGCCGTCGTTCGCGGTGGCGCAGACGTTGTGCGTCTGCCGAAAACCGATACCGCTCAGGACGTTCTGGATATCGAAAAAGAGATCCTGCGTATTGAAAAAGCCTGCGGTCGCGAACCCGGCAGCACGGGGCTGCTGGCAGCGATTGAATCTCCGCTGGGCATTACCCGCGCGGTGGAAATCGCTCATGCTTCCGAGCGTTTGATCGGTATCGCCCTCGGTGCAGAAGACTACGTGCGCAACTTGCGTACAGAACGCTCCCCGGAAGGAACTGAACTGCTGTTCGCTCGCTGCTCTATTTTGCAGGCCGCACGTTCTGCGGGTATTCAGGCGTTCGATACCGTCTATTCCGACGCCAACAACGAAGCCGGATTCCTGCAAGAAGCCGCCCACATCAAACAGCTGGGCTTTGACGGCAAATCGCTGATCAACCCGCGTCAGATTGATCTGCTGCACAACCTCTACGCTCCAACCCAGAAAGAAGTGGATCACGCACGCCGCGTCGTAGAAGCCGCTGAAGCCGCCGCTCGCGAAGGCCTTGGCGTCGTTTCCCTGAACGGCAAGATGGTTGACGGTCCGGTTATCGATCGCGCCCGTCTGGTGCTCTCCCGTGCAGAACTTTCCGGCATCCGCGAAGAATAAGGCAATCAAAATGACGCAGAAAATTGAACAATCTCAACGACAAGAACGGGTAGCAGCCTGGAATCGTCACGCTGAATGCGATCTTGCCGCTTTCCAGAACTCGCCGAAACAAACCTATCAGGCTGAAAAAGCGCGCGATCGCAAACTGTGCGCCAACCTGGAAGAAGCCATTCGTCGTTCTGGTTTACAGGACGGCATGACTGTTTCCTTCCATCACGCTTTCCGTGGCGGTGACCTGACCGTCAATATGGTGATGGACGTCATCGCGAAGATGGGCTTTAAAAACCTGACCCTGGCGTCCAGTTCCCTGAGTGATTGCCATGCGCCGCTGGTAGAACACATTCGCCAGGGCGTGGTTACCCGCATTTATACCTCCGGCTTACGCGGTCCACTGGCAGAAGAAATCTCCCGTGGCCTGCTGGCTGAACCGGTGCAAATCCACTCCCACGGCGGTCGCGTGCATCTGGTACAGAGCGGCGAACTGAACATCGACGTTGCTTTCCTCGGCGTCCCGTCCTGTGATGAATTCGGTAATGCCAACGGCTACACCGGAAAAGCCTGCTGCGGTTCTCTCGGTTATGCAATGGTTGATGCCGACAACGCAAAACAGGTGGTGATGCTCACCGAAGAACTGCTGCCTTATCCGCATAACCCGGCGAGCATTGAACAGGATCAGGTTGATCTGATCGTCAAAGTTGATCGTGTCGGCGATGCCGCGAAAATCGGCGCTGGCGCAACCCGTATGACCACTAACCCGCGCGAACTGCTGATTGCCCGCAGCGCTGCGGATGTGATTGTCAACTCTGGCTACTTCAAAGAAGGTTTCTCCCTGCAGACCGGCACCGGCGGCGCTTCGCTTGCGGTAACCCGTTTCCTGGAAGACAAAATGCGTAGCCGCGATATTCGCGCCGACTTCGCCCTCGGTGGCATTACCGCAACGATGGTTGATCTGCACGAAAAAGGTCTGATCCGCAAACTGCTGGATGTGCAGAGCTTTGACAGCCACGCTGCGCAATCGCTGGCCCGTAACCCCAATCACATCGAAATCAGTGCCAACCAGTACGCTAACTGGGGCTCTAAAGGCGCATCGGTTGATCGTCTCGACGTGGTGGTACTGAGCGCGCTGGAAATTGATACCCAGTTCAACGTCAACGTGCTGACCGGCTCTGATGGCGTGCTGCGTGGCGCTTCCGGCGGTCACTGCGATACCGCAATTGCCTCTGCGCTTTCCATCATTGTTGCGCCGCTGGTGCGCGGTCGTATCCCGACTCTGGTGGATAACGTGCTGACCTGCATTACCCCAGGGTCCAGCGTCGATATTCTGGTCACCGACCACGGCATCGCTGTTAACCCGGCACGTCCGGAACTGGCAGAACGTCTGCAGGAAGCAGGCATTAAAGTGGTTTCCATTGAGTGGCTGCGCGAACGTGCGCGTCTGCTGACCGGTGAACCACAGCCGATTGAATTCACCGACCGCGTCGTTGCCGTCGTGCGCTACCGTGATGGCTCGGTGATTGACGTTGTGCATCAGGTGAAGGAATAAGCCATGCACCTGCTTCCTGAACTCGCCAGCCACCATGCGGTGTCAATTCCCGAGCTGCTCGTCAGCCGGGATGAAAGGCAAGCACGGCAACACGCCTGGCTCAAGCGCCATCCTGTTCCACTGGTCTCCTTTACCGTGGTTGCGCCGGGTCCGATTAAAGACAGCGAGGTCACACGCCGAATTTTTAATCATGGCGTGACAGCCTTGCGTGCCTTAGCCGCAAAACAGGGCTGGCAAATTCAGGAGCAGGCTGCACTGGTTTCCGCCAGCGGGCCGGAGGGCATGTTGAGCATTGCCGCTCCAGCTCGCGACCTCAAGCTTGCCACCATTGAGCTTGAACATAGCCATCCTCTCGGGCGTTTATGGGATATCGATGTCCTGACGCCAGAAGGCGAAATTCTCTCCCGCCGCGATTATTCGCTGCCGCCTCGCCGCTGCCTATTGTGCGAGCAAAGCGCAGCCGTCTGCGCGCGTGGAAAAACCCACCAACTGACCGATTTACTCAACCGCATGGAGGCGCTGCTGAACGATGTCGATGCCTGCAACGTCAACTAAAACCACAAAGCTTGCGACGTCATTAATCGATGAATATGCCCTGCTGGGCTGGCGCGCCATGCTGACTGAAGTCAATCTGTCACCGAAACCAGGCCTCGTGGATCGCATTAACTGCGGTGCGCACAAAGATATGGCGCTGGAAGATTTCCACCGTAGCGCACTGGCGATCCAGGCCTGGTTACCCCGTTTTATCGAATTTGGTGCCTGTAGTGCAGAAATGGCCCCCGAAGCAGTACTCCACGGATTACGCCCAATTGGTATGGCCTGTGAAGGCGATATGTTCCGCGCCACTGAGGGCGTAAACACCCATAAAGGCAGCATTTTTTCTTTAGGGCTACTGTTCGCGGCGATTGGCCGTTTGCTTCAGCTCAACCAGCCGGTAACGCCCACAACCGTTTGTTCTACGGCGGCAAGTTTCTGCCGTGGTCTGACCGATCGCGAACTGCGTACCAATAATCAACAACTGACCGCAGGTCAACGGTTGTACCAGCAGCTTGGCCTTACCGGCGCGCGCGGTGAAGCCGAAGCAGGTTATCCACTGGTGATCAACCACGCCCTGCCGCACTACCTCACTCTGCTGGATCAGGGGTTAGATCCTGAACTGGCATTGCTCGATACCTTGCTCCTACTGATGGCTACCAACGGCGATACCAACGTTGCATCGCGCGGTGGAGAGGGGGGCCTGCGCTGGCTACAGCGCGAGGCGCAAACATTATTGCAAAAAGGGGGCATCCGAACCCCCGCCGATCTCGATTATCTCCGGCAGTTCGACAGGGAGTGTATCGAACGAAATCTCAGTCCAGGCGGCAGTGCCGACCTGCTGATCCTTACCTGGTTTTTAGCACAGATTTAATAATTTAAGCACTTGATAAATTTGGAAATATTAATTTTCGGAGAACCCGTATGTCTTTAGCAAAAGATAATATATGGAAACTATTGGCCCCACTGGTGGTGATGGGTGTCATGTTTCTTATCCCTGTCCCCGACGGTATGCCGCCGCAGGCATGGCATTACTTCGCTGTGTTTGTGGCAATGATTGTCGGCATGATCCTCGAGCCAATCCCGGCAACAGCGATCAGTTTTATTGCGGTTACTATTTGCGTTATTGGCAGTAATTACCTGCTCTTTGATGCCAAAGAATTAGCTGACCCAGCGTTTAATGCGCAAAAACAGGCGCTGAAATGGGGGCTGGCTGGTTTTTCCAGTACCACAGTCTGGCTGGTATTTGGCGCATTTATCTTTGCATTAGGATATGAAGTTTCCGGGTTAGGTCGTCGCATTGCCCTTTTCCTGGTGAAATTCATGGGCAAACGCACGCTAACGTTGGGTTATGCGATTGTCATTATCGACATTCTGCTGGCACCGTTTACACCGTCCAACACCGCGCGTACCGGGGGTACAGTTTTTCCGGTCATTAAAAACCTGCCGCCGCTATTTAAATCATTCCCGAACGATCCGTCCGCGCGTCGTATTGGCGGCTATTTGATGTGGATGATGGTCATTAGTACCAGTCTTAGCTCCTCTATGTTTGTCACTGGTGCAGCACCAAACGTGCTGGGTCTGGAGTTCGTCAGCAAAATTGCCGGTATCCAGATTAGCTGGTTACAGTGGTTCCTCTGCTTCCTGCCGGTTGGGGTTATCTTGCTTATCATTGCGCCGTGGCTTTCCTACGTGCTGTACAAACCGGAAATCACACACAGTGAAGAAGTGGCAACCTGGGCGGGTGATGAACTAAAAACCATGGGGGCGCTGACACGCAGAGAGTGGACGCTGATTGGCCTTGTATTACTCAGCTTAGGTTTATGGGTATTTGGCAGCGAAGTGATTAACGCCACTGCGGTTGGTCTGCTGGCAGTTTCGCTGATGCTGGCGCTGCACGTTGTGCCGTGGAAAGACATTACCCGCTATAACAGCGCATGGAACACGCTGGTTAACCTGGCAACGCTGGTCGTCATGGCTAATGGCCTGACTCGTTCCGGATTTATCGACTGGTTCGCCAGCACCATGAGTACGCATCTGGAAGGTTTTTCGCCGAACGCGACGGTTATCGTCCTCGTGCTGGTGTTCTATTTTGCGCACTACCTGTTTGCCAGCCTGTCAGCGCACACCGCAACCATGCTGCCGGTTATTCTGGCCGTCGGTAAAGGTATTCCGGGCGTACCAATGGAACAACTGTGTATCCTGCTGGTGCTGTCTATCGGTATCATGGGCTGTCTGACCCCATATGCTACTGGCCCTGGTGTGATTATTTACGGCTGCGGCTATGTGAAATCAAAAGATTACTGGCGTCTTGGGGCTATCTTCGGGGTGATTTATATTGCCATGCTGCTTCTGGTAGGCTGGCCGATTCTCGCCATGTGGAACTAATACGTTCGCCAAACGCTGAATAAATCACCGCGCCCGCCAGGTTAGCCAACCTGGCGGGCTTTTTTATGATTTAATAGATAGTATTCAGTGCATGTATGAGTTCCACACCCACTATGAAAACATTCTGGCGTAACGCCGCTTTACTGGCGGCTTCTCTGCTCCCCTTATCTTCTGTCAACGCCGCTGCATTACAGGCAAAACAGTATGGCGATTTTGATCGTTACGTTTTAGCTCTTTCCTGGCAAACCGGGTTTTGCCAGAGTCAGCACGATCGAAATCGTAACGAACGCGATGAGTGTCGACTGCAAACCGAAACGAGCAACAAAGCTGATTTTCTGACCGTTCATGGCCTGTGGCCGGGATTGCCTAAATCGGTTGCTGCGCGTGGCGTTGATGAACGCCGATGGATGCGCTTCGGCTGCGCCACTCGCCCAGTCCCAAACCTGCCGGAAGCTCGCGCCAGCCGGATGTGTTCTTCACCGGAAACAGGGTTATCGCTGGAAACAGCAGCTAAATTGAGTGAAGTTATGCCAGGCGCAGGTGGTCGTTCCTGTCTGGAACGTTATGAATACGCGAAACACGGCGCCTGCTTTGGTTTTGATCCGGACGCTTACTTCGGTACGATGGTACGTCTGAATCAAGAGATCAAAGAAAGCACAGCCGGAAAATTCCTTGCGGATAACTACGGTAAAACCGTGAGCCGCAGTGACTTTGACGCCGCCTTTGCCAAAAGCTGGGGGAAAGAGAACGTCAAAGCAGTCAAGTTAACCTGCCAGGGTAATCCGGCATATTTGACTGAAATCCAGATTTCAATCAAAGCTGACGCCATCAATGCGCCGCTTTCTGCAAACTCATTCTTGCCACAACCACACCCAGGCAACTGTGGCAAAAACTTTGTGATTGATAAAGCAGGTTATTGAGATCCAGCGCAGCGGAAGTTAATCCATCACGAAAATTTATCCCTTACGCTGTTTTTCGATTAAGATTTATACAAATCGCTCAGCATTAAGGAATTACCTGAATGTGATGTAAATCACTTCAAAGAGTGAGCAACAGTCAGTATCATCATATGAGCTAAACCCTCGCCGCCTGACGGTGAGGGTTTTCTTTTGGGTATGTTTATCTGCGACACTCGCAGTACCGACGACATGGAGTAAAAATGTCCAGACCAACAATCATCATTAACGACCTGGATGCCGAACGCATCGATATTCTGCTGGAGCAACCTGCCTATGCCGGTTTGCCAATCGCCGACGCGTTAAACGCAGAGTTGGATCGCGCCCAAATGTGTTCGCCAGAAGAGATGCCACACGATGTGGTGACGATGAACAGCCGGGTTAAATTCCGCAATCTTAGCGATGGCGAAGTCCGTGTGCGTACACTGGTGTATCCGGCAAAGATGACCGACAGCAATACTCAACTTTCCGTTATGGCTCCGGTTGGTGCCGCACTGCTGGGGTTGCGCGTTGGCGATACCATCCACTGGGAACTTCCGGGCGGCGTTGCTACCCACCTTGAAGTGCTGGAACTCGAATACCAGCCTGAAGCCGCTGGCGAGTACCTGCTTTAATCCCATCTGCACAAGCGTTATTCGCTTTGCCCGGAGGATGCTTCTGCATCCTCTTTCCGCTCAAATATCAACCAGATTTATCATTTTGCTCTTCACCGCTGCGTTCTAATCTGAACAAGTTATCCACCAGCGGATCCCCCCTATGAGCGAAGCTCTCGGTATTACTGCGTTTTATATATTCATTGCAGCAATTATTGTTGTGGCAGTGCTATATCTTGAGCAACGCTGGTAGTAGCTGACTTAATCCATTTTCCAGATCAATTGCTATCCCAGATCAAATCAACTTCGCAAATCATAGAATCATAATCAATAATATGCTGTTATATGTTCATGCAATAGCAAGGAGGGAATGCTTATGTACAAAACAATCATTATGCCAGTAGACGTATTTGAAATGGAATTGAGCGACAAAGCCGTTCGTCACGCTGAATTTCTCGCCCAGGATGATGGCGTAATTCATTTACTCCATGTATTACCGGGCGCCGCAAGCCTTAGTCTGCACCGTTTTGCTGCTGATGTGCGTCGTTTCGAAGAACATTTGCAACATGAAGCCGAAGAACGCCTACAGACAATGGTCGGCCATTTCAATATTGATCCATCCCGTATCAAACCACATGTCCGTTTTGGTAACGTGCGAGATGAAGTGAACGAGTTAGCTAAAGAACTGGATGCGGATGTTGTGGTTATCGGTTCGCGAAATCCATCGATTTCAACCCATCTGTTAGGTTCCAACGCTTCCAACGTGATCCGTCACGCCAATCTGCCGGTATTAGTCGTTCGTTAACAAATTAACGCATTTATGACGCCCTGCCCTGAGCAATCCCGGCAGGGCGTTTTTTATAAAAAAAGCCGCCAGGTTTGACCCCGGCGGCTAAGCAATTGCAGGTGAATCTTACTTCTTCTTATGCAGTTTTGGTGCGAATCAGGTAGTCAAAAGCGCTCAGAGAGGCTTTAGCACCTTCGCCCGTAGCGATGATGATCTGCTTGTACGGAACCGTCGTACAGTCACCAGCAGCGAACACGCCTTTGACGTTGGTTTCGCATTTCGCATCAATGATTATCTCACCCATACGATTACGTTCTACTGCGCCTTCCAGCCAGTTGGTGTTCGGCAGCAGACCAATCTGAACGAAAATACCAGCCAGTTCGATGTTGTGAACATCGCCGCTGACACGATCACGATATTCCAGACCAACGACTTTGCTGCCATCGCCTTTCACTTCCGTGGTTTGCGCATTCAGAATGATGTCGACGTTTTTCAGGCTGCGCAGTTTGTCCTGCAGAACCTGGTCGGCTTTCATTTCAGGGGCAAATTCCAGCAGCGTTACGTGTTCAACAATCCCTGCCAGGTCGATTGCCGCTTCCACACCGGAGTTGCCGCCGCCGATGACCGCCACACGTTTGCCTTTAAACAGTGGACCGTCGCAGTGCGGGCAATAGGTTACGCCTTTGGTGCGATACTGATCTTCGCCCGGAACGTTCATGTTGCGCCATTTTGCACCGGTCGCCACGATAATGCTGCGAGCTTTCAGTACCGCGCCGGAAGCCGTTTCAATCTGATGCAAGCCGCCTTCAACCGCTGCCGGAATCAGTTTGCTCGCGCTCTGGCTATCAATCACATCAACATCGTATTCATCAACGTGAACCTTCAGCGCGCCTGCCAGTTTCTGGCCTTCGGTCTTCGGTACAGAAATGTAGTTTTCGATATCAACGGTATCGAGGATCTGACCACCAAAACGTTCGCCCATCAGACCGGTACGAATACCTTTACGTGCGGAGTAAATTGCTGCCGCCGCACCCGCCGGGCCGGAACCGACGATTAATACATCATAAGCATCACGCTTGTTCAGCTCTTCTGCCGCACGTTTTTCCGCGCCAGTATCAATTTTGGCGACGATTTCAGTCAACGTCATGCGGCCCTGACCAAACTCTTTCCCGTTTACGAACACTGCCGGAACACCCATCACGTTACGATCGGTGATTTCGTTCTGGAACGTACCGCCATCAATCGCCGTGTGCTTAATACGCGGGTTCAGTACGCTCATCAGATTCAGCGCCTGCACCACGTCCGGGCAGTTGTGGCAAGAGAGCGAATAATAAGTTTCGAATTCAAAATCACCGTCAATATGGCGAATCTGCTCCAGCAGAGACTGTGCTTCTTTCGACGGATGACCACCGGTCCACAGCAACGCCAGTACCAGCGAGGTGAACTCATGACCCAGCGGGGAGCCTGCAAAACGCGGCCCCTGGTTGGAACCTGGGTTGGTGATCAAAAAAGACGGCTTACGCACCGGCAAGCTGTTATCTTCTTTAAAGGTGACTTTGTCTGACAGTTCTGCGATTTCAGCCAACAGTTCCTTGATTTCTGCCGATTTAGCGCTGTCATCCAGCGTGGCAATCAACTCAACAGGCTTGGTCAATTTCTCAAGGTAAGCCTTGAGTTGAGTTTTCATATTTGTGTCGAGCATGTTTATCTCCTGGGCTTTAAACATCATCATGCAAGCGGCCTTCATCGGCTACCTGGATGCAGCTTGCATCATGATGCGGGGAAGAAAATCGGGTGCCGCAGCACCCGAAGAATTAGGTGAATTTCCGAAGTATTTCGCGCCGGAGTTGGTAGCGCGAAAGACGAAGGAAATTTAGATTTTACCAACCAGGTCCAGAGACGGAGCCAGAGTTGCTTCACCTTCTTTCCATTTAGCCGGGCAAACTTCACCTGGGTGAGAAGCTACATACTGAGCAGCTTTGATTTTACGCAGCAGGTCAGACGCGTCACGGCCAATGCCTTCAGCGGTAACTTCGATTGCCTGGATGATACCCTGCGGGTCAACAACGAAGGTCGCGCGGTCAGCCAGACCTTCGTCTTCACGCATGTTGTCGAAGTTACGGGTCAGGGCGCCAGTCGGGTCGCCGATCATCGCGTATTTGATTTTCGCGATGGTTTCAGAGCTGCTGTGCCATGCTTTGTGGGTGAAGTGAGTATCGGTAGATACTGCGTATACGTCTACGCCCAGTTTCTGCAGTTCTTCGTAATGGTCTGCAACGTCGCCCAGTTCGGTCGGGCATACGAAAGTAAAGTCAGCCGGGTAGAAGAAGAAGACGCTCCAGCGGCCTTCGGTATCTTTCTCGGTGATTTCGATGAATTCGCCGTTTTTGAATGCCTGGTTTTTAAAAGGTTTAATTTTGGTGTTAATCAAGGACATCTATACTTCCTCCGTGTTTTCGATGAGATGTAAGGTAACCAATTTTTGCCGATTCGGCTAATGCGTTTCCATTATCAAATCGATAAGTTTTACCTTACAACCTTCGTAAGACAACTTTGTGAACTTTGCACCGCCAGCGGCGATAAAAAGTAAAATGGGCCCCCTTTCCAGGTGACCGTGTAATCTGAACTACCCTTTGGTATCTTCAGCGCCTGTTCAGCAGGCTGCGCTGTTGCCCTTACAAATGCAACAACGACATGGATTACAACACCCTCATAAACAAAGGGCAATCACCTGTTCTAAGCTCTTACCTATGACAGTGATAGGTTATGCCTTTTACTCAAATTTTGCACTGACTGAAAAGGACAAATTAATGTTAAAAAAGATACTTTTATTGGCTCTGCTTCCTGCAGTCGCCTTCGCAGAGGAACTTCCAGCCCCAGTAAAAGCCATTGAAAAACAGGGTATTACTATCCTCAAATCTTTTGATGCCCCCGGGGGAATGAAAGGTTATCTCGGAAAGTATCAGGATATGGGAGTTACTATCTACCTGACACCAGACGGCAAGCACGCTATCTCAGGTTATATGTACAACGAAAAAGGTGAAAACCTGAGTAACACACTTATTGAGAAAGAAATTTATGCGCCAGTCGGTCGAGAAATGTGGCAACGGATGGAGCAATCCCACTGGCTCCTCGACGGCAAAAAAGATGCGCCTGTTATGGTTTATGTCTTTGTCGATCCATTTTGTCCGTATTGTAAACAGTTCTGGCAGCAGACGCGCCCGTGGGTTGAGGCTGGCAAAGTCCAGATTCGCACACTACTGGTTGGCGTAATCAAACCGGAAAGCCCAGCGACTGCTGCGGCGATCCTCGCGGCTAAAGATCCGGCTAAAGCATGGCAAGAGTATGAAGCATCAGACAAGAAGCTAAAGCTAAACATTCCGGCCACCGTTGGTGCAGAGCAAATGAAAATCTTAAGTGCCAATGAAAAACTGATGGATGAACTTGGCGCAAACGTCACGCCTGCTATCTACTACATGAGCCCGGAGAATACATTGCAACAGGCGGTCGGATTACCGGATCAAAAGACCTTAAATATCATCATGGGAAATAAATAATATTAAATCATGGATAACTGGAATATATACGGCTTTTCAGTTATCCTGAAAACCGCAAGAATTGATCACAAACAATAAATCGGCTATGCTATTTTAGAAAAACTTAATCATGAGTTAAGTAAAAGAACATAATAAATACAAATATATTAATTCATATTATAGATTTAATGAATATCATGATGAGTGCAATGATATGAATGGAGTACATCATGGCCAATCTTTACGACTTAAAAAAATTTGACTTGAATTTACTGGTAATCTTCGAGTGCATTTACCAACATCTCAGCATTAGTAAGGCTGCAGAATCGCTATATATAACGCCCTCTGCGGTTAGTCAGTCCCTGCAACGCTTACGTACGCAATTTAATGATCCTTTGTTTACTCGTGCCGGAAAAGGTATTACGCCAACGACTACTGGGTTAAATCTTCATCATCATCTTGAGAAAAACCTTAGAAACCTGGAACAAACAATAAATATCGTCAATAAATCTGAATTAAAGAAAAAATTTATAATCTATGGTCCACAATTCATCTCTGCGACAAACAGCAGCCTTTTGATCAATAGTCTGCGCCAGGATGCGGTTATCGACATTGAACATCATGACATTATGATGGCCGTAGAAAGCGCCGAAGATTTACTGGCTTACCGCAAAGCGGATCTCGTAGTGACATTGGCACCAGTTATCAGCCGTTCTGTGAGCTGCATCCCTTTTCAGTCAATTCGTAATACACTCATCTGTAGTACTACCCATCCGAGAATAAATGAACGGAGCACC
This sequence comes from Escherichia sp. E14V7, assembly GCF_004212225.1. Classification (NCBI taxonomy): domain Bacteria; kingdom Pseudomonadati; phylum Pseudomonadota; class Gammaproteobacteria; order Enterobacterales; family Enterobacteriaceae; genus Escherichia; species Escherichia sp. E14V7. The sequence continues at coordinate 56,207 of NZ_RHJJ01000017.1, forward strand.
CATGCACAAATTCTTGATGAAGAATTTACCTTTCTGATATCTAAAATCCCTGGATTAGAAGATTTCCAGATGGAAATAGAAGCACTCATGGCAAACCGTAAAATATCGTTTCGTAGTTCCTCTCTGTTTACCATTATTAATACAATTGCAGTTACCGATTTAATTGGTATTGTGCCTTACGAATTATACCGCAGTTATCATAAAACACTTCAGCTAAAACAAATAAAACTTGAACACCCGTTGCCTTCAAACACACTTTATATGTCCTATAATAAATCATCATTAAATAACCTTACGTTCTCACGATTCATTGATCGTTTGAATGACAATTTATAATAAACATCTATCCGTTGGCAAAATGTTTTTCAATGAAAAATTCACACTATAAATACATAAAATAATATATCTTATTTGAATTTATTTACTTTATAATTAAAAAACTATCGCATTATCTACCTGTCAGGTTCAGAGAGCATCTTTAGATGTCTATTTATAAAATTCCTCTTCCGCTCAATATTCTGGAAGCTGCACAAGAGCGTATTACCTGGACACTCAACACCCTACCCCGCGTTTGTGTCTCATTTTCTGGCGGTAAAGATTCAGGCTTAATGCTTCATCTAACCGCGAATCTGGCCAGAAAAATGGGCAAAAAAATATACGTTCTGTTTATCGACTGGGAAGCACAGTTTTCTTTAACTATTCACTATATTCAGTCCCTACGAGAGCAGTATGCAGATGTCATTGAAGAATTTTATTGGGTAGCGCTGCCTCTTACGACGCAAAACTCTCTTTCTCAATATCAACCCGAATGGCAATGCTGGGAACCTGATGTTGAATGGGTACGCCAGCCCCCGGGAGATGCAATAACCGATCCCGCTTATTTCCCGTTTTACCAGCCAGGCATGACTTTTGAACATTTCGTGCGTGAATTTGCCGAATGGTTTTCGCAAAAACGTCCTGCGGCCATGATGATCGGCATCCGGGCTGACGAGTCCTATAACCGTTTCGTTGCTATCGCCAGTTCGAATAAACAGCGTTTTGCCGACGATAAACCCTGGACTACGGCCGCACCAGGCGGTCATAGCTGGTACATTTACCCCATCTACGACTGGAAAGTGGCTGATATCTGGACCTGGTATGCAAATCATCAAAGTCTCTGCAACCCTCTGTATAACCTAATGTATCAGGCGGGCGTCCCTCTGCGTCAAATGCGAATTTGCGAACCTTTTGGCCCGGAGCAACGACAGGGATTATGGCTCTATCACGTTATCGAACCGGATCGCTGGGCTGCTATGTGCGCACGAGTCAGCGGTGTAAAAAGCGGCGGAATTTACGCCGGACATGACAATCATTTCTATGGGCATCGGAAAATCCTCAAGCCAGAGCATTTAGACTGGCAAGAGTATGCATTATTGCTGCTCAATAGCATGCCGGAAAAAACTGCGGAGCATTACCGCAATAAAATCGCCATTTATTTGCACTGGTATCAGAAAAAAGGCATCGAGGTTCCACAAACCCAGCAAGGGGACATTGGCACGAAAGATATCCCCTCCTGGCGGCGAATATGCAAAGTTTTACTCAATAACGATTACTGGTGCCGGGCATTATCATTTAGCCCTACGAAAGCGAAGAACTATCAGCGTTATAACGAACGGATAAAAGGAAAACGTCAGGAATGGGGGATACTATGCAACAACGATTAACGCAGGATTTAACCCAATTTCTCGCCAGCTTGCCGGAAGACGATCGCATCAAAGCGATTAATGAAATCCGCATGGCGATCCATCAGGTTAGCCCCTTTCGTGAAGAGCCGGTGGATTGTGTTTTGTGGGTGAAAAATAGCCAGCTCGTGCCGAATGATTACAACCCCAATAATGTGGCACCACCAGAGAAAAAACTGCTGCAAAAATCCATTGAAATAGATGGCTTTACGCAACCCATTGTGGTCACGCATACAGATAAAAATGCTCTGGAAATTGTTGATGGTTTTCACCGCCATGAAATAGGTAAAGGCTTATCATCGTTAAAATTACGCTTAAAAGGTTATTTGCCGGTGACCTGTCTGGAAGGTACGCGTAATCAACGGATTGCTGCAACTATTCGCCACAACCGCGCTCGTGGACGCCATCAAATCACCGCCATGTCAGAAATCGTCCGTGAACTCAGCCAGTTGGGATGGGACGACAATAAAATCGGCAAAGAACTGGGAATGGACAGCGACGAAGTGCTGCGCCTGAAGCAAATTAACGGCCTGCAAGAGTTGTTTGCCGACCGTCAATATTCCCGCGCCTGGACTGTCAAATAACTACAGCTGGCGCAGGCGTTCAGCTGCTGCCAGCAACGTCGATTCCTTCTTGGCAAAACAGAGACGAATCAGTTTATGTGGGAAGGGATCGGCGCAAAATACCGACAGCGGGATCGCCGCCACGCCATGCTCCCGCGTCAGCCACTGGCAAAACGCAACATCATCCAGCGTAGACACGGCGCTGTAATCCACCAGCAAAAAGTAAGTACCTTCGCAGGGTAGTATCTCCAGCCGACTTTCACTTAAGGCATTCACCAGAATATCGCGCTTCTGGCGATAAAAGTCCGGTAACGCAAGATAATGCTCAGGTTCTGCACGTAGCATATCGGCAAGCGCCAGTTGCGCCGGGGTATTTACCGAAAAGGTCAGATACTGATGTACCTTGCGAATTTCGGCGCTGATGGGCGCTGGCGCAACGCAATAACCCACTTTCCAGCCGGTCATATGATAGGTCTTGCCAAACGATGACACCGCCACTGCCCGCTCACGCAGCTGCGGATGTGCCAGCACGCTGGCATGGCCCTGCTGTGAAAAGTTGATGTGCTCGTACACTTCATCACTAATAACAAAAATCTCGAGCCCGGCAATCGCCTGCCACAAAGCGGCGAAATCAGCCTGCTGCCAGACGGTGGCGCTGGGATTATGCGGCGTATTGAGGATCACCAGTCGGGTGCGCTCGCTTAACAATGCGGCAAATTCCTGCCAGTCAACGCGAAAATGCGGAGGTTGCAGTGCCATACGCTTCACTATTCCCCCAGAAAGCGCGATGGCGGGGGCGTAACTGTCATAGCTGGGATCAAAACAAATCACTTCATCGCCATTGCGCACCAATGCGGTAATCGCCGCGTATAACGCCTCCGTCGCCCCTGCCGTTACGGTGATATCGCTATCGGCATCTGATTGATAGCCATACAAACGTTCCGTTTTCTGAGCAATCGCCTCGCGCAATGCCTGCACGCCGGTCATGGGCGCGTATTGGTTTGCCCCCTGGGCAACGTGGTACGCCAGCCGCTCCTGTAAATAGCACGGACCATCAAAATCAGGAAAACCTTGCGAAAGGTTAATCGCCTGGTGTTGCTGCGCCAGCGCGCTCATCTGGGTGAAAATAGTGGTGCCAAGTTGTGGAAGTTTGCTTTGTGGAATCAGAGGGTTATTTGTCATTTTTATTGTACCTGACGAAGTTGCGTGTTGAAGGCACTATAACACGATGCTAGTATTTGGCAATCAAGACGTTTAGATGTCTAAATAAAACAATAAGGACAACACAACATGCCTCACAATCCTATCCGCGTGGTCGTCGGCCCGGCTAACTACTTTTCACATCCAGGAAGTTTCAATCATCTGCACGATTTTTTCACTGATGAACAACTTTCTCGCGCGGTGTGGATCTACGGCGAACGCGCCATTGCTGCGGCGCAAACCAAACTTCCGCCAGCGTTTGAACTGCCGGGGGCAAAGCATCTTTTGTTTCGCGGCCATTGCAGCGAAAGCGATGTACAACAACTGGCGGCTGAGTCCGGTGACGACCGCAGCGTGGTGATTGGCGTCGGGGGCGGAGCACTGCTCGACACCGCAAAAGCCCTCGCCCGCCGTCTCGGTCTGCCATTTGTTGCCGTTCCGACGATCGCCGCTACCTGCGCCGCCTGGACACCGCTCTCCGTCTGGTATAACGATGCCGGACAGGCGCTGCATTATGAGATTTTCGACGACGCCAATTTTATGGTGCTGGTGGAACCGGAGATTGTCCTCAACGCGCCGCAAGAATATCTGCTGGCGGGGATCGGTGACACGCTGGCGAAATGGTATGAAGCGGTGGTGCTGGCTCCGCAACCAGAAACGTTGCCGCTAACCGTGCGGCTGGGGATCAATAATGCACAGGCCATTCGCGACGTCTTGTTAAACAGGAGCGAACAGGCGCTTACCGATCAGCAAAATCAGCAGTTAACGCAATCATTTTGCGATGTGGTGGATGCCATTATTGCTGGTGGTGGAATGGTCGGTGGTCTGGGCGATCGTTTTACGCGTGTGGCGGCGGCTCATGCCGTGCATAACGGTCTGACTGTCCTGCCGCAAACCGAGAAGTTTCTCCACGGCACCAAAGTCGCCTACGGAATTCTGGTGCAAAGCGCCTTGCTGGGTCAGGATGATGTGCTCGCGCAATTAACTGGAGCGTATCAGCGTTTTCATCTGCCGACTACGCTGGCGGAGCTGGAAGTGGATATCAATAATCAGGCGGAGATCGACAAAGTGATTGCCCACATCTTACGTCCGGTGGAATCCATTCATTACCTGCCAGTCACGCTGACACCAGATACGTTGCGTGCAGCGTTCGAAAAAGTGGAATCGTTTAAAGCCTGACGTACAAATTTAGCAGCAGCGCGCGCCGCCTTTTCCACCGTAGCGCGCGTCCTGCCGCTCACGGAAAAACTCTTCGTAGGTCATCGGCGTTTGATCGGGATGATTAACCCGCATATGTTCGACATAGTTGTCGTAATCAGGCATACCAATCATCAATTTCGCCGCCTGACCTAAATATTTTCCGGCTTTTGCCAGTGAATCAAACATCAATACCTCCGGTAATCAGGTTGCTGAAATATTGCCGGATACGGCGCGAACGCCTTATCCGGACTGGAATTGCTGAGAGTAAGGGGAACGCTCGGCACTATACCAACATCTCCCCTCACTCTGACTTTAGTGCGCGCCTTTTGCCTGCGCCACGATCTCCTCGACATTTTCCGGCATTGGCTCATACGGCGTTTCTTTCGCCGTTGGCTTCGGCTCTTTCAATGCCGCCAGTGCCGTCTTAATCGAGAACAGCGCCAGAACCACCACGACCACCATAAAGAAGATGGTTAACCCGGCATCCAGACGGTTGTTGAACACCAGTTGCGCCAGTTGTGACTCAGTATACTGCGACGGAATATTGCCGCTGTCGATCATTGCCTGGAACTTGTTAGCAATGGCCAGGAAGCCGACTTTCGCATCCGGGCTAAACGCTTTCTGCCAGCCTGCGGTCAGGGTACAAATCAGCAGCCAGGCCGTTGGTACCAGCGCCACCCAGGCGTAACGTTGACGTTTCATTTTGAACAACACTACGGCACAGAGCATCAGCGCCATCCCTGCCAGCATCTGGTTGGCAATACCAAACAGCGGCCACAGAGTGTTAATACCGCCCAGCGGATCGACCACGCCCTGATGCAAGAAGTAGCCCCACGCCAGCACGCACAGCGCCGTTGCCAGCAGGTTAGCAGGCAGTGAATCGGTCCGTTTCAGGCCCGGAGAAACCACGCCCAGCAGATCCTGCAACATAAAGCGCGCAGCACGCGTACCTGCATCTACTGCAGTCAGAATAAACAGTGCTTCAAACAGAATGGCGAAGTGATACCAGAACGCCACATCCATCATGCCGCCCAGCGCGCCGTGCAGAATGTAGGCCATCCCCACCGCCAACGTCGGCGCACCGCCCGCACGGGAAATGATCGACTGTTCACCCACTTCGCTGGCAATCTGGTTTAGCGTATCCGGGGTAATCGCAAAGCCCCAGCTACTCACCACCTGCGCGGCAGAAGCGACTACATCCGCCGTCCCTGCCGGAGCCAGCACCGCCATCGGGCTGTTCATGGCGAAGTAAACGCCCGGATCGATGATACAGGCGGAAACCAGCGCCATAATCGCCACGAAGGATTCCATTAACATTCCACCGTAGCCGATAAAGCACGCCTGCCCTTCGTTCGCCAGCATCTTCGGCGTGGTACCGGAAGAGATCAGCGCATGGAAGCCAGACACCGCGCCACAGGCGATGGTGATAAACAGGAACGGGAACAGGTTACCGGTCCATACCGGGCCAGTGCCATCAACAAATTTGGTCAGAGCAGGCATGGTCAGCGTCGGGCGCATAATCAGAATGCCTACCGCCAGACCGACGATAGTCCCGATTTTCAGGAAGGTAGAGAGATAGTCGCGCGGGGCCAGCAACAGCCACACTGGCAGCACCGCTGCCACAAAACCGTAGCCCACCAGCATCCAGGTCAGCTGCACGCCGGTAAAGTCAAAGTACGGTGCCCAGGTCGGACTTTCTGCCACCCAGCCGCCAGAGATAATGGCGAAAATCAGGAACACCAGACCAATCACCGACACTTCGCCAATACGCCCTGGACGCAGATAGCGCAGGTAGATCCCCATAAACAGCGCCAGCGGAATGGTGAAAGCAACGGTATACGTTCCCCACGGGCTATGAGTCAGGGCTTTCACCACGATCATCGCCAGCACGGCAAGGATAATGACCATGATCATAAAGCAGGCTACCAGCGCAATCACCCCGGCGGTTGGCCCCATCTCTTCTTTGACCAGCTCACCCAGCGAGCGACCGTCACGGCGCGTAGAAACAAACAGCACCATGAAATCCTGCACCGCACCGGCGAGAACCACCCCGGCGAGCAGCCAGATCATCCCTGGCAGGTAACCCATTTGCGCCGCCAGTACCGGCCCAACCAACGGACCTGCTCCGGCAATGGCCGCAAAATGGTGACCGAACAGCACTTTCTTGTCCGTCGGCACATAGTCCAGTCCGTCGTTATGGCGCACCGCTGGCGTCATACGCGTCGGGTCAACCGCCAGCACATTTTTGGCGATATACAGCCCATAAAAACGGTAAGCGATCAGATAGATACAGACCGACGCCACCACAATCCACAGCGCGTTGATCTGTTCCCCACGATTTAAAGCAATGTATCCCAGAGCAAATGCTCCCATTACAGAGAGCACTGTCCAGACGAGGTATTTCCCTGATTTGTTCATAGTTGTTATCCGTGTGCGTGTCCATAGAGATGTTACATTTTGTTTCTATAACACCTTTGGGTAATTTAACAACACAGCAACTATGTAAATCGGAGTTGAAACCAATATTTAACTTCACAATGTTAACTCGATCACTCCGTTAACCGAGTTTTCCTGCAATCTCATTTAATTCTGTCGGGTTCATCCCAAAACTGCCGTACCCAGCCGACAAGTGCAGCAACGCCGCCCCTGTTCATCGAAAACAACGATTTCCCAACTCTGATTTTGCCGCCCAAGATGCAGCGGTTGGCAGACGCCGCGTACCTTGCCTTCAGACACCGGGCGATGATGTGTGGCGTTAAGTTCCGTGCCCACCACACACTGCCCATCGCGGGTCATCATAAATCCGGCCATCGATCCCAAAGTTTCCGCCAGCGCCGCCGACGCGCCGCCATGTAGTAAACCGAACGGCTGATGAGTACGGGTATCGACCGGCATTTCGGCTTCGAGTACATCATCGCCCAGACGGGTATACACAATTCCCAGATGCGCCACCATGGTGTTATCGCTGGTGGCGTTCAGCTCGTCGAGCGTTAAATGGCGTTTCCAGATCATGCTTATGCCCCCAGCGTTGAGCCGCCATCTACCACAATATCCTGTAGCGTGATATGGCTGGCGAGGTCAGAGGCGAGGAACAAAATCGTGTTGGCGATCTCTTGTGGACGGGCGATTTTCCCCAGCGGAATGCCAAGTTTAAACTGCTCGCCAAAGCCGCGAATACGCTGCTCTTCGGCATCATCGCTCACCCACAGCGTGCGTTGCATATCGGTGTCGGTGGAGCCTGGCGAAACCACATTACAGCGCACACCGCTACCCGCCAGTTCCAGCCCGACGCTCAACGCCAGGCTTTTCAGCGCCGCTTTCGACGCGCCATAAGCACTCATGCCAATACGCGGCGTGTGTGCGGCGTCGGACGCCACAGTAACAATCGCCCCACCCCGCTGACGGCGAAACTGGTTCATGGTTTGCTGGAACAGGTTAAACGCACCGCCGACGTTGACCGCAAAAGTCTGCTGCCAGTCCTCTTTACTGAGCTGATCGGTCGCGCCCATGCGCAAAATTCCCGCCGCATTGACCAGCACGTCCAGTCGCTCCGTTTCAGCTAACAGTCGCTGACATACCTGCGCCACCTGCGCAGCATCGGCAACATCCATCACTTCGGTCGCAAAGGGATATTGCTCCTGAGCGAACACTTGATCAAAACCTGTGACTTTCGCTCCCGCTTCAACAAACGCCAGCGCCGTGGCGTAGCCGATACCTTTCCCCGCGCCGGTGACCCAGACATTTTTACCGCTGAAATCCATTATTTCACCTCGCGGGAGAGTAGCTTCCACCATGCGTCGATGGTCGGGTTTTTCGCCAGCATGACAAAGTCGATATCGCCATGCACTTTGCGCCAGCGCGCCGCCAGCGCCATCATGCGCACCGAATCCAGACCGTAGTCGATCAAGTTGTCGTCATCGAACGGTTCATCGGACTCGTCCAGCAACGGCAGGATCACCTCACGCAGCGCCGCTTTGCTGGCAGGGATCGGGGCTGGCAGTAATTCTTCGGTCATCACCACCCGGCCAGAACGTCCGGCCACATATTTCAGCGACATCAAATGCTCGTCACGGCTGAAATCGGCCAGCGCATCCGCCACCATAAACGGTTTAATATCGCGCATAAATGCGTCCGTTGCGGTGGTCATACAGCCAATGTGGGCATATACCCCGGTAATAATCAGCTGGTTACGTCCACTCTCTTTCAGCATTTGCTCCAGCGGGGAACGATGAAATGCGCTGTAGCGCCACTTCACCAGCACCGTGTCGTCGGCATCTGGCGTCAGGCGATCCACCACCTTCTGCTGTTCCGGTGAACGGGTCAGGCCCGGCCCCCACATATCATTCAACAGCGCCCGATCTTCATCGCTCTGCTCTTTCGGCTGGGCAGTGTAATAAACCGGAATATTGTGCTGTTTGCAGTAGTCGCGCAGCGCCGCAATATTCGCGATCACCTGCTCCATCATCGGGCAGTTCTCACCCCAGAAGCTAACAAAATAATCCTGCATATCATGGATTAACAACGCGGCACGTTGCGGTTCAAAGGCCCAGTCGACTTTATTCTGCGGAATATCGTGAGACTCCGGCAGCGCGTAAGCCTGTAATTTTGGAATAGCCATCGTGTTCTCTCCTTCAGGCTGATGCGCGTGACGCCAGCCACTGACGTAATTGTTTTTTATCGACTTTCCCGACCGCCGTCAGCGGAAGTGAATCCACACATTCCACGCGATCCGGTAATTTAAATTCGGCAATACCCTGTTCACGCAGGAAACGACGCACCTGCACCGCGCGCAGCGGCTCTTTTACCACCAGATAAGCACAGCTTTTTTCGCCCATCAGCTCATCTTCCATGCTCACCAGTGCGGCGTAGATCACCGCCGGATGGCGCAGCAGCAGGTTTTCGATCTCTTCGGCAGCGATCTTCTCGCCGCCACGGTTGATCTGATCTTTCTCGCGCCCCTGCACAGTGATGTAACCCTCTGGATCAATAGAGATCAGATCGCCGGAACAGTAAAAACCGTTGGCATCAAAGGCGCTGGCATTGTGCTGCGGACTTTTGTAATAACCGCGGAAGGTGTACGGCCCGCGCGTCATCAGGCGTCCAACTTCCCCTTGCGGCAGTGGATTTCCTTCAGCATCGGCAACCCACACTTCATCGTCCGGACACATTGGATAGCCCTGGGTATGGATAATTTTCTCCGCGCTATCATCAAGTCGGGTGTAGTTCACCAGCCCTTCCGCCATGCCGAACACCTGCTGCAACTGGCAGCCAATCTCAGCGGGAATACGCGCCGCAAGTGTGGCAGAAAGACGTGCGCCGCCGACCTGTAACAGTTTTAGCGAGGCAAGCTGCGCCCGGCTTTCGCCTTCAGCCAGCGCCTGCAACCACAGGCTGACTGCTGGCGGCACCAGCGCGGTGACGTTCACCTGATGTTTTTCAATCAATGGGAAGCAAAGCGTGGCGCTGGGATCGGCCGCCAGAACAACCGTTCCTCCGGCAAGAAAGACGCCCAGCGATCCTGGCGAACTCATGGCGTAGTTATGAGCCGCCGGGATCGCGCACAGGTAGCGCGTCTGTTGTGTGAACTGACAAATCTCGACGCTACGACGCACGCTGTAGTAGTAGTCGTTATGAGTGCGCGGGATCAGTTTCGGTGTGCCGGTGGTGCCGCCGGAAAGCTGGAAATAGGCCACTTCATCAGCAGGTGACGGCGTGGCAGTAAAATCCTCAGCCGGATGGTTAATCGCATCCTGCAAGTTATGCTCACCGCTGTCGTTGTGCAGTTGCACCACGCGAATGGAGGAATGCTCTGCAACAAATGTATTGAGGAAATCATCTCCGCTAAACAGCGCATGCTGGCGATCGGCAATCAGTAACGCCGGTTCAATCTGGCTGGCATAGGCGTTCAGTTCACTACGCTGATGGCTGAACAGCGCCAGCACCGGCGCAACGCCCAGTTTCAGCAGCGCGAAAAAGGTCATGTAAAGTTCAGCGACGTTACCCAGTTGTACCAGCGCGGTTTCACCAGGTTTAATGCCCTGACGGCGCAAACTACACGCGAGGTTATCCGCCGCCTGATTCAGCTCCCGGTAACTCAACTGCCGCTCGCCGTCGATGACCGCGATGCTGTCGCTTGCGGCATGACGGGTCAGAATGTCGGTCAGCGGCAAATCCTGCCAGTAGCCTTTTTCCCGATAGCGACGGGCAAACTCTTCCGGCCAGCGGGTGAATGGAATGCTCATCCTCACTCCTTAATGCAATCCAAAAACGTTCAACATGGTAGAAAGTTTGACGCCCGTTTCGCGCCACTCACCCAACGGTGACGACGCAGGCACAATCCCCGCTCCGGCAAACAGACGCACCTGATTTTCCCGCAGCTTCGCGCAGCGGATGGTCACCACCCACTCGCCGTTACCTTCGCTGTCACACCAACCCACAATGCCGCCAAACAGTTCGCGGTCGAACGGCTCCAGTTCAGCAATAACCTGGGTCGCGGCCTGATGCGGGAAACCGCTCAGCGCGGGAGTCGGATGCAGTAGACAGGCCAGAGTCAGTGCGTTTTCTTGCGAATTCGCTTTACCTTCAAAGGGAGTTGCGAGATGCCACAGCGTCGGCGTGGTGATCAGTTGTGGAGAAGAAGGAACGTGTAACTCACTACTGCGTTCGCGCAGTACCTCTTTCATCGCCTGAGTCACCAGTTCATGTTCATGGCGATCTTTTTCTGACGCCAGCAGACGATTACCCGCTTCGCGATCGAGCACTTCATCCGGTTGACGACGCGCGGAACCGGCTAACGGAATAGAGCTAAAACGCTCGCCGTCTTTGCGCAGCAGCAGTTCCGGGCTGGCCCCGAGCAGAACGCCACCATCAGCCAACGGCACATGGAAGTTGTAACTAACCGGGTTTTGCGCAATCAACCGTTCCAGCAATACGCCGCTATCAATGGAGGCGTCAGTGGTGATATCAATCAACCGTGACAACACCACTTTGTCGACCTGCGGCGTGGCGGTAAGTGCGGCGGCGCGGGCAACCATCTGTTCAAACGTGGCTTGTTCCGGAATTGCCTGGCGTTCTACCACATTCAGCGACTGGCTGCGGGTGAAACGGCGTGCGGAAGCTTGTTTTTCCTGACGGGAGAACGACTGCCAGGATTCGGGAATATACAGCGATGAAGGCTGACGTGGATCGAAGGGAATCGCCCCGACCATCACCGGATTTTTAATGCCCTGCGCTTTGGCATCGGCAAACAGCGCGGCGAGTTTTTGCTGGAAGGGACTGTCGGGCGAATCCCCGTTCACAGCCGGTTCATCGAAGCGGGCGAAACATCCTGACGTCGTAAAACTGCGGTACGGCGACATAAAGAAAAAGCGATTGGGCGCAAGTGTTGCCATGGTCTGCTGTACTTCCTCAGCCAGTGACGTATCCATATCATCCTCCACAAAATGATAAAGGCTTTAATAATGATTATCATTTATATTTTCGGTCGCTAACCTAAAAGCAAACGCGCACTATGTCAACTCTTGAGGTAACGCAATCTGCAACTCAGGGTTGCATCTGGTTGTGGTTACAATGAAAATGAGAAGCATTATTGATGGATTCGCATAAGCGCAATGTGATGGCCTGCGCCGTTCTGCCCCCTCTCCCCAAAGGAGCGAGGGGACGAATGGTGCGCTTTGTCGAATTTGTCATTACGCCCTTAACCTTATTAATAACAGGAAGCTGATTTGTGAGACTCGCCTCGCTCTACCGCAACGCCCTTCTATTAACAGGACTTTTGCTTTCAGGAATAGCCGCAGTTCAGGCTGCCGACTGGCCGCGTCAGATTACTGACAGCCGTGGCACTCATACCCTGGAAAGCCAGCCGCAGCGTATTGTTTCCACCAGCGTCACCCTGACCGGCTCACTGCTGGCGATTGATGCTCCGGTGATCGCCAGCGGCGCGACAACGCCAAATAACCGCGTCGCGGATGACCAGGGCTTTTTACGCCAGTGGAGCAAGGTGGCGAAAGAACGCAAACTGCAACGACTCTATATCGGCGAACCGAGCGCCGAAGCCGTTGCCGCGCAAATGCCGGATCTGATTTTAATTAGCGCAACTGGCGGGGATTCGGCGCTGGCGCTGTATGATCAGCTTTCTACCATCGCCCCGACATTAATCATCAATTACGACGACAAAAGCTGGCAGTCGCTGCTAACGCAGCTTGGCGAAATTACCGGGCATGAGAAACAAGCGGCAGAGCGGATTGCACAGTTTGATAAGCAACTGGCAGCGGCGAAAGAGCAAATCAAATTACCGCCGCAGCCGGTCACTGCCATTGTCTATACCGCCGCTGCACACAGTGCCAATCTCTGGACGCCGGAATCAGCACAAGGGCAGATGTTGGAACAACTCGGCTTTACGCTGGCGAAGTTACCCGCAGGGTTAAACGCCAGCCAAAGCCAGGGCAAACGCCATGACATCATTCAGCTTGGTGGGGAAAATCTGGCTGCTGGGTTAAACGGTGAATCGCTATTCCTGTTCGCCGGTGATCAGAAAGACGCCGATGCGATTTATGCTAATCCGCTGCTCGCGCACTTGCCTGCAGTACAAAACAAGCAAGTTTATGCACTGGGAACCGAGACGTTCCGTCTGGATTACTACAGCGCCATGCAAGTGCTGGAACGACTTAAGGCGCTGTTTTAAGCATTAATTGTCGGACGCTGTCACCTGCGGCGGCGTCTGGCGAAAACGCCGCAACTCCACCAGCACCAGCAACAACAACACGCCGATAATCAACAAAGCAAAACCGCTCGCACTTGCGGATGCCACTGGTGTCATCATCGCCCCCAGACCGCCCAGCAACGCAGCACCAATCGCATCGCCGGTCACGTTTTGTGCCGTCCACAAACCGTTAATTCGCCCTAACATCGCTTCCGGAGTTTGCGTTTGCAGCATTGTATATTGCAGCAACGAACTAACCGCGCTCAGCCAGCCGAACAGCGCCAGACAAACCACGCCTAAAATCCACATCGGCATCAGGCCAAACAGACCAATGGCGAGGAACGATCCCAGCGTGGAGAGCAGCATCAATAACCCTGGTCGCGCGCTATGTGCCAGCTTCCCGCTGGTTAACGCGCCAATAGCCGCACCGAGCGGGATCGCCGCATAGAGAAAACCAATCTGTGCCGCCGACATCTGCCAGTTGTCAGCCAGCGCCGGATACAGTACCCGCACCGCGCTCGCCATCGTCAATAAACCACCCAGCAGCGCAATCCCTCCCACCAGCGGGCTGGCGAGCAGAAAACGAAAACCTGCCAGAAGTGATTTCAACGGATGCTCACGCGGCTGCGGTGGCGGTGGCAACGCCGGAAGGCTTAACAACGGCAGCAAGGTAATAAACGTGCCCGCCGCCGCCAGCCCGTAGTTCCAGGCGACGCCGCCGGTCGCCAGCAGTAAACCGCCAATCATGGGCGAAATCACCGACCCCAGACGCACGGTCAACATGGTGATCGCCCCGGCCTGCATTAGGTTTTCACGCCCTACCAGTGCAGGTGTCGCCGCCAGTAGCGCCGTAACGCCAAGCGATGCGAAAAAACCATCCCATAATCCGAGTAAATAGATTGCCAGCAATGACGGCTCCGGCAGCAGCGCGTTCAGGCACAGTCCAATGAAGCCAATGCCACAGGTGCCGCGCGCCAGCAAAATCACTTTTTTGCGCTCATAGCGATCCGCCAGCACACCGCCGACCATCAGGCCAACAAACATCGCGCCGCCGGTCAGCGTCACCGAAAGCCCCACCTGCCAGGTAGAATGCGTCATCATCTGGATCTGCACCGGCACCGCGACGCCGAGCAAACCCAGAGACACAATTGAGATAAAACGAGCGAGGAATACTGCGCGAAACGCCGGGTGCGTTTTCAACAGGCTGAGGTTAAGCAGCCAGGATTGTTTATTCATTACAATGCCTTGCCATCAAATATTTTAAATACCTATTCTTAGGCTGCACATGCTAACATATCCAAATAAGATCGATAACGATAATTAATTTCATTATCATGGAAGTTCGTATGTCTGGTTCTGTTGCCGTGACACGCGCCATTGCCGTGCCCGGATTGCTGTTATTACTGATTATCGCGACGGCATTAAGCCTGCTCATTGGGGCAAAATCACTCCCCGCTTCCGTAGTGCTGGAGGCCTTCTCCGGCACCTGCCAGAGCGCCGACTGCACCATCGTGCTCGACGCGCGACTGCCGCGCACCCTTGCCGGTTTACTGGCCGGCGGTGCGCTTGGGCTTGCCGGGGCGTTAATGCAAACCCTCACCCGAAACCCACTTGCCGACCCCGGCTTGCTTGGCGTGAACGCCGGAGCCAGCTTTGCCATTGTGCTGGGTGCGGCGCTGTTTGGTTACTCATCCGCGCAGGAACAACTGGCGATGGCCTTCGCCGGGGCGTTGGTGGCCTCGTTGATTGTAGCCTTTACCGGCAGCCAGGGCGGCGGGCAATTAAGTCCGGTGCGTTTAACCCTGGCGGGCGTGGCGCTGGCGGCGGTACTGGAAGGACTGACCAGCGGCATCGCCCTGCTTAATCCTGACGTCTACGATCAACTGCGTTTCTGGCAAGCCGGTTCGCTGGATATTCGTAATCTACACACTTTAAAAGTGGTGCTGATCCCGGTGCTGATCGCCGGAGCAACTGCGCTATTACTGAGTCGCGCGCTGAACAGTTTAAGCCTTGGCAGCGACACCGCGACGGCGCTGGGCAGTCGCGTGGCGCGCACACAGTTGATTGGTCTGCTGGCGATTACCGTGCTTTGTGGTAGTGCGACGGCGGTAGTTGGCCCGATTGCCTTTATTGGCCTGATGATGCCGCATATGGCGCGCTGGCTGGTAGGTGCCGATCATCGCTGGTCGCTGCCCGTCACGCTGCTTGCTACCCCTGCCCTGCTGCTGTTTGCCGATATCATCGGGCGGGTGATTGTGCCCGGCGAACTGCGCGTTTCTGTGGTCAGTGCCTTTATTGGTGCGCCAGTGTTGATCTTCCTCGTGCGACGCAAAACGCGAGGTGGTGCATGATTTACGTCTCTCGCCGATTAATCATCACCTGTTTGCTGCTGGTTTCCGCCTGTGTGGTTGCAGGTGTCTGGGGATTACGCAGCGGTGCCGTCACGCTGGAAACCTCGCAGGTATTCGCCGCGTTGATGGGCGATGCGCCGCGCAGTATGACGATGGTGGTCACCGAATGGCGTTTGCCACGCGTGCTGATGGCGCTGTTGATTGGCGCGGCACTGGGTGTCAGCGGCGCGATTTTTCAGTCGCTGATGCGTAACCCGCTCGGCAGCCCTGACGTAATGGGCTTTAACACCGGGGCGTGGAGCGGCGTGCTGGTGGCGATGGTGCTGTTTGGTCAGGACCTGACGGCTATCGCGCTGGCAGCAATGGCGGGCGGCATTATCACTTCACTGCTGGTCTGGCTGCTCGCCTGGCGTAACGGCATCGACACCTTTCGGTTGATTATTATCGGTATCGGCGTTCGAGCCATGCTGGTGGCCTTTAATACCTGGCTGCTGCTGAAAGCGTCTTTAGAAACGGCGCTAACCGCAGGATTATGGAATGCCGGATCGCTCAACGGCCTGACGTGGGCAAAAACCTCGCCTTCCGCACCCATCATTATATTGATGCTCATTGCCGCCGCCTTGCTGGTGCGGCGAATGCGCTTGCTGGAAATGGGCGATGATACCGCGTGTGCACTGGGCGTCAGCGTCGAACGTTCGCGGCTGTTAATGATGCTGGTTGCAGTGGTGCTTACCGCTGCGGCAACAGCGCTTGCCGGGCCGATTTCCTTTATTGCTTTAGTCGCGCCGCACATTGCCCGACGCATTAGCGGCACCGCTCGCTGGGGGCTGACCCAAGCGGCGCTGTGCGGCGCGCTGTTACTGCTGGCAGCCGATCTCTGCGCTCAGCAACTGTTTATGCCGTATCAACTTCCGGTTGGCGTCGTTACCGTCAGCCTCGGCGGTATTTACCTTATCGTCTTGTTAATTCAGGAGTCTCGCAAAAAATGACCGAATCAGTAGCCCGTTTGCGCGGCGAACAGTTAACCCTGGGATATGGCAAATATACCGTTGCGGAAAATCTGACTGTAGAAATTCCTGACGGTCACTTCACGGCGATTATCGGGCCAAATGGCTGCGGTAAATCCACGTTACTGCGCACGTTAAGCCGCCTGATGACGCCTGCTCACGGGCATGTCTGGCTGGATGGCGAGCACATTCAACATTACGCCAGTAAAGAGGTTGCACGCCGGATTGGTCTGTTGGCGCAAAATGCTACCACGCCGGGAGATATCACCGTGCAGGAGCTGGTAGCGCGTGGACGTTACCCGCATCAACCGCTGTTTACCCGCTGGCGCAAAGAAGATGAAGAAGCGGTAACGAAAGCGATGCAAGCCACGGGAATAACTCATCTGGCGGATCAAAGCGTGGATACCCTTTCTGGCGGACAACGCCAGCGGGCGTGGATCGCGATGGTGCTGGCCCAGGAAACGGCAATTATGCTGCTCGACGAACCCACGACCTGGCTGGATATCAGTCATCAGATTGATTTGCTGGAACTGTTAAGCGAACTGAATCGCGAGAAAGGCTATACCCTGGCGGCAGTGCTGCACGATCTTAATCAGGCCTGTCGTTACGCCAGCCATTTGATTGCACTGCGGGAAGGGAAAATTGTTGCTCAGGGAGCGCCGAAGGAGATTGTCACTGCTGAATTGATCGAGCGCATTTATGGTCTGCGCTGCATGATTATTGACGATCCGGTGGCCGGAACGCCGCTCGTGGTGCCGCTCGGACGAACGGCACCTTCAACCGCGAAGATTTAAACTAAGTGGTCTGCCATCATGGCATCCTGTTTTCTGGATGCCATCGCATGGCGCAACAGCACGCCACCACAAGCAACCATACCGCCGATCAGCGCCGAAAGGATCACAATAATCGCTTTGCCCGGACCGTCTTTTTTCACCGGCAACGTCGGACGCAACTGATATTTAAACGGCGTAAAATTCACATCGTTGACATTTGTTTTTGTTAATTGCTCGACGAGATACTGACGATTACGTAATTCACCATTCAGTTCCGCAACGTCAGTGACTGCTTTTTCAATTTCCAGTTTGCGTTCAATACCGTCTGCACCGAGAGAAATAGAGAAATCAGGGTCATCTTTAACGGCCTGACCATTACTGTATACGGGCTTTTTAATTCCTGCCGCGTTGGCAATGTCGAGTGAATAATTGAGGCGCTGAATGTTTGCATCAAGCTGATTTTTCGTTTTTATACGATCCTGCGCCAGTTTTTCTTTTTCAAACTGGGTTTTGATTTCCAGTTTATTACGGACGTTTTCTATCGACTCTTTCACCACCAACGCAGAGATATAATCGATATACCCGGCCAACACTTTCTGTGCCTCTTCACTGGTAGGTGCGGTGAAACTTAGCGTCCAGGAGGTATACAATGACGGTTCATCTTTTTTCTTACTGGCATTGTCATCCACCGCTTTCATTTTTTCGCTCAATGCGACAATTGCGCGATGCAAATCTAGTTCGTCGATTTTCGCCTCTTTCAATTGGTTCATAACATACGGCGATGAACGAAGATAATCTTCCAACAAACTAACAGACTGAAACTTCTTGATAAACAGGTTAAATGCTTCTGTACGATCAATTTTGATATCCAGATCCAGTACCCGAAGGTTAGTAAATATTTTCTCCAGCTCTTGCCATTGCACAGGTTCTGCCGGCGTTACAACCGCCGCACTGGTCCATTTTTGCGGTAGGATAAATGACACCAGCAACCCGATACAGGCAAAGGCAAAAACGACAGCCATGATCTGTTTTTTTGCGTGCCATAAAACTTCGATAAGATTAAGTAAATCAATTTCATTATTACTGGCTGGCGCCAGATGATAATCGGGAAAATGCGAGTCGCTTTCCTGCTTAATATTCAGTGTTGACATACGGTATAACCTGAAAATGAGTCCAATGAGGGTAAATTTCCACGGCGCACACTTTACCAGTTGGTGAGAATTATCCGAAGCTGAACTTTGTAAATTCCACGCAGCAAACGCAATGTTTGGCGCATTTTCAGACAAACCACTCAGCAAATATTAATACAACAAATAACAAAATCCATAATTATTTATCGTAATTATGGATTTGCATTTAAGATAAAGTTATTTATTTAGAGCAGCACGAATAATTGGTCCAATTTTTTCAAATGCTATTGGAGAAATAATATCCACATGCGCGCAATCCTGACGATAAATATCCAGCTCAGCTATCCACGGCGACCAGGCGCGTTCGGGGCTCATACTTTCCTGAAGTGTACGCTCCGCAACAAACAGCGTCGCTTTGCCATCAAACGGTACGCTATGGGCGGTGGTTAACAAGCGCACAGCATCAGCGTAGTTGCCTTCAATGGTGGTAAACAACTCCGTTGAAGTACTTCCCTGCTGTGCCGCCAGGAAGGCCTCGCGTTCGCGGTTAATCTCCGCCAGCACTTCCGGGTCCAGACCATTAGCCTCTTTTTCCTGCCAGTTTTGCGTTTCTGGCGGCCAGGTATCCAGCAAGCCAAGAAATGCCACCTGTTCGCCACGGGCACGCAGTCGCGCCGCAATACCCTGCGCCAGCGTACCGCCAAGGGAATACCCCAGCAGGTAATAAGGGCCGTGCGGTTGTTGTGCCAGCAACGTTGCCAGATGCGCTTCGCAGACTTCAACCAGGTTTGCCGCCGTCTGCATGGGTCCATGAGGGCGCGGCGACTGAATGCCGATAATCGACCATTGTGGATCGAGATAACGCGAGAGCACGCTAAACTGCCAGGCAAAACCGGATGCCGGATGGAAACAAAACAGCGTCGGGCCATTACCTTCACGCAACGGCAGAATGGTTTCGAATCCCATGCGCCGGGAGCTGTCTTCTTCACCATCAATAATCGTTGCCAGTTTAGCGACGGTTGACGCGACCATCACCTGCCCCGGCGTCACCTGGCGGGCAAACTGCCGACTTAACTGCGCTGCCAGTTTCATTGCCAGTAGCGAATGACCGCCAAGCGCAAAGAAATCAGCATCGGCATCCTGCACGTCACACCCCAGCAACGACGAGAATGCCGCGGCGATAATCGTTTCACTGCCCGCTTTCGGCGCTCGTCCCGGCGTTTGTGCCTTCAGTTCAGGCAACGGTAAGGCTTTGCGATCCAGCTTGCCGTTGGCGCTAAGTGGTAACTGTGGAAGTTGCAGCAGAACCACCGGCACCATATGCGGTGGCAATGTTTCGCGAAGCTGCGCCTGCAATGCGCTGGTATCCAACGGCAGGCCCGATTGCGACACCAGATAGCCCACCAGCTGACGCGCATCACCACCAGTGGCTGCCGCCTGGTTAATCACACAGGCATGAGTAACGGCCTGTTCGACATCCGGCAACGCCTGCATCACGCGATCGATTTCGCCCAGTTCGATACGCTGCCCGCGAATTTTTAGCTGATCGTCACTGCGCCCGAGGTACTCCACCGCGCCGTTATCCAGCCAGCGGGCAACGTCTCCGGTACGGTACATCCGTTCACCTGGGGCAAAAGGATCGGCAATAAAGCGGCTGGCGGTCAGATCGGGTCGTCCAAGATACCCCTGCGCCAGTTGAATACCGGTGAGATAGAGATCACCCGCCACACCCGGCGGCACCGGATGCATCATCGCATCAAGAATACGCAGACCCGTATTCCATACCGGATAACCAATCGGCACACTGCTGCCGCGCACCTGTGCCAGTTCCTCGCCAAAAGCCGGATACCAGCTGACATCTACCGCCGCTTCCGTCGGGCCATATAGATTATGCAACGGCACGCTGGTTAACTGTTGCCATTCGCGGCATAAATCAGCCGGTAAGGCCTCACCACTACAGAAAACCTGTTTCAACGTCGCGCAATTCTGGCGAGCGGTTTGCGGCGTCAGCGATGCAACAAATGCCGCCAGCATCGACGGCACAAAGTGCGTGGTCGTTACGCCATATTCGGCAAAGAATTGCTGCATAGCGAGCGGGTCGCGGTGCGCTTCCGGTTCAGCCATCACCAGTTTAGCCCCGGCAATAAACGGCCAGAAAAACTCCCACACCGAGACATCAAAACTGCACGGCGTTTTTTGGGCAACGACATCTTCGCCTGTAAGCGGATAATGATTTTGCATCCAAAGCAGGCGGTTAACGATAGCCGTCTGCCCGACCATTACTCCTTTCGGCCTGCCGGTGGAGCCAGAGGTAAAGATGATATAGGCCGTGTGATGCGGTTGTGAAAGTTGCAGCGGCGCACTGCCCTGTGCGGTAAGCGGGGCGTTATAGCAAAGGCTGGTTAAATCAGGAACATCGGCAAAGCGCGGCAGTTGATCGTCGGTGGTGATTAACAGTGACGGACGCGCATCTTCCAGCATCATTTTCAGGCGATCGTCCGGATAGCCGGTATCCAGCGGTAACCAGGCCGCACCTGCTTCAACAATCGCATGTAGCGCCAGGGTCAAAAAGACCGAGCGCGGTAATGCCACCGCCACGCTGTCCCCTGGTTTAACGCCGTGCTCACGCAGCAGATTCGCCAGCGCCACCACCTGCTCGCGCATTTCCCGATAGCTGAACTGGTAACGTGCATCTGCCAGCGCCGGAGCATCCGGTGTTTTTGCCGCTTGTTCTGCCACCAGCGCACTCAGCGTGGTTTCTGGAATCTCAACCTGAGTGGCGTTGATCTGCGCCAGCTGCGCATACTCACCTGGCAGCATAATATCGACATCGCCGCACAACAGCGCCGGATCCGCGGCGAACTGGGCAATCAACATTTTCAGGCGTTCAGCATGCTGGATTAACGTTGGCTCATCGTAACGCTGTTTATTGGCGAGGATCTCAATACTCAAATCACCGTGTTCATCCGGGAACAGGGCCAGTTCAAGGTCATTAACCGGACCGGTTGCCAGGGTATGGGTTTGCGCCTGCACGCCCGGAATATCCAGTTGGTAATCAAATACCTTGATATTGAGTACCGGACCGAACAGCGGTTCATCACCTGCCGCTCGCCCGCTGTCACGGACAATTTGTTCGGCATCGTAACGTTGATGACGACGCATTTTTTTCAGTTGTGCTGCCAGTCGGGTTGCCAGTTCCGGTAGCGTTTCTTGCGCCGCAATGTGAATACCCAACGGCAAAACGTTGAGCACGGGTCCGGTAGCCGTCAACGCCGCCGAGCCCAGTCGACGCATAAAGATAAATCCGGCGGCGTAGTCCATGCGATTGCACAATCGCCCCAGCCACAAAGCCGTCAGCGCAAGGGCTAAATCGGTACGCTGCACACCTGAAAGTTGCGTAGCCAGCTGGCGGAATTCCCCGTCGGTAAATTCCAGTTTCAGGCGCAAAATATCTGCCGAAGCGCTACGCCCCGGTAAAGGTGCCGGAGAAAGTGACGCGGGCGGTGGCAGTTGACGACGCTGTTCCGCCCAGAATGCCGCATCACGCTGCCAGGCTTCGCTTTCGCGGTATTGCTGGTACTCTTCCACTACATCAGCGAAAGGCGTAAACGGCGAAGCAGGCGTTGGTTCGCCACGCAGCCATGTGCAGTAAATATTGGCGATCTGGCGGGTAATGGCCGGGAAACTGAAGCCATCGACCAGCAAATGGTGGTAACGCTGATACCAGTACCAGCGGTTATCCGCCACCTGTATCAGCTGATGAAAGACCAGTGGTTTACCGCTATCGACGCGCAGATCTTGTTGCAAATCCGCCTGCATTAATGCCTGCGCAGTACCGTGTGGATCAATGTTGGTTCGCAGGTCGATAATTTCTGGCAGTTCGAACGTCAGCGCATCATCGACCCACTGCCAGACTTCGCCGTTATCTTCCGTAAAACGCATCCGCAGTGTATCTGCTTGCGCTAATCCGGCAACCACCGCGCGGGCCAGTAATGGCACATCAACCTCTCCGGTTAACTCAACGTAATGCGCCACGCTCCAGGCGGAGGGTAAATCCGACAGTTTTTCTGCCATCCAGATGCCGGGCTGTGCAGCGACCAAAGGTAAATGCTGGCTCATTGCGCCTCCTGCAACTGGGTGAAATTCGCCGGTGTCAGAGTACGCCAGTGGGCTTCCAACCACTGCTGGCAGGACTCTTGTGACTGCGGCTGACACACAATGTCCCAGCCTGCCGGTAAGGCGCATTGTTGCGGCCACAGACTGAATTGCCCCTGCGCATTGCGCAAAATGTAAAACGCTCCCTGTGGATCATCGAAGGGATTACTGAATGCCATATTCAACTCCTGTCATGGAAAAGTGGTTGCCAGAGGTCGATTAGCCCCTGCATCAAGCCACCGCGCCAACAAAGCGCATCATGTCCGCCGTCAACCTGACGCCAGAAAATGGATTCTTTTATGGGGTGTAATTGCGCATACAGCGCCTGATTGGCCCGCATAATCATCGGCTCGCGAATACCCGCTTCCAGCACAATGCGCAGACCTTCGGCGCTAACTTCACCAGCTTTAAGCTTTTCAAGTAACACGCCCTCTTGCTGCCCGCCCCGATGCGGCCACCAGTACGATCCTGACTGGCTTAATACACAGCCAAAGCGTTCAGGCCAGTGCAGTCCGGCATACAGCGCGGAAAGCCCACCAAAACTCTGCCCGGCGACCACGGTGCGATCGGCGCGATCGCTAAAAGGGGCAATAGCTTTCACCAGGGGTAATAACTCTTGCTGTACTGCCAGCCAGAAATCGGCATTACACGGCAGTTCGTGGGCGCGGTGCGTGGTGTCGATAGCGTCGATCAACACATACACGGCGGGAGGAAGTTGCTGACGATGGGTCAGCGAAGTCAGCACAGGCCAGACGGGCATACTCTGCGCCCAAAATTCGCCATCGAGCAAAACTGCCAGCGGGCGTTCTTCTGCTGGTACATCGCCGGTGGTAAAAATCCATACACGCCGTGAATTTTTCAACCGTTCACTTTTCCAGATAATTTCTTTGGCAGGTGTTTCTGGCGCTTGCGGACAATCCCAACCCGGTTGCAGGGGCGCTTGCGGCATTTCGAGTGCAGAAACAGCGTGCCCTCGCCCGCCTTTCCAGCTTTGTGGATTCAGCGGATCGGCTATCGCCTGGGGGAGTAATTTTTGCCATCCCTCGCGTAACTCGAGGCGATCAGGGGATGGCGCAGAAAAAATGTCATCGCGTTCGGTGGGAATAAAACAGTAGCTGCCGCGCCAGTTGGCATTGAGTTGTGTCGTCCACTGCCAGACATCAGTACCTGCAATTCGCTGCATCGACTGGGGCTGGCTGTTCTGATGGTGATCGGTGACGCCAGTAATGTAGACCCATACGCGCTTTATCGTCGAGCAGTCTTCAGAACCTTGTGGATCACGCCACCAGAAAGTGACCTCAAACATTTCGTCATTAAGACGCTGCCATTCAGGGCCATGTTTCGACTGCCACCAGCTATCACTTCCCACCTTTAACGCCGCCACATCATAACCTTATGTTTATTGTGATTTTTTTCATTGATTGCAGAAATATATTGATAATATTATTGATAACTATTTGCATTTGCAATAGCGTAATGGCGCGCCGTGGGAAGCGCGGACATTTATTAACCAACTGCACTGCGTGTCTTTCAGGATCAAAGGTTTTCGCGGTAGCGGGATGCGTCGTATTGATGACGACCATGCCCGACAGTTGCAATTCGTGGCAAAAATGCAGGAATAAAACAATGAACAAGAAGATTCATTCCCTGGCCTTGTTGGTCAATCTGGGGATTTATGGGGTAGCACAGGCACAAGAGCCAACTGATACTCCTGTTTCACATGACGATACCATTGTCGTTACCGCCGCAGAGCAGAACTTGCAGGCGCCTGGCGTTTCGACCATCACCGCAGATGAAATCCGCAAAAACCCCGTTGCCCGCGATGTGTCGGAAATCATCCGTACCATGCCAGGCGTTAACCTGACCGGTAACTCCACCAGTGGTCAGCGTGGTAATAACCGCCAGATTGATATTCGCGGCATGGGGCCGGAAAACACGTTGATTTTGATTGACGGCAAACCGGTCAGCAGCCGTAACTCGGTGCGTCAGGGCTGGCGTGGCGAGCGCGATACCCGTGGTGATACTTCCTGGGTGCCGCCTGAAATGATTGAACGTATTGAAGTTCTGCGTGGTCCGGCAGCTGCGCGTTATGGCAACGGCGCGGCGGGCGGCGTGGTTAACATCATTACCAAAAAAGGCAGCGGCGAATGGCACGGCTCCTGGGATGCTTATTTCAATGCACCAGAACATAAAGAGGAAGGTGCCACCAAACGTACCAACTTCAGCCTGACCGGTCCGCTGGGCGATGAATTCAGCTTCCGTTTATATGGCAACCTCGACAAAACTCAGGCTGACGCGTGGGATATTAACCGGGGGCATCAGTCCGCGCGTGCCGGTACATATGCGGATACGCTGCCCGCCGGGCGCGAAGGGGTGATCAACAAGGATATTAATGGCGTAGTTCGCTGGGACTTCGCGCCTCTGCAATCACTTGAACTGGAAGCAGGCTACAGCCGCCAGGGCAACCTGTATGCGGGCGACACACAGAACACCAACTCCGATTCCTATACCCGCTCGAAATATGGTGATGAAACCAACCGCTTGTATCGCCAGAACTACTCGCTGACCTGGAACGGCGGCTGGGATAACGGCGTGACCACCAGCAACTGGGTACAGTACGAACACACGAGAAACTCACGTATTCCAGAGGGTCTGGCGGGCGGCACCGAAGGGAAATTTAACGAAAAAGCGACACAGGATTTCGTCGATATCGATCTCGATGACGTCATGCTGCACAGCGAAGTTAACCTGCCGATTGATTTCCTCGTTAACCAGACGCTGACGCTGGGTACGGAGTGGAATCAGCAGCGGATGAAGGACTTAAGTTCCAACACCCAGGCGCTGACCGGAACGAATACCGGTGGTGCTATTGATGGCGTGAGCGCCACCGACCGTAGCCCATATTCAAAAGCAGAAATTTTCTCGCTGTTTGCCGAAAACAATATGGAGCTGACTGACAGCACTATCGTGACACCGGGGCTGCGTTTCGATCATCACAGCATTGTGGGCGATAACTGGAGTCCGGCGCTGAACATATCGCAAGGTTTAGGCGATGACTTCACGCTGAAAATGGGCATTGCCCGCGCCTATAAAGCGCCGAGCCTGTACCAGACTAACCCGAACTACATTCTCTACAGTAAAGGTCAGGGCTGTTACGCCAGCGCGGGCGGCTGCTATCTGCAGGGGAACGATGACCTGAAAGCGGAAACCAGTATCAACAAAGAGATTGGTCTGGAGTTCAAACGCGACGGCTGGCTGGCGGGCATCACCTGGTTCCGTAACGATTATCGCAATAAGATTGAAGCAGGCTATGTTGCTGTAGGGCAAAACGCAGTCGGCACCGATCTCTACCAGTGGGATAACGTGCCGAAAGCAGTGGTTGAAGGTCTGGAAGGATCGTTAAACGTACCGGTTAGCGAAACGGTGATGTGGACCAATAACATCACTTATATGCTGAAGAGTGAAAACAAAACCACGGGCGACCGTTTGTCGATCATCCCGGAGTATACGTTGAACTCAACGCTGAGCTGGCAGGCACGGGAAGATTTGTCGATGCAAACGACCTTCACCTGGTACGGCAAGCAGCAGCCGAAGAAGTACAACTATAAAGGCCAGCCAGCGGTTGGACCGGAAACCAAAGAAATCAGTCCTTACAGCATTGTGGGTCTGAGCGCGACCTGGGATGTGACGAAGAATGTCAGTCTGACCGGCGGCGTGGACAACCTGTTCGACAAGCGTTTGTGGCGTGCGGGTAATGCCCAGACCACAGGCGATCTGGCAGGAGCCAACTATATCGCCGGAGCCGGGGCGTATACCTATAACGAGCCGGGACGTACGTGGTACATGAGCGTTAATACTCACTTCTAATGCTAACGTCAGATTGTTGACAAAGTGCGCGTCGTTCATGCCGGATGCGGCGTGAACGCCTTATCCGGCCTACAAAAATCTTGCCAATTCAATATATTGCAGGATCACGTAGGCCTGATAAGCGTAGCGCATCAGGCAGTTTTGCGTTTGTCATCAGTCTCAAATATGGTCGACATGAAAACTACGCATACCGCCCTCCCCTTTGCCGGACATACGCTGCATTTTGTTGAGTTTGATCCGGCGAGTTTTCGCGAGCAGGATTTACTCTGGCTGCCGCACTACGCGCAACTGCAAAACGCTGGGCGGAAACGCAAAGCCGAACATTTGGCCGGGCGGATCGCTGCTGTTTATGCGTTGCGGGAATATGGCTATAAATGTGTACCCGCAATCGGCGAGCTACGCCAACCTGTGTGGCCTGCGGAGGTATACGGCAGTATTAGCCACTGCGGGACTACGGCATTAGCCGTGGTATCTCGTCAACCGATTGGCATTGATATTGAAGAAATTTTTTCTGCGCAAACAGCGGCAGAATTGACAGACAACATTATTACGCCAGCGGAACACGAGCGACTCGCAGACTGCGGTTTAGCCTTTTCTCTGGCGCTGACACTGGCATTTTCCGCCAAAGAGAGTGCATTTAAGGCAAACAAGATACAGGCCGCTCCAGGTTTTCTGGATTATCAGATAATTAGCTGGAATAAACAGCGGATCATCATTCGACTAGAGGATGAGCAGTTTGCTGTGCACTGGCAGCTTAAACAAAAGATAGTCATAACGCTGTGCCAACACGATTAATTGACAACATCTGGTACGGTTCGCCCGCAGCCATCACTGACCGCGGGCGAAAGTGTAAAGCAGGTGCCTTACCATCCTGACCTGACAACCGGATATGCGGGGATTGCTCCCCGCACAACGGCTACTTCTTCGGTTCGTAAGCGAGAACAGCCTTAAACTCAATATTACGTTCCTTTACGGTGAACTCACACAGTGAGTCTCCGACCAGAAGCGTAAATCCCAGCACCGTTAAACACAGCACTATGACTGCCACAAGGGCATATTTCGTCAGCATGTTTATATTGCCTCCATGCGAAGAAGGG
>NZ_RHJJ01000018.1:0-96189 GCF_004212225.1 Escherichia sp. E14V7
ACCAGAGATGCTGGCGGTGAAGCGGTTGCTGATAGCCTGGCCAGCAGCATCGTCTTTTGCGCTGTTAATACGCAGACCAGAAGACAGGCGTTGGATCGCAGTGCCGAGAGTGGACTGAGATTTGTTCAGGTTGTTCTGTGCAACTAGGCTCAGTGCGTTGGTATTAATGACCTGTGACATGATATATCCTCAATTAAAACGTGACGGTGCGATCCGCCCGGAATAGAATTTAAACTGAATATGCGTTGTAACTCCGCATACCACAGATATCGGCGTGGAAATAAAGTGGCTAAAGCGAATGAGATAAAAAAAGTAAAAATAGGGCGGAAATGTAAGAGGACAAATTAAAGAAAGCGAATAATTTCATTCTTCGGATTGTTGAAAAAAAGTTAAATATTTATCCAGTCTGTTTTTATGCCGATATAGGGAAGAGATTCTTAAAAATCACAACCCCTCAGGAGAAACAACATGGGTATATCATCACTGGGAATCGGTTCAGGGATCGATACCGCATCAATGCTGGAGCAACTTAAAGCCAGCGAACAGCAGCGCCTGACGCCCTATACCAGTCTTCAGAATAGCTATAAATTGAAGATTTCAGCCTGGGGATCTATCTCCAGCCTATTGTCTACGCTGCAAAAATCGGTGAAATCATTAGGTGGTGATGCATTCAATACCCTGAAAGTGAGTAGCAACAAAGCCTTTACTGCGACGGCGAGCACGGGTGCGCTGGCGGATACTCATGAAATTACTGTGGAACAACTGGCATCTGCCCATAAACTGAAAACGGAACTCCAGACCAGTGCTGACACCACCCTGGGGAGTACAACTGGCAGCGGCACCAGAAAGATCACCATCACGCAAAAAGACGGAAAAACCACCGAAGTTGAACTTAAAGACGATGAAACGTCGTTAAACAGCATCGCCAAGGCTATCAACAAGCAAAATGGTGATGTTAGTGCCAGCGTTCAGTCTACAGGCAAAGGTTATCAACTGGTTCTGAGTTCTAAAACAACCGGCAGCGACGGTGAAATGAGCGTTAAGGTCGACGGCGATCAGAATCTTGCGGACATCTTGGACACGTCAGCAGGCGGTCAGCATCCAAATGGTGTTGCGGGCGATCCCGGTGCAGCTGACAAGATGATTTCGGTTTCGGATGCTAAAGATGCCAAATTGTCTGTTGATGGTACTGATTTTACTCGTTCCAGTAACAACATTACTGACATCATTGACGGTGTGACGCTGAACCTGAATGCCGTTTCTGAAGCAGATAAAAATGATCCGACCAAATTACAATCTGAGCAGTTGACATTAACGGCTGATACGTCTGCTATTAAAACTCACCTTCAGGATTTTGTTAAGCAATACAATGCACTGCTGTCAGCAACAACTGTATTCAGTAAGTACGTCAAGAATGATACCTCCGGTCTGAGTGATGATGATGTCGCAACGCCCAGTTCCAAGAGCGGGGCGCTGATGGGCGATTCCACGCTGCGCGGAATGGTCAGTCAAATTCGCTCTACGGTAAACGGCGTTTATGGTGATTCTGGCGCTGATTATGGTTCATTAGCCGATCTGGGCATCAAAATTGATGCCGCAACCGGTCAGATGACACTGGATGAGAACAAGCTGGACAACGCGATTGCCGATGATCCGGATCAGATCGCCAATATGTTTATGGGTCATGGCAGTAATGAAGGCATGGCGACTACGTTGGGGAATATCATCAGTAGCTATATTGGTACTGGTAGCGATGATAAAACCGGGCTTATCAAGACCACCACTGACGGCCTTGATTCACAAAGCAAGGTGGTTCAGCAGCAAATTGATAAGACCCAGAAACTGATCGATGCTCAGGTTGAGCGTTATCGCATCCAGTTCCAGAATCTGGATACCGCGATGTCAAAAATGAACAGCATGAACTCGCAATTAACCTCTCTTTTATCAACGATTTAATAAGAGTAAAGGCTGACGGAGCGTGACTCCGCCAGCCCCGCAGGAGTCTGATATGTACACTTCACAGGGCGCAGAAGCCTACAAACAAGTTTCGCTACAGAGCAAACTGGCAGGAGCAACCCCACATCAGCTTATTTCTATGCTGTTTGATGGAATTCATAGCGCAATCCAGAAAGCAATTATCTATTTTGAACAGGGTAATATTCCTCGCCGCGGGGAGATGATCTCTAAAGCAATCAATATTATTGATAATGGTTTGCGGGCATCGCTTGATCATGAGAAAGGTCTGCATATTGCAGGCGAACTCGAACAACTTTATGAGTATATGTCACGGACATTGTTTCAGGCTAACCGAACGAACGACCCTGAATTACTGAAGCATGTCGATCAACTATTAATGCGGCTTGCAGAAACCTGGGAAGAAATTGACCCACAGCAAACCCGGGGGAGACGTGGTTAATTTGATTTCACATTATGATAATTTGTTCGACATGAACCAGTCGATGTTAACGATGGTGCGTGAAGAAAAATGGGATGCCTTTTTAGCGCTGCTGGATATATTTCTGGCGAAAGCGGAAGACTTAATGACGGGCACCAGTGGATTAACGCTGTCAGAAATTGAGCGTGAACGCATCAAAAGTCTGGTTCGTGAGCTTATGAACGGTACAGAGGAGTTGATCCGTAAAGTCAATATCAGGCTCGAAACGCTCAAGCAAAATATGACATCTTTGCATCAAGGTTCAAAAGTTAGTCAGATGTATACGTTTTTTGACGCGGTAAAACGCTAATTAGCATTGGTTATACTGCATTCCCTGGGCAGCAAATGAGCTGTACCAGCGTTGGTTAATGTCCATTGGAGTCATGGGCATTAACAATATCATCTATTCTCAATAGTTTATCTATCATATTTCCTATTTCCAGTTTCCGATGCTACGCGACACATATTCCCTTAACGTTGTTCTTCATTGAGATTTTCCTCAACTCTGTGATGCCTTTGGCAGAACATCCTCCTCCTTGCAGTAAAATGCCTGTCGATGTGTTCAAAAAATGCAATGGAGCTTATGTGTTTACGATACGCTGGAATATAAAAACCATTGACCGTATTTCAATGATAGAAGACGTTTTAAAAGAATTTTCATTTTATAAATTTAATATTATTTCAATGAAAGTGACAGCCGGACGCATTCTTATTAAATCAATGTGTCGTCATACAGGGGATATCAATAGTGTGGTGACACGGTTAAGTCATCATCCAGACATTATTAATATTGAGCATTTTAGTACCGATAGTGGAATCACCTCTCATAGATCAGTAAAACCGAGCGAATATTTTACTGATATGATTGGTGAAAGCCCGCAAATGCAATCGCTTATAGAAAAAGCGATAAAGTTTTCGGAAAGTCGTTTTACCGTATTGATTCGCGGTGAAACGGGAACAGGGAAAGAGTTGCTGGCGCGTGCTATTCATAATTGTGGGCCACGACGTTTACACGCTTTTATTCCGGTAAACTGTTCGACAATCCCTGAAGAACTGATGGAAAGCGAGTTCTTTGGTTACGAGAAAGGCGCGTTCACCGGGGCCGATGGCAAAGGGAAGAAAGGATTGTTTGAAATGGCGGATAAAGGAACGCTGTTTCTTGATGAGTTTGGCGAAATGCCACTAAGTATGCAGGCAAAACTACTGCGCGTTTTGCAGGATAGTTGTATCCGCCGTATAGGCAGTTCTCAGGTTGTTTCTTTTGATACTCGGGTTATCGTAGCCACTAATGCGAACCTGGAAGAGATGATGTTGAATCGTGAGTTACGTGCCGATCTCTACTACCGAATCAATATTCTTTCGTTAACAATCCCGCCGCTTCGCCAGCATCCACAAGATATTACGTTATTAATTGATCATTTTCTGCAAAAGCATTGTTGCGAGTTTAAGCGGGCATTGGTTTTTGATAAAAATAGTCTGGAATTTTTGCAGCATTACGCATGGCCGGGCAACATCAGGGAACTGGAGAATATTATTATCCGTTTGATGCATATGTCGGACAGTGGAATAGTAACAATGGACGAAATGAAATGGATGAATTCTCTATGCCGGGAGAATCAGCAAAGGCACAGTGGGAATATAGGGCCTTTAAAAGAACAAGTTCGCTTGACTGAACGAAAAATTATCGAAAAGATGTTAGATGATAATGTCTCTGCGCGTGGTATCGCTAAAGTGCTTGGTGTCTCGCATACTACCGTTTTGAATAAAATACGCAGCTACCAGCAGGATATGGTTTATTAATGCCCCCATCTAAAACATGGGGGCGTCCCAAATACTACTCGATGAGTTTCAGCAGCGGTGAGAGACAGAGTAAAATACCGTAGATAAAAATAAGCCAGCTTCTGACCCCGCGCAGGTTTTCTAGCGCTTTGACACTGTAAATTAAGAAAACAGGGATCAGACAAGAGACGATACCGTATAGTGGACTACCAAGCTGGAAAAACACCAGGACGGATACACGAAACGAAACCCAGACAACCAGTGTAGCAACAATAAAAATCCCTATTCCTGTTGTGAGCATCTGCGGGCTGACTTTCTCAACATTAATTACCCGACTTAAAATATTGAGTACAATTCCTTTCAATGCTTCATGAAAACCAAGATATATACCAAAAAAAGCCGTCAGAACTGCAAATATATTTAATATTGTCGAAGCAAGATGAATAATTTCTCCCGGTATCACTTGCGTTGCCAGCGCCAGGGCGGAAATATTCTGCTCAAATGCGGAAACCGCTTCTTCATGGCTGATGGAAAAAGTAAATGAGAATGAAAAAAATAATATGATGGTTATCAGCGCAATGTAACTGATTCGATGGGTGCGGATAGCCATTCTGGTGGCCATAACCCGGTCTCTTTCTCTTTTTCGATAGGCAATATTCATCGGATTCAACACCTGAATAAAGACGGCTGAGAAAAAACAAAACGGGATGGTGAGCAGAACGTCGCGAAAAAAATCACTCATTGGCGGGAATGCACTAACATTATTAAAATTCCAGTGAGGGATCATGATAAAACCGAGAATAATAATAATTCCCACTTTGATGATTACCATTGGTCCGGAAATTTTAAATAATATTTTTTCACCACGAGAGGCAATGGCCACTAAAACAGAAAAGACAATGATCTTATAGATAACGGATTGTGACAAGTCGCTATCGGTTAAACCAAAATGCCTGATGTACGAAGCGCTGTCAAAAATGACGGAAAGAGAGTAGATGAATATCCCATGGACAATCATCAAAAAATAAATAACACCTAAAAAAATTCCCCAGTTTTTCCCCAGGTAGTGGCTTATAATATCAGTATAATCGTTGCAGGTTTCACTTTTAGAAAGTGTTTTAAGATACATATCCTGCACAATATAAGTTGCAGGGTAAGCAATAATAAATGCTGTAATGAAAACCCATATCCCTTTTAAACCGATCTGCACCGGCATTAAAACAGTACCTGCGCCAATTGCCATGCCAATGCATAATAAGACCCAACCAAAGTCATAGCGTGTAAAGGGGAGTTTATTGGTGAGTGTGTGAGAAATATTTACATAATTATCCGCTTGTTGCGTGCTGATTTGCATAATGTGCCTCCATCCCAATCCCTCTGCCAATAAGACAGAGGGCAGGCGTTGATATTTTATATGCTGTTGAAAAATTAATTTCCGGCGATGGCTGTTGCGATTGCCTGCTGAAGGTCCTCAATAATATCGTCAGGATCTTCCAGACCTACAGAAAGCCGAATCATTCCATCAGTAATTCCTGCTTTTAATCGTTCTTCTGGCGGTACAGGAGAGTGGGTCATCGATGCCGGATGTTGGATCAGCGTTTCGGTATCCCCAAGACTTACCGCCAGCAAACATAAATTGACCGCGTTAATCATCCGTCTGCCAGAATCAAATCCTCCGGCTATTTCGAAACTGATGACACCGCCGGGTAAAGTCATTTGTCGCTTATATAAATCGTACTGAGGGTGAGCCAGTAATCCAGGATAATAGACATGGGTAATTGTTGGATGGCTTTCAAGGAACTGCGCAATTTTCATGGCGTTGCTGGAGTGACGTTCCATCCTGACGCCGAGAGTTTTAACGCCACGCAAGGTCAGCCAGGCATTAAACGGACTCATACATCCGCCTGTAATATCCTTAAGTCCAACGTAACGCGCCTGGTCGATAAAGTCTTTTTTACCAACAATAACACCGCCAATTACATCGCCGTGACCGTTAATGTATTTAGTGACACTATGTACAACAATATCCGCCCCCAGACGTAATGGTTGTTGACCGTAAGGCGACATAAAGGTGTTATCGACAATTAACAGCGCGCCGTGCTGATGCGCGATACCCGCGACCATTTCGATATCGACCAGTGTCAGTGTTGGATTGGCTGGGGTTTCGATATAAATAACCTTCGTTTCTGGCCGTATTGCTGCTTTTAGTTCAGCAATGTTGGTTGCGTCGACAAAGCTTGTGGTAATGCCAAATTTCGGCATGCTGTGGGAAAGAAAAGCGTGCGTGCAACCATAAATTGCATTGGCAGAGACAATATGATCGCCTTGCTGACACAGAGTCAGCAGGGCTGTCGTAATTGCTGAAATTCCAGAAGCGGTCGCCAGCGCGGCTTCACCGTCTTCAAGGACGGCCATTTTTTGCTCAAGGGCATCTGTGGTGGGGTTACCCAGGCGAGTATAAATATAACCTGGTTCTTCCAGTGCAAAACGTGCAGCGCCTTGTTCAGCATTATCAAAGACAAATGTTGATGTCTGGAAAATTGGCGTGCTGAGTGATCCTGTAGAGGGGTCCGGGTGTTGTCCTGCGTGTACAATTTTGGTATCGAATCGATAATTG
Organism: Escherichia sp. E14V7; assembly: GCF_004212225.1. NCBI lineage: Bacteria > Pseudomonadati > Pseudomonadota > Gammaproteobacteria > Enterobacterales > Enterobacteriaceae > Escherichia > Escherichia sp. E14V7. Next base: position 6,831 of record NZ_RHJJ01000018.1, read on the forward strand.
CGGTTATTAGACATACTCTTTCCTTAATTTTATAAACGACTCGCTAATGACTTAGCAATTGCTATGCCAGATAAATAAGCGTGTATATTCAATTCATTAGTATTTTTACACTGTCGTTTATGTTCGGAATATTTCCAGTCTGGAAATAAAGTTGCCACTATTAACGGAAACAATAGTTACAACATACAAATATTTGTCGAAATCTCCGCACTCTTTAAACTCCAGATACTAAAATGTCGCTATGTAATACCTTATCGTTCAATCAAAACAATTGTTGTTCTAACCGACGAAGAGTTAGTTAGGCTAAATGTTGTAATGAGCAGCGCTGCTCACCATGGGCAGCTTTCAAGGAGATGAGAGTTTATGTATTACAATTTTGATGATCGTGAACAAAGAACCAGATATCGCCAAAACAAACATATCGAAGTACCGCAAGCCGCTATGAGAAAATATTATGAATGGCGTCGTCTTGTCAGGGACTATGGGCACGATCCAAAAACAGCGGCAAAATCTGTTTCGGATGCAAATTGTGAAAAACTTCACGGTGTTACTGATACTTATTCATTTCGGATAAATCAAGAGCATAGGGTTGTATTCATCAAGCGAGGTAATGATATAACAGTTCTTTCCGTAGGCGGCCATTACGTTCGTCAGTAAGTAAAGACAGGTGTTATGGTAGACCTGTATAACTGCCGTCATGTTAAAGGTGATCGCTCAGGTGGTCACCGAACTCAATAATAAAACGGATCATCATCAACAGCCAGTTCTGGAACGACATACTCAATTTAAGGGTATCGTTGTTGAGTACCAGGTAAATGAGTTTTTTACTTGGTACAGTACAAGATAAGTAACCGTGGCAACTTGTCATTGACCGCCTCTGACCCACAATCAAGTCTGGGTCAAGTATTTATGCTGTAAGAAAAACAGCGTTTATGGGAATTTTGAATAAAAATAACTCACTGTCGTTCTTTCTGTAACGTCTTATGCAATTCCTGCCAAACGCTGATATATGACTCAGTCATCTTGCTTAACGTAAACTCCGGTCGATTAACACTATTACGGAATATCTGCGTCTTCTGGTCTTTACGTAATTGCTCGACATCCGAAAGATAAGTAATAATTCGCTTTTGGATCGCGGCGATTGTCGGTTCGCAAGCATATTCCGGCTGCATATAACTATCCATACCTAATCCTGGCGTGGCGATTAATGCGCAATTCGACAACAATGCTTCCAGACCAACAATACCGTAGCTTTCCTGCATACTTGGGAAAACGACGATATCAGTTTCCGCCAGCGCCCGTTTTTTCTCTTCCCCTTGCACAAAGGTTAAACCTTTAAAACCTTCTTTTTCCATATAATCGGGGATTTTTTCAGGTCCATAAACCCGGGCTTCTATGCGCTGCCGATAGGTTGGTGGAAGTGTATTGATGGCATCACGGAAAATCAGGAAATTCTTCACAATATCGGTAAAGCGACCAAAAAAGCTAATCACGACTTTGCCTTCAGGATGGGGAATTTTATCCGCCGGATAATCTGCGAAATCCACACCGATTGGAAACAGGTGAGGTGGGACGATATCCGCCGAGACATGCTGAATAACAGAGCGATGGGCCCAATCGCTATGAAGAACCACCGCGCCACTTTGCCGCACGGCGATCCTCTGCTCCCAGTAATGCTGCATTCCTTTTTGTGTCCGGGTCAGATAGTGTTGCATACCGATATAGCTGGAATGCAGCGTGAACTGAACGCGGTTTAGCTCAAAAAAGAACGGCAATAGCGGCGAGTTTTCATGTACCGAAATAATGTCAGGTTTGAACTCATTGAGGATCGGCTGAACTTTTTGCGCTGTACTCCAGGCCACGTTAAGACTGAGCGACTCCAGCGATGAATCGAGGGGTAAGGCCGGTTCTACTGCAATCTCATAATCAGCTAACTGAGAATGTGCTGTCTTTTGATTATTCAGATACAACACTTTAAAAGGATAATTACGCCGTTTTAATTCCGCCCAAAAGTGTTCATTAAAAAAACCAAGACCGCTAAACAGCACGTCCGGGGCTTCAGTTGTAACAATTAAAACTCGTGGTTGCATACCAAATCCTATTATCAAATGCAACGGATAGCCTGCCAGTCAATAAAAACCGCCAGGCTTCCATTTAACAATGGCTCTCCACTAGAAACGATATTTAATTCCTAATATAACCAGAGTATCGCTATAGCCACTGTCACCCATTTGCTGCGTGACGTTACCCCAAAGATCCAGGCGACGAGATAACTGGCCTTCAAGTCCCACTTTTACTTCGCCAATATTTTTGGTTCCATCAATACTATTCTTATAGCCATTCATGGTTGCACCAAAGTTATGAGTATTGTGGATCCAGTTGGCTTCGATAAATGGCTGGAATTTACGGTCTTTACCGTTATCAATAGCACTATGACCGTTGGCATAAGTACGAATACCAAGACGACTTTGAATATTGCCATCACCATCAAAGGAAACACGTGAACCACCACTACTTGAATGTTCAGTATGGTCATTGGCGCGAACGTTCATCCAGGTCAGTTGTCCCTTAGGTTGCAAATAATATTTCACACCGTCAGAGATTCGTTCCCCCAGTTTGAAGGTATAGCCAGCTTCAATTGATGCCGTAACACCCCGGGATTTATAGCTTTCCGTCGCCAACTGGTCACCTTTTACTTCATTATCAAACCAGTTATATAAAGCCCAGGCATCAACATAACTGCCTGTTTTATCATGCTCATTGGCATACCATGTGCCATACAATCCCGCACTGTACCCCGCCACAGAACCTGTGGATTTATATCCTGAATATTTTGACTCCGTATTGCTGTTTTGCCTGGCGAATCCGGCCATTACGCCCAAATGCCAACGGTCGAAACCATTGCTACTCCATTGTGCAATATCGCCACCTAGTTGAGAAACGTAACGATTCCCCTGATTTTTTAACTGGCCACTGCTATCACGAGAACGGTTATGACCGCCAACTTGGCGCAGCCACAAACTGGTCACCTTTTGCTCACCGGTCAGGGCATCAGTATATTGGGTTTCCCCCATACGATCGTGAAGGCGCATCAGGAACAGGCTATTGGCGGCCATATGGTTAAACATATAGCTCCCCGGTTCGGGTCGATTGATATTTTCAGGTTCAGGCTTCGGTTCTGGAGTTGGCGTAGGCTCGGGGTCAGGATCAGGTTCCGGGTTCGGTATAACCGGATCTTCAGGCGTGACAATCGGAAGCTGTGAACGCAGATACCAGTCACCATCCTGATTATTGACGCTATTTTTATGCAAATAGTATTCAAATGCACCGCCAACGACACGACCTTGCTGAATAAACTCACCGGAGGAATCACCGTTAACTTCAATAACTTTGATCCCTTCACTGGTTTTAGCTCCGGTTCCGCCAGAATTATTAATCAGCAGATAACTTTGTCCGGAGGTTGAGCCATTAATGATGACTCTGTCTGTAGGAGAACTGTCATCCCCAAGGTAAGTATCCAGCTCAACAGTGCCATTATTACCCACATAATCACCGTCGATAGTAAAACGATCACCTACGACGTTATTAGCGAGAATTAAACGGCCCTGGTTTTTGAAGGTGGGCAAATTCTGCAACAGCGCGCTGTTTGCGCTGCCATCGGCATTCGCGGTCAGTATAATTTGACCGAGGTTATTTAACTCAGTCGTTCCGCCACCAAAATCACTGGTTGCCACAGAAGCAACCGCATCCCGGACACCATCCCGATCGGAATCTGACCACTGACGAATATTCCAGACGCCCGTTGTGTCATTCACGATCTTATCCTGACCGCTGGTTAATTGAATAACACCAGTCATCGTTCCGGCATTGGTGATGCTGGTAGCCGCCCCAGTGTATTGGTATGTATTAATACCCGACGGATTATTAGTGTAGTTGAGATCATAATAATCATAGCCAGTTGTGCTAATCGCGACATCAGACAATGCCCCCAACGTTGCACCTTCATCAATCGTGATACTGGAAGTTGCTCCGCCGATGGTTTTAATCCCCGCACCTTCAGAGCCGCCATCAACTACACTACCTTCCTGTAAGTGAACATCAAACACACTCTGAGGATCGAGAATAATGTAGCCGCCGCTACTATAGGAATATTCAGGGCCGGTATCCTGTAAACGAATCGCATCTCCAACTTGAGAGCGAATAACGCCTGAGGTTGTCATCCGAGATTCCAGCGCCTGAGAATATATTGCGGCTGTATCTTTACTGGCACTCTGGTTAACAATTTGACTATCGGAATATTGCGTCACGGCCCCCAACGCTAATAGACCGCCGGATGCACCCGCCAGATAAACACTGGCGTGTTGGGTTCCACGAACGTTGGTTATATCAAAGATTATACCGCCGGAAGGCCCGGAGATGGGGGCCTGAGGTTTCTGCACATCAACATCGGAGATGTTTCCTGTATAGATATTGCCAGAGGTGCTCACTTCAATTTCGGTGTTGCTACGTCCTAATGCCTCAATACCCGTTGCATCCGAATGAATTGTTGTGCCAGCCTCTAAATGGATAACTGATTTATCCGTAGTCATATAATCAGTTTCGTATTGATAGGCTGGGGTACTAGTACGATTATTTATGTCAGTATGAATATGGATATTTATTTTGTTATCAGCATAGACACAGCTAGTTTCAGGTCTGGTACTGACATAATCACAAGAATCTGTGGCATGCGCGGTATTAAAAGCAAGAAAGATAGCACCTGCAACCAGGGTTTTGTTAAAGGGATTTTGACCTGCGTGATAGTATACATTCTGTAGCGCTATTTTAGGTTTTTCAACGCTCTCTTCTGAATAACAACAATTGTATCTATTATCCATAATAGCTCATCCTGATGAAATTTATCCATTTAATAAAACCGACGAGAGCAATACCACGCGCACGCATTTGGTTTAGGTTAAGAGTCTATACGTCCCATTAATTTTGTAAATAAGAAATATTGAACTTTTGGTTAAAATATCATTCATTGATAAAAAACAACATTTTCATACTCAAATAAACACGCATTCGGGACCAGAGAACGATAGTTATTATAAAGATTTCAACTGGTTAAAGTGAAAATGGTTTAACAAACGGAATGATCGATTAATAAAATTGTTAGCGATATAAAATAAGGATTTTTATAAACAATGCCAGGAAATTTCCGTGATTAATGCGGACAAATCACTCGTCTCTTTCGATTATTCAAAAAGTTAAAGAAGAAGATCTGTATCCTGAACAATGGCCAGAAAGGCCTCGAGAAGTCTAACCCTTTATCATCAACGAAAGTTTTTAATATTTGTTATTATTATTACGTAATAATGGTGCAAGCACAGCATTCATAACAAGTATAAAAGCCATTGCTATATATATCATTGGAAAACCGAATTGTTGTGCAAAAAAGCCTATTGGTGCTGGCGCCATTAATGTACCTAAATAACCGATGCTTGTAACAATACTTATTCCAGTACCTACAGCAATTCCAGACTGATGGCCTGCGGATGAAAAGATGACAGGAACAATATTGGCAATACCACCGCCAGCCAGAGAAAAAGCCAGAATTGCCTGCCACGGCGACGGTGACAGGGCTGCTGTTAGCATACCGGCTGCTGCCAGGATACTGGATACACGAAGAGTTTTCACGGGTCCATAACTATCATGTATCACATCACCAACGAATCGAACCATTGACATGGTGCATGCAAAAAAAGCAAAAGCAAGGCTGGCTATTTCTATATTAGCATTAAGGTTTTTCATTAGATAACGTGATGACCAGTCGACAACCGCACACTCTGGTATCATTCCAAGAAGAGCCATTATTCCTATAATATAGATTTTAGCCTGGCGGGGTAAACTCGATGATGATTTATTTTTCTGATTCTCTTGTGGATGATCATTAGTGATAAAATGAAGTGCTGTCAAAACCAGAAGAAAAGCGATCCCAGAAATTATAAAAATATGACCAAGGTATCCATAGTTTTTAACTGCATAACCACCTGTAAAACCCGATACAAATAAACCAACGCTCCATGAATAGTGGCACATTGACAGTATTGCGTAAGCTAATTTTCTTTCAAGGATAACGGCATTTGCATTCATGGCCACATTCATCGAACCAATCATCGCGCCTAAGAGAAATAAAAAGAATACTAATGAAGAAATATTTTTTACAATGCCTACGGATATTAACGAAACAGATGCTAACACGGCAAATAATCGAACAACTTTTTGTGAGCCAAACCTTGAGATTAACATACCGGACAGAGGCATCATAAATAAAGCCCCCAAACCGAATGTCAAAATAAGTAGACCAATGGTTATATCATCGGCACCAAAACGAGGAGCAAGCTGTGCTATCTGCACAGCCCATCCTCCTTGTATAAATCCGTTGACAAAAAATAGTACAGTAACGGCCCATCGGGATTTTTGTAGCCGTTCCATGAACATTACTCCTGCTGTGTTAGCTGTTTATCACTGTAATGAATTACTTACTATTTAATAAAACAGAGTGATCAGCACATAATTTAAGCATATAGCTATCTTCACTGTTTCTGATTAATTGTACATTTTTAAAATCAGGAATAATGACTTTTGCGCCTAATGGCATGAGCTCCTCATCGCCTACACCAACGCAATAACAACCCGCAGCAACTGCTGATACAACGCCGCTTTTAGCATCCTCGAAGACAACTGCCTGACTTGCTGGAATACCCAGACGTTGTGTAGCAAGAAGATAGGGATCAGGGTGAGGTTTGCCACGGGTAACATCATCACGTTCTACAATAACGGATATGTAAGGCTCTGCATGAAGTAACTCTATGACTCTGTTAATTTTTTGCCTCCAGCCGCTGGTTACAATACCAACAGGAATGTCGGCCTCTCCCAAAGAAGCAATGAGGCTGGCAACGCCAGGTATAAGTTCACAGTCCGTCGTATTCTCTACATGAATAATATGTGCCTGAACTTTTTGCTGGTCGGATTCCGGGAGATCGCCAAATAATGTCCGGATAGTATAGGGGCCAGGATGTCCGTGAATATGCTTCTGTATATCTTCGTCGGTGAGATGACGTTCATACATCAGAGCCGCTTCACGCCATCCATTTTCAATAACCATCCGGGAATCAATCAGGACTCCGTCCATATCAAATAAAACAGCTGAAAATTTTTCTCCGTTTTTATTCACTCTATTCTCCTTCAATGATAATAAATATCTATATCTATATCTTCATACCGTTCGCTGCTACGACGACCTGTCCCAGCGATATGCATCCATCATTACCAGGTACCAGCTTATGGCAATATGGTTTAAAACCTCTTGATTCAAGTTCATCAAGAGTGTTAACCAGCAAGAATTCATTACAAAAAACGCCTCCGCTCAATACAATCTGGTCAGTTCCATAACGTTCAGAGAGGAGAGAGCACATTGTTGCTATAATATGCACAATGGTTGAGTGAAAACGTCGGCTAAGATCTTCCTGGTTGATGTTATTGACTAGTATGGACTGAACTAATTCTTTCACTAACGGACGATAATCAACACTTATATCACCATTGTGAATTTCATCGATTATATAGGTAAATGGTTCAATCATATGAAAATCTTTTTTTAGAAGCGCTTCCATTTCAATGGCGGCCTGTGCTTCATACTCAATCTCTGAACAAATTCCAATAAGTGCTGAAACACCATCGAAAAGGCGCCCCATACTGGTAGTAATCGTTGTGTTAATTTTCCTTGTTACCATCCTGGTGAATACTTCACGGCGATTTTCAGATAAATCAAGAATAGCTGGTAAGTTGATATAACTCTCAACATTTTCACCATATGTTTCAACCAGCAATGATATTGCCATTCTAATAGGTTCTTTAACCGCTTTATCTCCTCCTGCTAATAACATTGGGCGTAAATGAGCAACACGCTCTACACTTTCGACGTTACCAAATAAAAATTCTCCGCCCCATATTGTTCCGTCAGAACCATACCCTGTACCATCGAAAATCACGCCAATGGTTTTACCTGAAAGACCATTTTCCGCCATACATGCGGCCATATGCGCATGGTGATGTTGGACCTGAATGACTTTGATCTCTGCATTTTCGAGGGCACTGCGAGTTGAACGAAAGGCCGGGTGTAAATCACAGACCAGAATATCGGCTTTTTTTATGGACAGTAACCCTTGCAGATGTTTTATACAGTCGAGATGAGATTTAAATGTTGTATCATTTTTTAAATCCCCAATATGTTGACTGATAAACACTTCTTTACCTTTCCCAATACTTATTGTGGTTTTCAGTTCGGCACCAAACGCCACAACATTTCCAACGGAATAAGGAAGGTGAACAGGGTAGGGAGCATAACCTCGTGAGCGACGCAAAAATGATATTTGTGAATCGGGGGTGTTTTTTCGCTTAATAACGCGAACAACGGAGTCATCTACTCTTGTACGAATATCGCGATTATTAAGTACAAAGTAGTCTGCAATTTTCCCTAGTTGTTCTATTGCATCATTATTATCAATGACAATAGGCTGTCCGGAAATATTTCCGCTGGTCATTATAACGGCCGGGAGTTCAGGATCAGCAAGTAACATATGTTGTACAGGCGTAGAAGGCAACATTACACCCAAATTGGGGTTTTTGGGGGCCACCACTTCTGGCAACGTCTGAGAGCGTTTGCGCAAAAGAACGATAGGGCGAGGCCCGCTCTCAAGTAAAGAGATATCGTCAGGGGTCACAACTGCCCACCTGGCCGCGCTTTCACTGTCTGCAACCATAACAGCGAACGGTTTAGCATCACGTCGTTTACGGCGACGTAACTCTCGCACAGCATCGACATTGGATGCATCAACGACCAGATGAAAGCCGCCAAGACTCTTAATGGCAACAATAGCGCCTTCTTTTAGCCTGTCGATGGTAAAACGTATAATGTCACTGACTGAGATTGATACGCCATCTTTATCAGTTAACTGCAGTTGTGGTCCGCAAACAGGACACGCATTGGGTTGCGCATGATAACGGCGATCTTCAATATCATGATATTCCTTATTACATTGTGGACACATTATAAAAGATTGCATGGTCGTTTGTGCACGATCATAAGGCATTCCACAGATAATAGAATAACGCGGACCACAATTGGTACAATTTATAAAGGCATAACGATAACGATGATTGGACGGATCGTTCATTTCCCTCAGACAGTCTTTACATACATTTGAATCAGGGGGAACAATTGTATCCATATTGGATAAATTATTGCTTTTTCTGATATCAAAGCCTGAATAATACGGCGCTGGTTTTTCCAGTTCGACCTTATATATATCAGTGATCCGTGCCAGAGGCGGTGGCTGAGAGATCAGTTCATCAATTATGTTATTTATGGTCTGTGAAGATGCCTGCAGTTCAAGCAAAACACCTTCGGAATCATTAAGAACCCAACCGGTTGCACCATGCGTTCTGGCTAATCGATGAACAAAAGGTCTGAATCCTACTCCCTGGACAATGCCGCAAACTCGAAACCGGCAGGTGTCTTTTTTTTCAGAATCAACAGAGTCTTGGTAGTTCTGCACCGTAAAGTTCCTCAATAATAGTATGCGTTCCGTCAGATTCGACCATGCAGACTTCCGGCTGCGAGCCTGATTTAACCTCTCCAATAATCGCTGCCTTTTTACCAAAAGGATGAACGCGGAGTAATTCCAGAACATGCTCTGCCACATCTGGCTCAACAAACAGGCAAAGACATCCCTCATTGGCCAGATTAATGACATCCACACCTAACATATCAGCAGCCATAGCTGCCTCAGGCTGGACAGGCAACGCATCTTTATTAAAAACAATAGGGCATGAAGTGGCTCTGGCATATTCGTGCAATACTGCAGAAAGACCACCACGAGTAACGTCCCGCATGGAAGCTATTTTTCCTGTAGGAGTATTAAGCAAAATGTTTTCAATCATATGATTCAGCGGTGCACAGTCACTTAATATATTACGTTCAAACCCCAAACCTTCCCGAATCGATAAAAGATGAATAGAGTGATTCCCGATATAGCCACTCAGGATTATTTTCTGACCCGGCCTGACATGAGTTATCGAAACAGGAGGCCGCTCCAGCACGCCTATTCCGGCAGTATTGATAAAAAGCTGGTCAGCCTCGCCTTTTCCAACAACCTTGGTATCACCGGCAACAATTTTCACACCGGCTAAACGCGCTGTTTCACGAACGGATGCGATAATTTTTAATAAATCTGAGACAGGCATCCCGTCTTCAATGATCAGACTCAGCGTGAGATAAAGCGGGCGGGCTCCACTTACCGCCAGATCATTAACTGTGCCACACACGGCAATCTTACCAATATCGCCGTTGCCAAAGATAAGAGGAGTTACAACGAAAGAGTCGGTAGTGAAAGCAATTTTATTCGTTGGTAGATCCAACAAGGCGCTATCCTCCATCTCTCCCAGATAAGTTTCTTCCAATGTTTCTGAGATACGCTCAACCAGCTCTCTGCTTAATTTTGCACCTGTACCATGATCCAATATTATTGTTTCATTCAATGGCGCAAATAAATTCTCGCCAAGTTCGTTATCGGGCGTTGCTTCAGTCATTTTCATGCTGTTGTCCTTTCACCACGTTCAGGTAAATCACCAGTTTTCTCCAGTAACGACAGTATTTCAGTGGACGGGGCGACGGTTGCACAATATCCAGCAAGCCATTGAAGCGCTCTGTCGGTATCATCTGATGAGGGGGCAAAAACGCAGTCATCAGGAACCCAGACGTTATAACCACGGAAGAAGGCGTCTGCTGCTGTCGTCTGGACACATACGTGAGTTTGTAATCCGGTGACAATAACTGTTTTGACTCCAAGCTCCTGGAGTTTTTGATCTAATTGAGTTTCAAAGAAGCCACTATCCCTGCCTTTTACCACAATAAAATCTGATGGATGGTAAACGGTATTAATGATTTGATTGCTTGGTGTGCCCGCTATTGCTGGTATTCCAGCCGCGCGGTTTCGATATCGACGCTGAACAGCTGGGTCATCAGGATCATGAATAAGTTGCAGATGTATAACGGCTTGCCCCTGGTTTCTTACACCATCAAGAAATTTATTAAATGCTTTCAGCTTTTTATCAAGTTCTTGCGGGTCATTTGTTATTTTATAAGTAAATTCATATTGTAAATCATTTGTCAGAACAGCAATATTTGGCATCTTTATATCCTTATTAAATAATTTTAAATGTTAATAATTCATTCAGACATAAATGAAACACCCTGAAACTATCTGTACAGGGCTATGCCAGAAGATTAAAAATAAAAGGATGTTCATCAAATATAAAAATAATAGATTTTTATTCTCAGATAAAAACCTTGTATAACAATATAAACCATACAGGTATAGTATGTACAATTCCTTTTTTTCAAAAATTGATAAGCAACGGGAATGGATATGAAGCTGCTACGTGCCTTTGTAACACTTGCCAGATTAGGGAGCTATCATGATGCAGCTGAGGCCATGTACATCACTCAGCCAGCACTAACAAAGAAAATACAGTCTTTGGAAAAAATAACGGGGATTGCCCTTTTTCAACGGGGCCGTCAGGGAGCAAAACTGACAGAACCAGGAAAACAGCTTCTTTCCCGGGCTCAGAAATTGTTGAAACATTATGAAGAGTTTTCAGAATATGCACAAAATTTGCAAAAAGGAAGTTCAGGTAAGCTGACTCTTGGATTTGGGATATCCTCGTTTCAGTTAGCTCCCAGATGTGTAAGCCTCTTTCGGGAACAATACCCTGACGTTGAGGTATTACTTGATGATGTTCCTTCAGATGTGCAATGCCGTATGTTACTGGACGGGAAGCTTCTGGCTGGATTTACCCGAGAACCGTTAACAGATAAACTTAACTTCAGCCCACTGTTTACAGAAAGTCTGGTTTTGGCTATTCCAGCGGGATTTACACTTAAGTCGCAAAAGATTCAATCAATACTGAACCAATATCAACTGTTGCAAATGACCCCAGACAGAGGTCGGGGATTGGTTGAACAAACAGAAAAATTTCTGAAAGAAAACAATTACAAAGGTAAACCATCTTCTGCTGCAAACGATATCCATACTTTACTAGCTTTGGTTGCTACAGGGAACGGTGTGGCTTTACTACCCGCGGGAACCAACTATTTTTTACCTAAGGGCGTATCACTTATTAGGCCAGAGGGTAATTATACCAAATGGAATATAGGAATTGCCTGGAACCCGCAAATAAATGATATTATCAGGGATAATTTTTTACAAATAGTAAACAATATTAGATTGAATCAGTATTGTGTTAATTAATATTACAAATTGAATAAAAAAGATTAGACTCAAGTCTCAACCTGATACAAACGGGCAACTTAGTGGACAAAAAATGCGACAGCACTGTTAATAATCCTGTCGCATGCAGTTAATTACTCCGCAGAATAAATTTTCATAAACAGAAATTTATTTTTGAAACGGGTAATCATCTCAACTGTATAGTCAATCCACCAGAATCAAAATCAACACTCAATTTATTCCTGTTATCAATAGGTTTTCCATCTATGTAAACAAGATTCAAAAGATATAGCGCATTAACATCATACTGGGTTCCAATTGAATGTGCGTTTAATCTTAGCACTGCTCCTGACCCTGATTTAAAATTGAACATGCCGGGCCAGCACTTACCTGTTGGGTTAATCACTTCCTTCACAGGGTTAATAGGGACGATATCAATCAATGGATTAATTGTTACCTTTGCATTACCTGACAATTGAATAATCTTACCTTTCCCATACCCTTGTAAAAATTGAGCTGTATGAATATCCACTGTCGAGTTATCAAAAGCATTTATCGCAACGAAATCACCTGTGTTGTTGTCTGGGATGTCATTATGGATAGACATTGTGAAAATATTACCATAAGATGAATCATGAAAAGATAAACTATTCGAAAGTTTTAATTCTGATTCAAGATGTTGATCCGACCTAACATTTAGTAAGAGTGAGGAATAATTATTAAAACGCAATCCCTCAGGTTCAATACCAGCACGATTAGGTGCTGAAATCGCATAGGCATGTACATCAAGAGTGCTATACCCTGATAGCGTTGCTTTATAAAATAAACCAATGCTATCAGCCAAAATGGAAAATTTCGAATTCTGCAAACCCGTAAAATCTGTGGATGTCGCTGTCTCTAACGATGACATTCCGAGAAAAACACCCTGTAGTTCTTCCAGTGTAACACGACTGTCGTCGTACAAGCTGAAAGCAATTTTGTATTCAGGGTAATATAGAGAGGAGTCAATTAACCTTTTATTTTTTAATTTCCTATTGCCTGAAATACGGAAATCAGCTTTTTCAAAAAATTTGAAACTGGAATCTTTAGGTGCCGCAGATTGTACAGCCCAGTTAATCTGGTTGGATTTTATACTATCCGGAATAAGAATAAGAGGGCCTGATTGAGTACCATCCATAGTTACACCGTAAACATCAAGTCCGCACCCTTGCATTTTATTAAATGTTTCTGCAGGTCCCTTCAACGTAGTTTCTCCGGCAGAACGAAAAGTTTGCTGATTATTAGAATCCCAGCTAAACGTGTCATCTGTATTTTGCATAATAACCTCTTTTCAAATAGAAATTTGCAACCCAAAACAATATCAGATTGCTGATGAACTACCTGTTTTTTCAGGTAGTGGAATAAAGTGTTAATTCATTTTCTCTGGACATGAAGTAAATTCACGGCGTTATTTGCCAGAATTTAGTCACAACGCTTTATCACTTTTCTGCGATCAAGATTTTCATTAACTGACAATCTTAAAAGCAGCTGCAATGATAATGACTTGAATACTTCATTCCAGAGCACTTTAACACCATGAATATTAATGCAATTAAAGAAGAGTTGTTGTTATTTGCAAGTTATATATTGATATGGAGTGGGTTATTTTAAAATGATCAGATATCATAGAAATGATTTTTATTATAAATCTGTGATATTGGTGATGACTTATGTTTAAATTTATCTATCTAACTGCATGATTAGCAGTCATTTTAACCAATAGGGTAAGGTAATTTACTCAGATAACGTCATGTATCTCTTCTGATATATAGGTTCAGACGCAGATAAATTTACCCGTTAAATACTTTAGACGGCATAGATATTAAAAAACAACCCGCCATTATGGCGGGTTGTTTTTTAATCTGATTATTCCTGCAACTCTGTCTACTCGGGCTTATGCCGTCTTCGTTATCGCAGATATGCTGATTATCAGGATAGTTAGCTCAACGCGATAACATTCGCGGCGGCCGGACCTTTGGCCCCATTCTCGATCGAGAACTCAACTTTCTGACCTTCATCTAAGGTGCGGAAATCGTTGCTCTGGATCGCAGAAAAGTGTACGAACACGTCTTTGCTGCCATCAGCAGGGGTGATAAATCCAAAACCTTTATCTGCGTTAAACCATTTTACTAAACCAGTCATTTTGTTAGACATAAATATTACCTTCTAAATTTGTGAGCCACACAACGCGGCAAGAATGTGATCTGTATAAAGATTTTGACTTACTAAGGCACTAAAGGAGGAGACTCACGAAGAAGGGTAATCGGAAGATAACACTGAACTGAGACTGCTTTACTAAAACTGCTTTCATAAGGTCTGTCTTGCAAACCAACGATGCTATTAACGCATATTCATTATAGTTATGCAACTTTTATTTTTCATTCATGTGTTCTATTTGTTGTGCGCCATTAACAAAGGTAAGCCAGAACGCCTGTTATCCCTTCTGTCGGTGGCTGGCTTTCAACGAAAGCCGTTGGAGCGTAAGGAGAGTCGTGAGCCCCATGATGTCCGGTAGTTCTCCTCACTATATAATGCCTGAAACCAGGCAGCGTGATGGTGAGTTACCATTCGACTATTTTACATATTCTGTGCCACCACGGCGGTTTAAAATTTCGACGTTTCTCGCACGAGCACCCTGTAACACATTTTTCTGAACAGAAAACACTCAAAACAGAATGATAGCCGGACATATATTATGTTCCGGCTATTTATTAATAGCTTACTTAATAGGTTCAGCAAGTGTTGTTCTACATTTTAATTATTTTTACTACCAAATGCTCATAGCAGTCGAGTATTCAAAAACAACCACGCCATTAATAAGATGGTCTGCTGGTTTTAAATTATAAGTTCTGGCGCCAGAGTCGCTCATTGTTTTACCATTAATAAGAATCCTGTGAGTATTTTCTGATTCAACGACAAAAGTACACATTTTATCGATATCCACAGTGAGATAAGACCGCTTACCTTCATTGATATTAACGCCATTACTATAAACAATAAGGTTAGTATTAGCATAATCCTGAATCGAAAGAATAATATGGCATTTTCCTTCCGGGGGCTCAGGGAATTTCTCAGGATTCATATATGTGAAATCAGTAAATTCTACGCTTTCAGTATGAATTTTCATAGTAAATACCCCAATTATATACCGGATATCCACCCTACCTAAAAAATCCACTTCAAGATTATACTTATCGTTAGTGTATCCTATTGTTTTATCTACATCTACCCCGCAGGGGTCATCTATCATATAGATATACCTATTTCTTGGACCTTTATCGACAACATCAATAGTACTATCCTGTACTGCACAAACAGTACCCATGCCGAATGAATACGTCGTATATTCAATGCATTGACTATGGGGTTTCCCACAAATAATAATATTGTTCTCAATTACTGGAGGAGTAAGAGATTGTTGTTTTATTTCTGCAATTGGACGCCCCTCCTCATCGCCATGAAAAAGGAAAAAATTATCATTTCGCCACTTTAAGTCCCATAAAGAGATGTTTTTCAGCTTTGAAAAAAAATCAGGAATGTAGCATTTCCTCAGGTTAGGGTAAAGTGTCGTCGTCGTTAATAACCATTGCTTGAAAAAATCAGCATTTTTTAACTTTTCTTGCTCTGAAGTGGACATTTCGTTAATCCACAGAGGGTATTTAGGATGAGTAAGATTATGTGATGGTGCATATTGTACATCCTGAACGAAAACAGGCAGTGCAGGGTGATCTTGACCCGCTATCTCCGGACCGCTTTTGTATCTTAAGTTAACGATGCCCGCTGCCGCCGGTATTCCCTCGGAGAGTAATATCCCAGCGCGCTGTGCGGGTGGTTTTCATTGTAATGCGTGAACGCTGCTGCAAGGTTTTGCAGGGCTGTTCTCACATCCGGTTTTGGCATGAACGCGATATAGTCTTCTTTCATCGTCTTCACGAACCGTTCGGCCATGCCATTACTCTGCGGACTGCTCACCGCTGTTGTACAGGGCTCAAGATTCAGCTCTCTGGCGAACCTCCGCGTTTCATGCGCAGTATACGCTGAACCGTTATCCGTCAACCACTGCACTGGTGTGTCCGGCAACCTGTCGCCGAAGCGCTTTTCCACCGACCTCAGCATCACATCCTGTACGGTCGAACTGTCGTAGCCTCCCGTGCTCGCTGCCCAGTCTATGGCCTCTCTGTCGCAGCAGTCCAGCGCGAACGTCACCCGCAGTTTTTCACCGTTGTCGCAGCCGAACTCGAAGCCGTCTGAACACCAGCGCATATCGCTTTCTGCCACCGCGATTTTTCCCTTGTGTTCACGCTTCGGTCGCTCTGGTTTGTCATGCAACAACAACAGGTTATGCTCGCTCATTATCCTGTAAAGCCGTTTGGCGTTCATCGGTGGCTCTCCCTCAGTGCGACGTTGCTTGCGCAGGATGCCCCACACGCGTCGATAACCATAACTCGGCATATCGCTGATGATATCGAGGATATCCGTCAGTATTTCAGCGTCTGCTTCGTCATTACGCCGGTTACAGCGCCTGTCCTGCCAGTCGGCAGAACGGTTAACTCGCAGTGACAGCTGCGCACGCGACACGCCCATGGTGCGGCTGACCAGGGCTATTCCCCGTCCTTTGGCAACAAGGGCGCGTGCGCTATCCATTTTCGCGACTGGCCGTACTCCACCGCTTCTTTCAGGATCTCAACTTCCATCGTCTTCTTGCCCAGAAGGCGCTGAAGCTCCCGGACCTGCTTCAGAGCAGCTGTAAGCTCAGAAGCAGGAACGACTTCCTCTCCGGCCGCAACGGCGGTGAGGCTGCCTTCCTGATATTGCTTCTTCCATTTAAACAGCAGGCTGGGCTGGATACCATGCAGGCGGGCGACATGGGAGACATTCATACCCGGCTCCATCGTCTGCTGTATAATGGCGATTTTCTCCTGAGGAGTTTTACGTTTACGGACTTCTTGCCCTAACAGGATCCCGGTCATCTCAAAATTGGCGTTAGTGTTAGACATATATTCAAGCCTATCTCTTATCTGGAGATACAGCTACTGTCCGGTGTTTCTGGGGGCTACATCAAACAGGCAGTGCAGGGCTTTCTTGTGGATATGCTTCATACTCTCCCGCCGTATTCTGAATGACGATTTTCATTATGAACTTTCTTCCAGGTTTTACGTATGATGTAATATCTACGGTTAGTGTATCTTTTTTTTATCTTATTTATAAGACATGTATCTGTTATTGCATCATAGACTTGATAACATACAATCTTATCATAAATATTTCTGTCATGTGATGCACTGTCAAATTCTGCACTTTGCCATGCCAGATAATACTTAATGCCTTGCGGTGATTTTTTTCTATAATTCTGACAAAATTAACACTGAATGATGAGTCTTGCATCTTCATAAATTCTCTCACTATATTGTTACGACACGGGAATAATATTGATAATTACGCGTATAAAAATATCATGAAACAATAGATTGTCCGTAAAACGCCACAGCCTGTGCATATAGATCCATCGAATCATCCCAGAGATCTCTTGAGTTATGGGAGCGTACTTCCGAGATATATATTTCGTTATTTTCTTCCGAAAAAATTGCTGATTCATGATTACCAATTGCACCATGTAAAGGATTAGTCCACCCACTAAATAATAAAAATCCCCATTCCTGAAAAAGCCCAGAATTTACTTCACGTTTTATATCATGATATGATTCGATTTCCAGTTCATCGTAAGGGACATTGTTGATATCGCGGCGGGCAGGGAAAGTGCCTTTTTCATCCACAACCCACTTCCATGCGCTGCAGAATCCATCCCAGGTTTCGACATGTGGTTTAAAGAAGCGAAGAGGTTTAATTACATATGCTGAAATATATTTGTCTGTAACCTTATTAGTGGCAAAAATGACAAATGTTTTACCAATGCAATTTTCATCAATATCTTTTGAAAATGACACTACGCCGTCCTGATTTACAGTAACTGTGTTGTCTCCTGCATTGGTAGAAACACTCCAGTCTACCGTATTATTATAGACAACATCATTATCAACCATCATCTGAAATGTTGCCCCAGGGAATAATGTTTTTGGGAAAGACCCATTAGTCATATCTTTTTTCATATCGAAATCATAGTAATTCACCCGAACACCAGTAACTTTTGGCATAATAAATTCCTTAATTGTTTAATTGAAATAGGCTTAATAAACATAATCGGCAAAGAGATATTATTATTTTTATACAGATAAGTGCTGTCATTTATTGGTTATAAAACCATCAGCTTCGAGAATTAATTCAGCCTAAAAAATAAACTGCTATTACTTTTATCGTAATAACATCTTGTATGAGCGACTTTATGCTTCTTCCTGATGGCATCTGGATTTGGCTGTTTCGCCACAGCGTCTATGGAATGGGATATGTTCCGGGTATGGGGAATCATAATCGACTCTACTTATTAAAATGTACCTTTGAAAAAGTAGATTTTCCGAATAGTGTTTGTGTGGCACACTATGGTTAACTTTTTACGTAGCGCATCTGACGTTTTTCGCTGTTGTGAGGTCCTCTATGACCCATCTGTCCGACATTGATCCTGAGATGAATCATTTTCAACCACTCGTTCCCTCAGAGATCGAGTTATGGCCAACATCTGTAGAAAGTGGTAATTCTCTTAATCCGGCAAGGGCATACTTGCTCTCTCTTAACTCACCGCGCAGCCGACAAACCATGGCATCTTTTTTGGGAATAGTTGCCAGAATGCTCGGAGCCGCCAATGCAGAAACTTGCCCGTGGGGAAGTTTACGTCGCCACCACATCATGGCGGTGGCTGAATTGCTACGGGATACGGGTCGGGCGACGGCGACAATCAATACCTATTTGTCTGCACTTAAAGGCGTAGCGAAAGAGGCCTGGATGTTGAAGCTGATGGATGTTGAAAGCTTCCAGCACATTCTTGCAGTACGTAATTTTCGCGGTAGTAAACTTCAGCGAGGACGCGCGTTGCATCGAGCGGAGATCCGGCAGTTATTTCAGGTCTGCGAAACCGATCGTAGCTGTCGTGGTCCGAGAGACGCCGCGATGTTGGGGGTGTTATTAGGCTGTGGATTGCGTCGTTCCGAGGCGGTAGGGCTTGATTTAAGTGACATTGTCACTTATGAACGCGCATTGCGTGTCTTAGGAAAAGGGAATAAAGAACGGCTGGCTTATATGCCGGAAGGGACATGGGTAAGATTACAGACCTGGATTGAACAGGTAAGGGGAGATGCACCGGGACCGTTGTTTACGCGCATCCGCCGTTTTGATGATGTGACCTGCGCAAGACTCACTGACCAGGCGGTTTATCACATATTGCAGGTGAGGCAGCGAGAGGCAGGAATTGAAAAATGCGCCCCTCACGATTTGAGAAGAACGTTTGCTACTGCGTTGCTTGAAAACGGCGAAGACTTAATCACGGTAAAAGATGCGATGGGCCATGCCAGTGTCACAACAACGCAAAAATACGATCGCCGTGGCGAGCAACGGCTTCGTCGCGCCCGCGACAAACTGAATTTTGATTAGCGCTTCCCCGTTTTCTGCCAAAGTGCGTTTTGTTCATGCCGGATGCGGCGTAAACGCCTTATCCTGACTACAAAATCGCGCAAATTCAATATATTGCATTTATATGTAGGCCTGATAAGCGTAGCGCATCAGGCAATGTTAGCGCCAACTATACTTAATCCCCAGCATTCCCTGAGTGTCACTATAGCCTTTGTCACCTGCCTGCACGCCCACGTTGCCCCAGATGCTCAGATTAGCATTCACTTTGCCCTCCACCCCGGTACGGATTTCGCCCAGATTACGCACGCCGTCACGACTGATGCTTACGCCATCCATCTTCACGCCAAAGGTTTCGGTATTGTGGATCCAGTTTACTTCCACGAATGGCTGGAACTCACGCTGCTTACCGTCATCCATTTTGTGATGACTGTTTAGGTACGTTCTCACACCCAGACGCGTCTGGATGTTACCATCGCCCTGAGTTTCAATACGGGTCCCATCGTTTCGGTTGTGCGCATTGTCCTTCACGCCCATCCAGGTAACCTGTGCCTGCGGCTGGATATACCAGGTGTTCAGCGTGCTCCGACTGCCGGAAAGCTCCCCGGCCTTCAGGGTATAACCCGCTTCCAGTGAGGTAGTCAGTCCTTTCGAACTGGAACTGTCGCTGGCACGATTATCCGCTGCCACACTGTTATCAAACCAGTTGTACAATATCCAGCTATCGACATACGCCCCGGTTTTATCCGCCTCATTCTGGTTCCAGGTGCCGTACAGCCCGGCGCTGTAACCGTTGATACGTCCGTCAGAGCCGTACCCGGCGCGGTCGCTGCGGGTATTGCTGCGCGCGTTTGCATAACCTCCCATCACACCCAAATGCCAGCGGTCGGTGCCGTCGGTACTCCACTGTGTGATATCGCCACCCAGTTGCAGCACATAACGATTGCTCTGCGTTTTCAACTGACCGTCACCGACAACAGAGCGTTCATGACCGCCGACCTGGCGCATCCACATGCTTGCTGCCAGTCCGTCCTCTTTTAGCGCGTCGGTGTAGTGCGGTTCACCAAGACGATCGTGCAGACGGTGGTTAAACAGCGTGTTGGCGGTTGCAATATTGCTGATATAACTACCCGCTTCCGGACGTAGCGCATCTGGTGCCGTCGGATCCACTACCGGTGGTTTGACCGGAGCCTCCGGTACAACGGGTAGAACGGGTCGAACAGGTAAAACGGGACCTTTCCACTTACTGGTGAGATACCAGTTTTGCGCCGCACTGTCAGTGCCTTTCGCCAACGTATAGACATAAGCACCAGCTTCCACGGTGCCGTTGGTTAGGGCGAAGTTAGCGGAAGAATTGCCATCGACATGGACCAGTTCAATACCATTAATGGTCTGCGCTCCGGTACCGCCGACATGATTCACTGCAAGGCGGGTGTTACCGACCGTGTCGCCGTGAACAATGAGTTTGTCGGTTTTAGAATCGTCGTCCCCCAGTTCCGTATTCATCACAATCAGGCCGTCGCTGCCAGTGTAGTTACCTTCCACGGTCAGGGTTTTGAAATCATTATCGGTCGGTGCGGAAATCGCGATTGTCCCGGCACTGCTCAGATCGTTGACCTGCGAAGTAGCTGTCATGTTCCAGCTACTGGCAGCATCAATATCGACATCGGTCGGGTCGATCCACCCGATCAGTTGTGCGCCGTTTTGCAGACTCAGACGGCTACCACTGTCACCTATAATATTGCTGGTCAGTTGCGCGCCACCGTTGGAGCCATCAAGGGCAAGCTCACCCGCGTTCAGTTCAGTGTCTGCGGTCCAGGCCGTCTGTCCCGCCAGCGTCAGGCTGCCATCACCATTCTTGATGAAGCGGCCGCCAGCCACATTGCCATCGATGATGTCGCCGTCAAAACGCGTATCGTCGCTGTCTGTAGCGTTAATGGCGGTTAGCGATGCACCGTTGAGCATCAGAATGCCACCGCTGCCGCTCAGGCGGTTAGCCTGCTGGTTGTTGCCGTTCAGATCGAGTAGGCCACCATTGACGATAATATCGCTGCTGCTGTTCAGCGTGTCAGCGATATCGGTCCGCAGTGTGCCTTCATTGATGGTAGTGCTGCCGGAATAACCATTGATAGCAGAGAATATCAGCGTACCGCCGCCGGTTTTGCTGAGGCTTTTACCGTCCCAGCCGAAGCCATACGCGGTGGAGTTCAGGTTATCTTGCAGTGCGTCCCCCAGGGTAAAGCTATGATTGTCCATTATGTTGAACGTACCATGAGCACTGGAATCTTCGGTGTTTAACCAGACCAGACCAAACTGCGCAATAACATTTTTGCTGTCGTTATCTTTCTTCGCCCATCCGATCAGAAAATGATCTATATCGACATAATCCTGCAAAGCCTGTCCTGCGACGGTATAGCTGAAATCACCGCTGATCCCGTTCCGGGTGCGGATAAGGGTATACTGATTCTCATCAGAAACAGGGGCATAGCCGGAGATATCCAGCGTATTGTTCCCGGTAAGCTGGAGAGTATCGGCACTTAGTGACGGGTCACTGGCAATATCAACCTGCGCAGTTACACCGCTGCCAAAATTTGCGTCAGCAGAAACTGTCAGCGTTTCACCGGCATCAACTTTCAGCGTACCGCCAGACATATCCAACCGGTTAGCGCTTACGGAATTAGCAATCTGCAGTTCACCACTGCCTGATTTGTTCAGCGTCTGGACGTTTTCCAGCGAACCGGCAATCATGGCGCGATCGGTGATCGACAGGTTTTCGCCGCTGTTGCCCATCGTCATTAACGCGTCATGCTGGATATCCAGCGAACTGAAACTCTGCGCCATGTTCTGCGCGCTCAGTGTTCCTTCTTTGACATTGAATCCACCTGTGTTGAGGAACTGATTGGCGTTAGCCGTAGATAAGGTTCCCGTGCCGATCTTTTCCAGTTTGCCAGGGCCGGACAGGACTCCGCCGAGTGTCAGTTTATCGGCTCCGTCGGTTTCAATCGCTACCGTGTCACCTGCTGCAGTACCAATCAGCCGACTACCGGCATTCAGATTCAATTTGCTGTCGCCATTGCTCTTAATCAGCGAACCATCGGCGAAATTCATGGTGCCAGATGAAAGCACATTCACGGTATTCGCCGCCGTACTGGTTGACAATAAAGTGGCGCCGTCCCGCAATGTAAACCGCGTGCTGCTGGTGTTTATGCCATACTGAGCATTGTCTTTTAGTTCCAGTACACCACCATAAACGGTGGTATTGGCATAAATACGCGATTGCGTATTTTGAGAACCAGGCGTGAAATCTTCGCCACTAAAAGTCACTTTCCCATCGGTAGCATCACTGCCGTTGGTGGTATTAATTCCAACAATGACATTTATTGCCACGCCAGTGGAGTTGAAACTGGTTATCGGATCACGAAACAGAATCTGACGCCCAGATTCCGCAGCGATATTCAACACGCCATTCGGCTGGCGAATGTTAATAGCATTAGCAACCGCATATGTCATATTGGGCGTTAAGAGATTTCCGACCCCGGTGAAATTTTCATAGAACTGAATATCGCTATTTTCCGCATGTAGCAGACTCGTGCCGGTAAAATTCGCGCTGTTGCCGATAAGAATAGCGCCTGCATACTGGCTATTAGAATAGTTTCCATGGACTTTCATGCCATCGATACCGTTCGTTTCCATCACCAGTCCGGTCTGTGCAACGATAGCGCCTGCTGTATCCCTGACAGCCCGATTGCCATAGATATCGGCATTACCATACAACTGCACACTTCCGTCAGAAAATAATCCGCCACCCGAACTTATTGCACTGTTATTACCGATAATAATGGAGGCATCTGTACCACTGAAAATCAAATTTCCCGAGTCATGTAACCGAATGACGCCGCCGGCAATAGCGTGATTGACATTATTGGTCAGCGTGACGTTGCCTTCAAATATAATGTTGGCGTTAGTGGTATCTATCGCGGGGTCATAGGAGTAGGCGCTGTTATTGTCAAAAACAACAGTACCGTTCGCACCACGGAAAAGCACATCTGAATTTGAGATGATAAGGCCACGATAGCCATTATTGGCACGGTTATCGACAAAACGGAGCTGACTGCCATTGCCGAGCTCATACACAATTCCCGAAGCAGTGCCGGAATTATAAACAGCTCCCCCCGTGGAGTTGCTTATTGTCATATCAATACCGTCCAGCAGCTTAATCACTGCTCTTCGAGTTCCACTCAGACTAATTAAGTTAACGGCATTGCCGGTGGCATTAAACAACCAACTGTCGGACCCCAGAGTTGTATTGCGGTCGACAATAAGCGTTGCCGGTGAAGAGCTGGTACCATTAAAAATAAGATCAGCTAAACGCGTTGTCTGATTTGCGCCTGTGCCATAGATTTGTGACAGATAGACACTCTCTCCCGGCAGGATCGACACTGTTGCGGCGAGCGACGATGTAACACAGTTCAGTGTCAACACGAAAACAACCAGCGTCATCGCAGAGCCAGCCTGCACACGACGTCCGGTTCGTTTTCCCCGACTCTTTGCAAACTCCGATACCGCGCCCCAGACGCCAGTAGATTCGTTACGGACAACACGGAATACGTTGTTCATGTTATTCATCCTTTAATTATATGAACATCTCCATCTGGTACATTATTTCTATAGCATTTTACTTAAGGACTACAGGTTTATTTTATAAATAAAAGAAGCAATATTCTTATTTGCAGGGATAAATGCCTGAAGATGCCAGACATGACTGAAAAATGAGAACTCAGTGACACGGAATAGTAAAATCATCTATAGCAACTGTTGGATAAACAAAAAACGCCCTTCGACATTATTATAAAAATATAATTTATTTATAAGTACTCATTTTAATAACGGTGCGCTATTAATTACCCACGCCATTAACTGGTGTTATAACTGCAAGCAGGAACAGACGGAGTACGAACTATTATTTTATAGTTCCTTACCATGTATCAATAATGAATAAAACAAAAATAGGATAAAATAATGTCATTTAATATAATTAATACTACATACAAAAAGATAGAGAGAGATGGGCTGACTATGACTATAAGTCAACGGAAAGGTCCAGTCTGCGCAACCCTCTATTCACCAGATGGACGTAATCTTAAGAACAACCACATTTATTATCTAATTAAAATTTTTGACGCTGAAAACAATCCAATAAAAAAAAGCCCCTTCAAATATCATGTTGATGTAGTCACCAAAAATGACTGGTCCTCACTTGATACTTATCCAACACTCAAAATATCCTATGAGGGTGACGCAAAGAAATTACAACAGGATAGTTATGGATTTTATAATACAGAAACAGATCAGAATGGAGAATTTTTATTTGGTATTTTGCCCTTCCTTACTCTGAACAACGCAGAAACTCTGATAGAAAAAACAATGGTACCTTATGTACAAAGTATAACTCTTACCTTTTATCTTGGTGATATCAGTACCGATCTTGTCGTTGAAACTCCATATAATTTAGATTTACGCACATATGACGCAGTAGACATGGTTGTCAATAGTACTGGTGATTTCCGTGATTTAACTGATACAGTCACATTAATTCCTGGCGGGAATATATGTTGTAATCGTAAAGTATGTTTTTGTTTTAGCGGGGAACTGGAATGTGAAGTAGCCTCCTCCATAGAGGGGGTAGCTATTATGGATGTGGATAAAAATAATCAGGTAACGATGCCCTTTACAGAAGAGGAAATTGCCAATCGTGAAGTCTGGGCATATACAAGTTTTGCATGGTGTGCGATGTCCCCACTGCGCATCCGCGAAGCCAATTCTTCCCGGCAACTGCATGTCAGTCCGCAAAACAACAGCAATATCTTTCCTGGGCAGACGCTCTATGCCACTTTCCGCTATCAACTGAAAGCGGGTGAAAGTTTTTCCGGAACCGGCTGTCCCTTTACATTAAACCGGGGGAATTTCTATCCTCCTGAGATTTCCTGGTGGCAGGAAGGGAATACCTTATATGGCGGCTGTTTACTGACCGTGGATGACAGCCTGATGCAAGGCGATCTGTTGTCGTGGACGGTTTCCTGCTGCCTTGATAATTCCGGAGTTCCGGTAGCCTCTGAAACGGTGAACTGGAATGTAGCCTGGGATGCCGATATCAATGTTGACGTCACTTTTGTCGCCGATACACCGGTGTTAATTGATTACAGCAATGACGACACCCGACCGTTATCCTCACGGCCCGCGATGACCTGGCGGCTGACCGTGCCGGGACTGAGTAACACCCAGGCCTGTTTTTACCCCCTTGTGACCCGCATTACCGAAGATGCCATTATCAGTGACGCGTCGTTCAGTGAAATTGCGCCCTGCATGGCTGACAGAACCAGCGGGGATTATTTTTACGTCATGCTGGACGACCAGGGGAGTGCCGTCATTAATGTGCAGCCCCGGGAAAACCGCACGCTGCTTACCGCGTTCAGCGCCGGGATTTACGGTGTCGGGACGATGATTAACACCGCGAACTTTTTTATTAACAGTGCCTGGGAGTCCGCGACGGCCCCTTCCGTCAGCGTGACGGAAGGGCAGAACCCTCAGGCCCGCCCCGGTGACGACAACTATGGTCTGGCAACATTCCCGCTGCTTTCGAACTGGGAGGCAGTGAAACAGCACGATCTGCTGGGCGGTGCCGTGTATCTGTTTGCCGGCGAAGAGGTGCAGAGAAAGAACCACTACACCCCACTGATGTTACTGGGAAAAACGCAGATCCCGCTTAAAGCCGGTGGTGGCGCGCCCGATATCGCCCTGTATTTTACCGAGTCTAATTTTGAGACCGGAAAGACCTATTACATCCATGCCTGTCTTGTTGAAAATGCTTATCTGCACAAGGGCGTAAATTACCTCCGTTTGCAGGAAATCAGATTCGAAATTCCGCAGGAGCAGCCTGCCGTGCCGGAAGGGGTGAAGCGAACCTATCGGGCACCGCAATTTGTCTGTAAAGACGGCGCGGTTATTGATGAAGATGATGTCCTGCTCGGGCGCAATGAAATCGGTTATCAGGGGCTGGAATACCGTATTCCGTTATCCGGCGGGCAAAAACACCTGGTGGCGGGAGATCAGATAATGGCCACGGCGTATCTGCACGCGTGGAATAAGCAGACGCAGGAAATGGAAAACAGTAATCCGCTGTTAAAATTAAATCAGCCCCATACCGTAACAGATGCCGATATAAATCGGGGCTATCTGACGGATGTTATTTCCATAGACGATCTGGCGGGCTGTGATATGCCCCCGCAGGGCGTGGATCAGAGCACGCTGAGAGTGGAATACTATTGTCAGAATAAGCAGGAATACTCTTATCTGCGCGAAGTGTTCATTGATATGTATCCGTAGTCATCGGAAATACCCAGCCTTTCTGGCTGGGTATTATCACGTGTGACATTAGCATGAACCATTACACAATCTGTCAAGAGCCAGGTTCAGATGTCTGTTTCCGCCATTTCATCATCACTGATTGGCGTAGCGTTTTTTGCCAGCATTCCCACTTTGCGTTTTTCCTTTAACCGGCAGCTTTCTCTTTTGATGTTCAGTGTGGTGGACAATCCCGTAGATATATATATCCGCACGCTTTAGTTCTGTTATATTTTTTTCGACAAAATAATCAAAACAGTAAATAAAATAAACGTTAGGTATTTTCTTTATGCGTTCTCTTTACATGTTGAGACTTCGAGTAATACTGTAAACCATATACGTTATAATCGCTAACCGACAAATAATCCAGAAAATTTAATTTATATGCCAGAGTAAACAAGCTGTTCATTTCAAAAATATGTTTGTAAAAGTGTATAGTATTCTGATTGCCGAAGTTTAACTGTGCAGGAGAAAATTTAGCAGATGAGAAAATTGGGGCACACTCGTCAACATTAACTGTTCTAAACAATAATGAAATAGCGGTACTTACATCATCAAAGCCTCTTAATTTCGTGCTGTTAAAATAGAACGTTCTTGCCGTAATAGTTATAGTAATCCGTCCGTCTCCGCAATCATCCAATATTCCCAGAACGCATGGTTCACAAAATGTGTTTTTCGCATATTTTCGCTCTTCATTACAAAAACAAGTTTTTAAATGTAACTCAGTGACCTCGTTTTATACGTGCTAAACTTATGCCATGTAATTGTAACTTTCTTTGCATTACCAATTATAATGCAACTTTTGGTACATACACCCCCAGATACTCCTTCTTCACCGTATTGCCTGGTCACGGTAAATTTATCTCCTGATGACTCCTTTCCTTCCACACGATCCAGTAAATTGTGATCATGTCTTCAGTTTCTTCCCGAAACACATAAATTTGTGAACACAACAAACTGAGTGATATCTCCGGTGACTTTAATAGTTTCGAATTAGATATACGACCTCTCGGTTTAAAATAACCATACCGAAGAGATTATCAGTTTTTTTTCACAAATGGGACTTTTTTTTGTGTTTTTTTGAGGCATTTTGAATGCTTGGAGTGCAGCTGGAAGTTAACAGTTTGAAAAGCACGTCAGATGGGAATGGGAGAGTCGTATGAGGATGTTTTCTAATGCTACATAAAAGTAACTTTTTTGACAATGGGTATTGGTATTATTGTGAGTTGATAGGTACTGTTTTGTCATTTAAGTTATACATATATCTAGTGCCACTTTTTCGAGAAAAATGATCCTATGATTTTTGTACATAGTGCCACTTTTAAAAAAAGTGACCCTATATCGTGATTACATAGGGTCACTTTTCATCAATAAGTGACCCTATGCGAGGTGCACATAGGGCCATTTTTAAGGAAAAAGTGACCCTATGTCGTAGTCATCCTAAGCAATTAGAGATATAATCACGCAAAGACGTTTTTTCGCGAAAGTTTCTCGGCATATCGCAGATACTGATTGCAGTATTGCGTTTTTTTAAGCAGTAAAATTTTCGTTAGCAGGCTCAGGGGTTTTGAGAAAACCCTGGAGACTTTGGTTAAAAAGTGATACAAGTAAGGACAATAGTTTAATGGATGGTTTAGAAGCTTAAATCGATAGTTCAAAATTTATAAAAGTTACTTTTCCATCTCCAAAACCGATCTTTTAATTCGAGTAGAAAATTATTGCAATTGTATTTATGCAAGGGCAATGGAAAGTAAATCAAACAACGTCGATATAGCTGAACAACTCAACAGGTTCCATTCCTTGATGCAGGTTGGCAGCGTGCGACATACACTTCACTGCAACCTCTGCTGAATATTATTATCAACCTTGCATCCTTGATATACAGTGATTATAGTTGTAAACGACTAGCATACAGGGGTACGCGTTGGTTATATCATTTTTAATGAGACTAACCAGTCCAGCGCCTGAATGGAGAGAGTGAAATTCAATTTCACTCTCTCTTTTTCATCTAACCCTTTATTGTCAAGGAGTTATACAGATTCATTTGTAATTAGTCGTGATTAGATCTGACACATTGCCTTGTTACTCATTGCGAAAATGAGTAGCGAAGTGCATATCCAGTTATTAAACAGATTAAGAAAACGATAACTAATTAGTGGAGTTGGTTCCTTGAACAGAGAAGATGTCCATCAACTGGCTACGCAATTGTTTGAAGGTAACGAAAGTGCGGCCCAAAAGTGGTGCCATGAACCCAACCGAGCGTTACGGTGGCAACCCCCTGAAGAACTTATGGGGAGCGAATCAGGAATCCAAACGGTAATAGCGTTAATAACACGACTAGAGCAAGGCGTGTATTCTTAGACCTTCTGCCCAGAGCCGTTCTGTAGTTTTATCATCGCATCAAGCAAATCGTTTTCATCCCGTGAATGCTGAGACTTGTTCCGGGTCACATCGGGGCTATTCACCGATGGAAGAGCTTTAAAACGACGGTTATCCCTTTGTTCCTGTGCCAGCTTCGCCACATACAATACTTGGCCCAAATTCTGGGGTTAACAACTTACCCAGCCGAGGAAAACATCTGCAGTCCTCAAATAGACATTAGCATTGAGCCCCTACACTCGCACCAGTTGATAGTTCACTGCTTGTATGTGCTATAGCGTAAAGAGATACCGAAAGTATCCGCGTCAGCACCTGAAGAATTTAAGAGCCTGGAAGGAGGAAGGTTGCCAAAGGATGACGATGGATGCATGGGCAGTAATGCCGTGTTTGGTGTGATCACTCACATCATCAATGATGCCTGGAGTGGGGAAATTTGACGATTGCCCGGTGATTTAAGGCGCAAAGAAGTGGTATTTCGTGTCATTAAAACCCATGATTGTATACACATAACGAGTACACGAGGTTTTTATGCAATCCATCAACTTCCGTACCGCACGCAGCAACCTTACTGAAGTGCTCAACAATGTTGAAGCCGGGGAAAAGGTTGAAATCACCCGCAGAGGCCGCGAGCCAGCTGTAATTGTC
Source organism: Escherichia sp. E14V7 (assembly GCF_004212225.1). NCBI lineage: Bacteria > Pseudomonadati > Pseudomonadota > Gammaproteobacteria > Enterobacterales > Enterobacteriaceae > Escherichia > Escherichia sp. E14V7. The sequence goes on from NZ_RHJJ01000018.1 coordinate 37,145, forward strand.
AACAAGGTTACTTTCGAAGCCTACAAAAAAGCGACGCAGGATGCCGAATTTGCATCCCTGTTTGACACACTGGATTCCACCAACAAGGAACTGGTTAACCGATAATGAGGCATATATATCACAGGAAGAGCTTATTGCGCTTCATGATACGAATATAAGCCACTACGGCCTACCGGGCATGTCGGATCCGGGTAGGGCAGAAACTGTAGTGGCATAGTGAATTTGGCCACCTGAATAGAGGTGATATCATCACCTCATAGTCAAAACAGGTGACATTATGACCGGACGTAACAGACGCAATTTTAGCCCCGAGTTTCGCCTCGAGGCTGCCCAGCTTGTACTCGATCAGCATTACACCGTTGCCGCCGCTGCCACTGCGATGAATGTCGGCAAATCCACGATGGATAAATGGGTTCGACAACTGAAAGAAGAGCGAGCGGGAAAATCACCCATAGCTTCACCCATGACACCTGAGCAGATTGAAATACGTGAGTTGAAGAAAAGACTTCAACGCGTTGAAATGGAAAGGGATATATTAAAAAAGGCTACCGCGCTCTTGATGTCAGACTCCCTGAACAATTCTCATTAGTTGAGAAACTCAGGGCGCGGTTTCCTGTTGCCGTTATGTGCAACGTGTTTGGGGTTCATCGCAGCAGTTATAAATACTGGCGGCAGCCCAGGAAGCCTGACGCCACGAAAGTGGCATTACTGAGCCTTGTGCGTGAAGTTTATCACGAAAGTAACGGTTCAGCAGGAGCGCGAAGCATTGCCGCAATGGTCACCACCAAAGGTATAAAACTGAGCCGCTGGCGGGCAACAAAGCTGATGAAAGCGCTCAATATTATCAGCTGTCAGCAACCTGGCCATCGTTATAAGAAGGTGTCTAAGGAACACATTGAGATCCCTAATTATCTGGATCGCCAGTTTGCTGTTACCGAGCCTAATCAGGCTTGGTGCGGTGATGTGACTTATATCTGGACGGGAAAACGCTGGGCTTATCTGGCTGTTGTACTCGATTTGTTTTCCCGTAAACCGGTTGGCTGGGCGATGTCATTTTTCCCTGATTCCGCACTGACAGGTAAAGCCCTGTCGATGGCCTGGGAAGCACGGGGGAAACCGGCTAATTTACTGTATCACTCGGATCAAGGCAGTCACTATACCAGCAGGAATTTCAGACAGTTACTGTGGAGATATCAGATAAAGCAAAGCCTGAGTCGCCGGGGAAATTGCTGGGATAACAGCCCAATGGAACGGTTCTTCAGAAGCCTGAAAACAGAGTGGGTACCGGATAATGGCTACGCGAATTTTAGCGAAGCCAGCACGGCAATAACGAATTACATCACAGGATATTACAGCCAGCTCAGACCTCATCAATATAATGGTGGTTTGACGCCGAATGAATCAGAACGATTGTTCTGGAAAAACTCTAAAGCTGTGGCCAGTTTTTGTTGACCACTATACCTCTCGCTTTGATTTACCTCGTATAGTGTATCTCCACTACACCGGGTGGCATCAGCCCCATTACCCCGATGCAGTCCATTTTCTTCTGCCTTTTCTGGGTGTCTTGTATGTATTTTAGCCAAGAATGTGATCCTCACCCGGTATAGTGGATCACGTTATTGCCACCATACCTGATAGCGTGGCGGCACGGTTAGGAAACTTTACCTGGTACAGTGTATCGTGAATGATGATCGGCTCTGATAACGTGATGATACTGAAGTGAAAGCTGTACCCTGTGTAGTGGATCCAGTGAAAGTGCGCACCCGGTATAGTGTGCTTCATGGCTGAATCGGAGTTTACCGCAGGTAGCCCTGCATCCATCATCATAACAGACACTGTCCGCAGGACTCGCGAGCCGTATGTGGGGTCGGTTTGGGAAATGGAAAATTTTGTACGTTAAGCGCATTATTTAACCACTCCTGATTTGTAAGGGCCTGATTTAAAGTCAGTGGTCATCGCATTTAGGTTATCCGATTGAGTCAAGACCCCCTAAGAAATGCCGTATAGTTTTTTTTCACCGGAAACCTGGATTTTTCCGCGCCCAGTAACCACGGGCGCGGTTTCGTAAACGACCGGTTGAGAAACAACGATTTTGATGCTGAAACCTGCCACATAACCCGTAACTTATTCAACGTCATACAAATCAGATAGTTTTTAAAACGAAATACCCTCCATTACTTACAATGTTTTTCCTATAAGTCCGCTTTCGGATTTTTATCACAACAGCATGTAACAAAAAATGTAACTGTTACAGTGAGTTATCAGTGCAAAGGTACACATCCGCACTAGGCAATCATCCCACTCATTGCATTGATCTTAACCAATAAAAGATCACATATGAAACATTCAACCGCCAGGGCACCTATTTATAGTTAATCCCCCTGTAAATGACGACATAAGCAGTGAACAAAAAAACCTTTACCCCAATACTTAGAGATGCGCCCTGTTACATGGTAGATGAAAATTCTTAATAGAATTACAATGACAGATTTTTGATCTGCAAAGTTGATATTTTTTAGCAAAACGCTCTATCATCGCTTTGTAAAGATACCTCGTGGTAACTATCACCACTGCCCAACAAAGGGAATGATATGGCAGATTCCAGCTTCCAGAATGAAGTGCCAAAAGCACGCGTCAACATCCAGCCTGACCTGCACACGGGTTCTGCCCAAAAGAAAGTAGAGTTGCCCTTAAAACTTCTCGCGGTGGGAAATTTCAGCAACGGCAAAGAAACTCTCCCGTTTTCTGAACGCAGCAAGTTAACTATTTCAAAACACAACTTTAATAGCGTTCTATCCGAGCTTAACCCAGAGTTCAGTATTGATGTTGCCAACACCCTGAGAGGGTATGGACGTCAATCTGTCGCTGGTATCTCAGATGCCGAAAGCAAAAGCATAAGGCGGGCGCAGAGATGAAAATTTATCGTCCATTGTGGAACGAGGGGGCTTTACTGTCCCCTCAGCAGTTCCAGCAACAGGCAGAATGGGAGTCTTTTCGCAGCGCCGGTGCAACCGCACTGGCATCTGCATTCCCCTGGGGTGTGGAAAAGATTGAGTTTAACGACAGTCTTCTTTCATCGGGTCTGATCCAGATTACGCAGTTACGTCTCTGGCTGGAAGATGGAACGCTGATTGATGCGCAAAGAAGCGATCTGCCTCCGGCGCCACGTGAGTTAGATGCCAGTCAGCTGGCAGGTCTTGATGCAGTAACTGTCGTTATCGCACTGCCTCATATGCAGCCGGGTGTTGCCAACGTTGAGCAGGAAGGCATCTTCCCGGACCGACCGCTTCGCTATCGCGAAGAATGGGTGACGTTGCCGGATGCATTTGGGCCTGAAGAAGAATCAATGGCAGTTGCCCGGTTCAATTTCTCCATCCGGTTTGCCCATGAAAGTAATGATTCCTGGAAAGTCTGCCCTGTAGCAAGGCTAATCCGGGACGGACATAATGCGTGGCTACTGGACCCGTCTTTCATTCCTCCCGTTGCGTCATTTTCGGCAAGCCCGGTTCTTCGCGAACGTCTGGTGCTGTTAAATCGCCAGTTACGTTCCCGACGCCAACGTTTGATGACAATGCGTCGTGAGAGCAACGAGAGACTTGCCGATTTTGCCGTCGCCGATGTTTCCCTTTTCTGGTTGCTGAATGCGCTAAATTCCCACGCTGGGGTGCTGACGGAATACGAACGTTTTCCTTCCCGTCCGCCTGAACAGGTGTGGGCTGAGCTTGCACGCCTGGCAGGAAGCATGCTGACCTTTTCCCTGGACCATGATCTCGACGCCATACCGGGGTATGACCACGAGGATCCCGCCAATACGTTTCCTCCGCTGTTTGACCTGATCTCGGGGTTACTTGAGGCAAGTCTGCCATCCCGGGTCATTGCTCTGGAAATGTCCCGTCCGGACGGCCAAACCTGGAAAGCAAACCTTCACGATATTCGTCTGCGCGAAGAGGCGGACCTCTACCTCTCTGTTCGCTCAGACATACCGGCCTGGCAGGTTGCCGATAAATTCCCGGCACTTTGTCAGGCGGGTTCACCTGATGACGTCAATGAGATCTATGGTGTTGCACTCAAGGGGATCCCTCTGATCCCTGTCAGCAGGGTCCCGGCGGCTTTGCCTGTACGCATGGAAAACCAGTACTTCGCGCTTGATATGGAAAGCCCCGCTGCGCATGAAATGCAGGAGCAGGGCGTGTGTATGTTCTACGTGCCTGAAATGCTTGGCGCACTGGAACTTGAACTGTTTGCGGTATTGCGCTCATGAAACAGGATATCGATATCGACCAGCTGATGACAGAGACCTGGCTCACCGTCACCATGCTGAAGAAAGGCGCCGTCACGCTCAATGGTAGTGCGCTTTACGACAAGTGCGTTAAACAGGTTGAAAGTGTGCGGGAAGCGCTGGAGCGTGCCGGTTATGACGAGGACAGTGTCGGGCATATTTCCTACGCACAATGTGCCTTGCTGGACGAGGCGGTGATGAGCCGTAAGCCTGAAAAGTGCGAGGAAGGAGAAGAGCCGAAAATTGATGAGGGCCAGGTGGCATGGCGTAAAGTCCCGCTTCAGGCACGATTTTTCGGATCACTTCGAGCAGGTGAGGCGCTGTGGGATAGCATTGCAGAGGTCCTGCGTCAGCCTTCACCGAACCCGGCCGTTTTGACGTGTTATCACCGGGTAATTGCCCTGGGTTTTCAGGGTGTGTACGGATTGAAGGCGGTCAGTCAGTCGCAGCGGGATGAAGTCGTCAAAGCCCTGTCTGAGCGATGCTCTCCGCCTGATGCAGGCCTGTCACTGATTGTTCACCGGATGGGGAAACATCGCTGGAGTCTGATGCGTTCAGTCTGGTTCTGGATAGCGCTTGCCATCATCCTTACCGGTGTTATCTGGTGGGGCGGTCATCTGTGGCTCCAGGCACTCTTGTCAGCACAAATACCGGAGCTACGTAACTAATGCGTAGATCAGTCATTATTCCGGTTGCCCTGCACACCTTTGCAGCTGTTGGCACATTGCTGTGGTTGCTCTGGTATTTCATCCCAACAGGGAACGTGTTTAAAGGTCTGACCACGGTGCTGATCCTCCTGCTGGCAGACTGGACTGTTTTTAATAACTGCAGCCGGGAGCAGCCGGTATCCGACACCTCCGTTTCAGCTGCTGACCTGCCACTACTCGACACCCAGGGCCCCGTTGTACTGGTATGCGGTGACGGGCTGGGTGCGCTGTTTCAGGGGAGTCCTCTGCGTAAAACAGCTCAGGGTTGGTGGCTCCGGGCCGATGACGTCAGCCGGTTAACGGATGTTGTCCGCAGCATACAGGCGCAGTTCCCACGCCAGGTCGGTCAGCTTTCGGTTATGTACCGTTGCCTGCCAGACCATCATCAGGATGAAGCGGTTCTGCGCTCCACATTAAAGACGCTCCGCCAGCAGAGTAAACAAATCAAAACTCTGACGGGTTTCACACTACCGGTTGTGGTGAGTGCCGAATTCTCCGGACCTGAGACTCCGTGGATAATCGTTCGTGGTGACAAGCCGATTGTATGTCCGGTAAATGATTCGCCGCAGGCTTTCATCGACTGGTTGCAGGCTAATGACAATATTACGGCACTACCCGTGATCAGTCAGGCATTTTCATTTATCCGTAAAACCCTGACTGATGAGCTTGAGAAACCTGATCGGTTAACCCCGCCTGAACGAGCGTTTTCCGTGGCACTGCGCCTCGGTACCGTCCTTCTCGAAACCCAGTCAGTCTGGACCGACTGGCTATATTCCCGCACCTGTTTGCAGTTTTCCCGAAAGCCTGGGCAGATAGATCCGGAAAGTTTATTTCCGGATGCGGTTCTGCCGCTGCTGGCACCTTTTGCATCAACGGTGCAGGGGGGGCAACGTACCCGTCGCCTGGTCCTGCTGATGTGGGTGTGTGCTCTGACCGCATTGGGTATTTCTGCGCTCAATAACCGTGACCTGATCTGTCAGGTGAGCACCGATTTGCAGCGCTGGAATGCAATCCCGATGAACCACTATCGCCCTAAGGCAGAATCACTGGTTGCCCTGAAGCAGGATGCGCTCCTGCTTGAACGCTGGCAGCGTCAGGGAGAGCCTTTCCGTTACAGCCTGGGCTATTACCCGGGGCTACGCCTGTGGCTGGCCGTGCAACAGGCTATCGATACCTGGACTCCACCACCAACACCTAAACCAAAACCAGCATCTAAACAAAAACCAGTACCGAAAATTGTTCGTCTCGACGGCATGTCGCTGTTTGATTCCGGCAAATCGGCACTCAAAGACGGCTCTGCCAAAATACTCGTCAATGCACTGGCAGGGGTCAAAGCCAGACCAGGCTGGCTCATCGTGGTCAGTGGCCACACAGACAATACCGGCAGCGTTCAGCTTAACCAGACCCTGTCTTTACAACGAGCGGAGGCCGTTCGTAACTGGATGCGTGATACCTGGGACGTCCCGGAAAGTTGCATTGACGTGCAGGGTTACGGTGACAGCCGACCGGTTGCATCAAACGACACGCCTGATGGCCGTGCGCATAACCGCCGTGTCGAGATCAGTCTGGTACCCCAGGCTGACGCCTGTCGTCTGCCAGGCGCGTAACACACGTCACAGGATGTACGTGACGTTTCAACTAAAGAAATGGAGAAGTAAACATGGCAATCCCAGTTTATCTGTGGCTGAAAGACGATGGCGGCGCTGACATCAAGGATGCCTCCTTCGAGAAGCATAACCACCTTGAGCAGATCGAGCTGCACTACGAAAAAATCACCTGGACCTACAAAGACGGCAACATCATTCATTCCAATTCCTGGAACGAACGCACCACAGCATAAGACTCTGGCGGGCAGATCCTTTCTGCCCGCCTTTTTTTTACTCCGCACAGCGCCTGTCAGACGGACGCTTTGCAGAGCAGTCTCACAATTTATCGGCATGAACCTTATGGGCATCGGTTGACGGCCAGGGGCGGTAGCGTGCCTGAACAAGAGGGAACGAAATGGAACATCATTCAGCAGTCCTGCTACGACGACTTACCCCTTATTGCGCCAGAGCACTGGAGGGGGCGGCTTTTTTATGTCAGACCCGTGCGCATGCGGAAATCACGCCTGAGCACTGGCTGTTGAAACTGCTGGAGCAGGCAGAAGGAGAGCCGTCATGAGCAGTTCCCTCTCCAACAAGGCTACCAGCCTGGTACATCAGCTTTTAGGGCAATCACGGTACCGGGTTGAAGTGCATGAATGCGACCATTTCCTGGATGTGTTACGTTACAACGCCGTTGAATCACTCAGCCAGCCCTGGCGCTATAACGTGGCGGTCACCAGCTCTTCTGCGGATATTGCTTGTGACTCGTTACTGCTGAAGCCCGCTTCATTCACTTTCCAGACACCCGTGTTTGACGGAACTCCGGCCCAGCCGGTCAGGACGGTATTTGGCGTGGTTGAGTCGTTTCGCCGCGTGTCTACCTCGAACGATGAAACCTATTACGCGCTGACGATCGTTCCCCGTATTGCCCTTCTGGGCTATACGAAAGGGAGCGAGATCTACCTCAATCAGTCAGTCACTGAAGTGGTTGAACAGGTACTGCGTAAACACTGTCTGGAAGGGCCTGATTTCGAGTTCCGCCTCTCCCGCGAATACCCCTCCCGGGAGCTCATCACCCAGTGGCGGGAAACCGACCTTGAATTTATCCAGCGTCTGCTGGCAGAAGTGGGCATTTACTGGCGCTATGAAATGGACAGCCGTCTTGAACAGGACGTGGTGATTTTCCAGGACAGCCAGCAGCAGTATGAATTTGGTGTCACGCTACCGTTACGCAACCAGGCCGGGATGAGTGACAACGGGCAGGAGAGCATCTGGGATATTCAGACCGCATATAACGTGGTGAGCGGAGGTGTGGCCACCCGGGACTACAACTACCGTGAAGCGCTACAACCTCAGGACAGTATCGAGAGCATTTTCAGCAAAGAAGGGATCACCACCGGAGAAACATACCATTATGCTGAACCTTTCCTGACAGCAGGTGACGCTGAAAGCCCGGAGACCGGGGCATACTTTGCCCGTCTGCGTCACGAACGTATTCTGAATGCGCAATATCACGTCAGCGGGCATTCCTCCAGCCCTCATCTGGCTCCGGGTCAGGTACTGGAAACTGACGGAACGCTTCCCGATACCGTGAAAGAAGGCATTGTCATCACCACGGTGCGCACCAGTGGCTCACGAAAAAGTAGCTTTACCCTGACCTTTGAAGGCATCCCGTATAGCGAAACCGTCTGTTATCGTCCGGCGCTGCTCAGTCGCCCGGTGATATCCGGCTCGCTTCCGGCCCGGGTGGAAAGCACACAGAAAGGTGACACCTGTTCCTGGCTCGATCCGGACGGGCGCTACCGGGTAAAACTGGACTTTGACCGCAACAGTACTGAACAGGGTTATGCCTGTTTGTGGCTGCGGCTGGCCAGGCCCTATGCCGGTGATACGTACGGCTTCCACTCACCGCTTATCGACGGAACGGAAGTGGCCGTCGTATTTGACAGCGGAGACCCGGATCGTCCCTACATCGCCTATGCCCTGCACGACTCAGAACATCCGGACCCTGTCACCAGTGACAACCATACGCGAAACGTGTGGCGCACTCCTGCGAACAATAAGTTGCGGATGGAGGATAAGCGCCAGGAAGAGCATATCAAGCTCGCGACGGAATATGGCAAAACGCAACTGAACATGGGACACCTGGTCAATGGCCAGCGTGAAAAGCGCGGAGCCGGTTTCGAACTGCGAACGGATGAACATGGTGCTGTACGTGCGGCAAAAGGGCTGTTCCTGACGGCTGATGCCCAGGCCAAAGCCCAGGGACCGGTACTGGAAATGGCCCCTGCGATAAGTCAGATTAATCAGGCCAACAGCCAGATGCAGGCGCTGAACAGCGCCGCTGAAGCCGCCGGAGCCCTGATCTCTGATATCAATACTCAGATTAGTCTTGTGACTGACAAAATCAGGGACCTCCAGTCTGCGGTCCTACTGGGTAGCGCTCCGCAGGGGGTGGCGTTTACCTCAGGTGAACATCTTCAGCTCAGCAGTACCCGCAATACCATGATCAATGCCGGTCAACATCTTGATATCGGTGCGATGAAAAATCTGTCGGTAACGGTGGAAAAAGCCCTTGGTCTGTTTGTCCATAAAGACGGGGCGAAGCTGGTTGCCAACCAGGGAGACATCGAGATTCAGGCTCAGCACAACACGATGGCCCTGTTTTCTGAAAAACAGCTGACGGTGACCTGTAGTAAAGACGAAATTATTATCAGCACCCCGGAAACGCTGACGCTGAACGGTGGCGGCTCTTACCTGAGACTGAGTAAGAACGGGATTGAGCATGGCTCCAAAGGGAATATGGTGATGAAGGTAGCGAGCTATCTGGTGCCCGGAAATGGCAGCAGCCTGCCACTGGAAACACCGGACTTTAAAATGACAGACGTTACGGTCACGGCTAAAAATTCCTCCAAATGGAGCAGTGAATAGCATGGAAGGGGATTTATGACAGCAAAGTTACCCAAAATCAGTTACCCCGTACCGTCAAACAAAAATGGCCATGCCTTTTCCTCTGTGGAAGCGTTGTTATCGATGATCGGAGGGGAAAGCTCAGGACTGTATCTGGTGGGAAGTCAGGGAATGTGGCATGGCGGTATTCATATTACTGATGCCACCATTCCCTGGTGCGCCCTGAGTACTGACAGTGAAGCTGAGAATGAATATTGTCGTGAGCTTTATAAAGGGGAGCAATTTATTCGTTGTATGGCCGATGGTGAAATAGTTGCCTGGCGGGTATGCAAGGATTACGAGAGTGCCGCGATTGAATGGCGAGGTGAAAAGTTGTTCATTTCGACCTCTTTTGTGCTGGTGAAACATTATATCCAGCCGGCTGATAACGCAGAAAGTGGACTGACGTTTTTTACGCTGTACATGAATCTGGCGCCCTATGCTGCTTATGAACAACAGGGTAGCCAGGCGGACAGAAAAGTGGCAGGCGTCCAGCGCTATTACACCAGTGCGGAAGATGTGCAGACATGCCGCGCAGCCGGAAAACTGAATAAAGACACGGTAGTCACGTTGAGTGACGCTATTGTGACCCGCACCAGCGACCTGCGTCAGTTTACCGAAGTGACCATTATCAGAGAGACGAAAAATGTAGCGGGAGACACGCTTGCAGCGAGAACAAAAGTCTGGACGGTATCAGACAGGGGGGCTCTGAAGGCTGTTAAATCAGCACTCGTTCCGTCCTGGTGGGCAAAATGTACTCCGGCTTACACTAATGAGTCAGAAGGCGTGGTGAACTGCACTTCGCGTACAGACTGGGCGTACTATCTGAGCAGTGACGATGTGCTGCAAGATAAAAATGCAGGCAGACTGACAGCCGATTTCCCGCTTTCATACGAGCCCGGTAATACCGCACAGCAGATCATCCGTCCAGGTAAGAATCCAGGCGATGCAGCAAGAACATTCAGTCTGGTCACTCTGGGCCGGGATAAGGATAAGTTGAAAAAGGGCGACCGGGTATGGGTAGTATCAGACGGCGACAGTCTGACGCCGGTTGCACCAGCAGCATCCGGTAGTGGATCCGTTTTTAATGATGTGTATGTCCCGCCAGTCCCTGTGACTGTCAGTGCAGGGGCTAATCTCGGCCATATGGGTTTTTATCAGCTACCTGAGGAAAACGGTAAACGCTCGCGCTACCAGGTACATATAGAGTGCCTGAGCATGGATGATATAGAAAAGTTCATCACCAACCCCGGAAGAGCAGGAGAGGATGCGCCAGTGTATCTGACCTGGCAAACCAACGCTCCATTATTTGAAAAGGGTGAGCGGGGAATGGTTGCGGGCAGTCGAAAAACAAAAGCCTCAGGAATTCTGACGCTGGCCAAAGTCCCTGGCGTTGATGCCGGGGGGAATACACTGACCAGTAACCAGGATGCTGCGTATTATCAGATACGCCCGGAAGGTGGCTGGTTACCTGCTGCCAGTGTAAAAAAGGTATCGCAGTACGCGTTAGGCGAGCTGGGGTTTGTGACGCTGAATAAAGCACCAACGAGCTTTGACCTGATTGATGGGATAAAACAACCGTATAACGTGGTTAAGGGTATTCTGGAGCAGTTGTATAAAGCAGCACAGGATGAAACGCGTACCACTCATGCCCTGAACAAATATAACTACCAGCAACTGCTGGAGATGATAGACAATAACCAGGACGGGTATTACTCGGAGCAGGAGTATCTTCAGGCGATCCATAATATCTCTTACCGCGATCGCTTATACCGTGTAATTGCGAAACACGCCAGTGAATGGTACTACGGTAAAGATGACCCGTTGTGGAAAAACTATCTGGATACATTAACCGGAGATGCACCGTTATGGAAAACGTATTTGGAAGCATTTCTGGATAAGATGACGTGGATGAAGGCAGTGTCTGAGAAGGGCGTGGCGCTGGGACCGGAGCCGTGGCATATGCATCCGGTGGTGTTTTTGGAGGCTATAGGAGATAAACGTATTGTTCATATAACAGTGGATATGCTTTATAAAGTATTCAATGGATTAAGATCACCAGCGAAATTTTCATTTCTTCAGGATATTGCCGATGAAATTAATAATCATGCGATTGAATACAAACTAGACAATGTATTGAGAGTCAATCATTTTTTTGCTCAAATAAGAGAAGAGATGGGAGGGATGGCTAGCCCTGTTGAAGCCCTTAATTATAGCGAAGAGGGTTTGAAGGCAAACTTTAGTTATTTTAGAAGACACCCTGTAGAAGCAAATGAATATTCATATACGAAACTTAATGGAAGAATTACGAAGCATGCAAATGAGATTGCTATTGCTGATAGAGTTTATGCTAATAGATTAGGAAATGGAAATATTTCGTCAGGTGATGGTAGTGCATATAGAGGTAGAGGAGGTATTCATCTTACAGGAAAAATAAATTACCAAGGATTTTCTGATTACTATAAAAAGAATTGGGTGGATGATATTGATTTTATAAAGAATCCATCATTGCTTGAGGAAGGAATTTACTGTATGCGATCAGCTATTTATTTTTGGCTTCGCGAAAAACTTTATGACATTGCTGATCAAGGGGATACAGGTTCAATAGTGGATAAAATAACAGCAAAAGTGAATTTAAATACAACTAGCTATGCAAAACGTCGGGAACATTTTGAAAGAATCAAATCAACTAACGTCTTTACTGATGCATTTTAATTAACTGAAAATCAAGGTTAGACGATGGTTAAAATTAAAGCTTTTTTAGGCTGTTTCGTGCTGTCGCTAAGTGCTTCAATTCAGGCAGCATACGTTCCATACGTAGTAAATAATTATGAAGGTTATATAGGGAAATATCCTGTGCATTTATCCCTCCAGTATTATGACTTTGGGAAAAATGTGAACGTAGAGGGAAATTATTATTACGATAATCATAGAACCTCCATTCCACTATATGGTGTGAATGAATCAAATTTGATTGTGTTATGTGAGGCCGTTAGTAATGAGAGTTTCGATAAATATATTATTCAAGGTGAGAAGTTTGAAATTGCAAAATGTCCTTTCAAGTTAACACGAAACTCTGTTGGTTTTTCAGGTGAATGGAGCAATGCTCGCTCCACTTTAAAAGTGGACTTAAGGGAGACATCCAGACTTAGTGATGGTGTTTTGAAAGGGGAGGCTAAAGAACTGGATATTCCATTTTGGGGGCAAACTAAACAGCATGCTTTCATTGGGATATATATAGAGGGGGAGGAAGGTATTGTTATCAATAAAGTAAATGTAATTGATAAAGTAAGTGGTAAATTAATACAAGTCATTAACCCACAATTGAATGGCTGTGAATTTGGTTCATATATGACGTCTATTTTTCAAAACTTAGAAAACGATGGAGCTCAGATTCACCTGAATTGTTACAGTATTGGGCCGGATATTAGTGTTAATTACATATTTAATAAGCAAACACAGAAATATGACATGATTACAGAGTAAAGCAATATTATTTTGGACTTTTATACTGACTTAGGCGTTTAGAGGATATCTAAAAAATCAGCAGAACTGATTTTAAAAGCTAAAGGATATCAGAAGAATTCTTATGTATCTAAAGTCAGTAATGCAAATAGTGTTACAGTTGAATATGGTTGTGATCTGGTAATCACACCAGTAAATGGTACTATATCAAGGATATCCTGCTGTTTAAATGCAGCGGTGTGTTACAGATTACTGGTCGTGATAATTACACCAAATGAATACGAAAAATGCTTCATGATGAATACAATAATCGCCTGATAGTAAATTACATAATGGATGATGACATGACTCATTGTATAAATGCAGTTGAAGATCAAGAGCAGTTGTTATCACGTATTGCAGAAATCAGAAAGGATTATTACCGTTCTTTAACTATAACCAACGGTGAACCTAATGCACAGATTAAATTCCTCAATGGCTGGATAAATAGAGTTAATGATTGTTTGAGGGTTGATATATGAAAAGAATATTATTGCTTTTAATTTTTATTTCATTTCACTCAATAGCTAATTTTTCTGGTCATTGGGTAAAGGAGAATGACTCACAATCGCTAACATTGGATTTAGACGAAGATGGTGCTCATCTTGTTGGTAAATATTGCTTTATAACTAATGACGGAAATAGAATTGACTGTTCTGAAGGCAATGATAGAAACATTAACGGTATAATCAAAGATAATGTTGGAATTGTGGACTTTGAAAGTACATTTGGGGGTATTGGTCAGGCAACTATATCAATTAAAAAGAATGTCCTTAAATATACCATCACTAATCCTACTCCATTTGTGAATGCTAATATGTCTGTGCCCAATGTGATATTTTAAAAAAAAATAGTGCAAGTCTCAGGCAAAGATGTAAGTATCCCGCATAATCGTGCCATTCATATTTAGAGATCATCCGGCATAATCAATCTGCCAACGAAGGAGATCGCTATGCGTAAAGCCCGTTTTACTGAGCATCAGATCATCGCTGTGATTAAGTCAGTTGAAGCCGGACGAACCGTTAAAGATGTCTGCCGGGAGGCCGGTATCTCTGAAGCCACCTACTACAACTGGAAGTCCAGATACGGCGGCATGGAGGCTTCTGATATTAAAAAAATCAAGGATCTTGAGGACGAGAACCGCCGCCTCAAACAGATGTTTGCTGACCTGCGTCTGGAGAACCGGGCGCTGAAAGACGTTATCGAAAAAAAGCTTTAAAACCAGCCTTTAAGCGTGAGCTGGTCACTCATCTGATAACGACATTCGGACTCAGTATCCGTCAGGCCTGCCGGAGTCTGAACCTGAGCAGAACGGTTTATCATTACCGCCCGGATACCACGCGTGATGAACCCGTTATTGCCGCCCTGCAGGCTGCGGCTGAGCGATACCCGCGATACGGCTTTCCGAAGCTTTTCCAGATTCTGCGACGGCAAGGATACTCGTGGAATCACAAAAGGCTCCACCGTATTTACTGTCTGCTGAAGCTGAATTTTCGCCGTAAGGGCAAACAACGACTGCCGGTACGCAATCCCTCACCACTGGCTACGCCAGAAGCGCTGAACCAGAGTTGGTCTGTCGATTTTATGCATGATGCGCTGGCCTGTGGCCGTCGTTTTCGCACGTTCAATGTCGTTGATGACTTTAATCGTGAGGCGTTATCGATTGAAATCGATCTGAATCTGCCAGCTCTGCGAGTGGTCCGTGTACTTGACAGGATCGCGGCAAACCGCGGTTATCCGGTCATGCTGCGCATGGATAATGGTCCGGAATTTATCTCTCTGGCGCTGGCTGAATGGGCAGAGATACACGCAGTAAAACTGGAGTTCATCCAGCCGGGTAAGCCGACGCAGAACGCTTTCATTGAGCGTTTTAACAGGACATACCGTACAGAAATACTCGATTTTTATCTGTTCAGAACGCTGAATGAAGTACGGGAAATTACGGAGAAATGGTTATCAGAATATAACTGTGAACGCCCGCATGAATCACTGAACAATATGACACCGGAGGAATACCGACTTCACCATTATTTGGCCGGGTTCTCAAAAAATGCATGGAACTAAAACGGGTCTATTTACAAAGAATCCACTAAAATCATTACTTGCTCATTACCTGGAGAGGGAGGTAAAGAAGCTTCATTCTTCATTGATAATATTACAAAAGAAATTAATTATAGTTTTGAAAAGAATGGTAAAACAGAGTTAAAAGTGGTTTTTAATGAAAGGAATAACCTGAGGCACACCAAAGATAGCAAAATGAGAATTACTTATTATGGCTTCAAGCGCGGCAAATACAATTATGTCATTAATGTAATCGAAGGTTCTGAAAAAAATAAATATACAATATCGTTTGATATCAAGAAAAATGGAAGGATTATTCAATCCAGTGATTGCTTACCGAGTTCATTTAGACACGATAGTATTATAAGTAATATATACTTGATATTCCTTACATGAATGAGGAAAGATTTAATTTTCCATAAGCCCCCCAACAAAAATAAATTTCATTTTAACTCATCGAAGAGTTTTAAATTTAATGTTAATGCATTGATTGTTAAATTGGTGAATAAGATAGCCAGGTGTCAGGTTAGCGACTGGGATGGAGAGGTATATGGATATACCAGGACGGAGGAAAAGAAATATTAGTCAGTTCTGGAATGGCTTACATGCTTCAGTGCGTCTTACCATCTAAGGAAAATAGGATATATATCAAAGAAAAACAAAAAGGCGAAAGAAATTGCATTAAAAACCATTTCTGAATATCCGAGCGGAATTTTCATGAAAGTCAAAGCAAAAAATAAATAAAATTTATTTTATTTTTCGCGTAATAATAAGACCAGTGCTTAGCTTGTTTCCGGAGATAAGGTAAGGGTTATACGGATTTCACAAGATAATAAATGGGTAAATATTGGTTATATCAATACCAAAGGTTTACCTCTTATATTCTGGATCAACGCTGAAACACTTGAATAATAAATATTAATTTATTCCGCCCTGTAAACAATAAATTAATGGAGATACAAATGTTGCAAATTATTCGAAAAGGCGACAAAACCACTCACGGCGGTTCAGTCATGACCTGTTCTGACACCATGATATTTGGTGGGATTGGCGTGGCGCGTAAAGGTGATATGGTTTTCTGCCCGATACCTCTACATGGTCCGACAACCATCATCGAAGGTAATCCTGATTATCTTGATAACGGGATCCCGGTCGCCTTTCACGGCCATAAATGTGGTTGTGGCTGTACATTGATCAGCTCTTTTGCTTCTGCAAAGGTTGCCTGAGTATGCCAGTCCTGCTGGATGCTATCCCTGAAAAGGCGTCGAAGGTTCCACGACCTGATACCCGCCGATGGCTGCTGTTCCTGGCATTTGTCATGTCAGGAGGAATTGCGTTAACGCTCTGGAACTGGACGGCAGAACGCACTGGCTTTATTTTCTGGTTTACTGCACTGGGATTGCCTTTCTGTCTCTGGGGGCTTCTTTTCTCCCTGCGCAGGTTTGCATATAAAGTAGAGCAGGTAGGGGCTGAGTCCAGGAATGCGGAACGCGAAGCGCTTATTGATAGCGAAACTTGTCGTGGTCAGCGCTGTGGCTGGATACTCGATACCTATGTTCAACACTTTTCAGGAAATACTCCCGCTGCACTGGTTAAAGCTGTTAATCATACTGTTCCAGCTTCAGAGACCTCCACGCCACGTGGTTCCAAATCTGCTGTCAGGTATGCAGCCTTACCCAGTTTTCAGACAGCTCTGGATACAGAACTCATCTCTGTAACGTCAACACTCGTCGCCCATGTACAAAAAATTACCGACATCCTTTCGCAGGATATTCCTTGCTGCCTGATGCTGGACTGTGACGATGATATCCGTCCCGGACTGGAGGAGCACTTCAGAAATGAACTCACGGCCAGAACCGGGAGAGTTTTCAGAGTCCTCGCAGGCAAAGGTCTGGCGGGATTTGATGCCTGGCTTGATCAGCGCTGGAACACTCCAGGCATTCTTGCAGAGGTGACGTTTTCATTGCCCGCGCAACCTGATGAAGGTGACGCCGATGCCATTACTCTTGTGGTGTTCAGCAACCGTAAGGCTGCTGGCTATCCAGATGCAGTATGCCTTCATCGCCCAGAAAAGGGTAAGGAAGTCCAGCTTGTAAAAACGCTGGACAGGGCGCTGTTATGGGCCGCAACAGCCCCTGAGGCACTAAAAACGGCCTGGTATACAGGTCCAGTCCTTTCAGGCGGAAGTGGATGGAATATGGCTTGTGAAGATAACGGGGTAACATTCAGCTTGTCAAAAGACAATCATGGAATTGATTCCGTTCTGGGATATGCCAGCCGCGCCGCCCCCTGGCTCGCTGTTATTCTTGCCTCAGTGGCATGCAGAGATAATGGCCCGCAGGTTATCGCCGCCCAACCCACCGCTGACAAAGACGACGTCTGGATCGCTGTCATCACCAAAGAAGAAGTTCGCAAGGAATCGCCCAAGAATGTCTAAGGTAAAAGTAAAAACTCTCATCGGCTCCGTTGTAACTGTCGCCTTTTTCCTGACAGCCATCGTGGCATTTCTGTTTTATGCCTTTCCGGAAAACGTAGCTTCGGCCACCGGCTTCGGTCCGTATGACGGCCAACGGATACTCACATTCTGCGCCATACTGGTTGCCACGTTGTTTTTACTCGGCTGGCTGACGGAGAAGGCTTTCGACCTCGCCGGTAAATCTGGGTTGTATTTCCAGTGGGGACGGAAAAAGGCTGAGAGCGTCACTCCGGTAATGAGCACCATTCCCGGTGAAGAAGACGACGATGAACCGGTCTTCAGCGAAGACGCCGTATCCGAACACCTGCGCTTTCGCTATGGACGTCGCTGGAAGCGTAGAGTGCGACTCCTTCTGGTGATGGGCAACCAGGACGACGTTCACAAAGCTGCCCCGGGCCTGTGTAATGACCTCTGGCAGGAAGGCGACGGCAATGTGCTGATTTATGGCGGTGACGCGCAGTCACTTCCGGACGAGATCTTCCTTTCAAAACTGAAGCGCCTGCGATCCGGGCAACCGGTTGATGGCATCATTCAGGTGATGAGTATTTCAGCCCTTCCAACGGATGGCGAACGGGATGCCCTCCTGCGTTACCGTCAGAAAGCCGACCATCAGTTGGGCTGGCAGGTGCCTGTCTGGCTGTGGCTGACTGACAACGCCACCGATGCTCAGCAGGGCGCGGAAACTGCTGCGACAGGGGTCATATTCGGGCCTGATGGCACCGTGAAAGACGCGGGTGAAGGGTTTTCTACATTGGCACTGCATCTGCAAAAAGCAGGTATGGCACAGATACTGAATAATCCGGCTGATTTCGGTCTGCTTCAGTTATCCCTCCAACTGCGGCAGGAGCTGAAAGCCAGTCTGGATGTTTTGCTCGGCGGGCTGATGCAGGGATCTGCGGTCTGGCGTTTACGCGGTGTCATGTTCAGTCCTGAAGTGGCCGTTGTCGGTTCGGTCCCAAACACACGCCCCGACACACTGACCTGGAAAGCCGTCATTGATGACTGTGATGCCGTCAGCGGCAGGAAGCTGGGCTTCGACTGGCTGAAGATGCTGCGGTTAATTCTGCTTTCCCTGATTGTCCTGTGGGGGGCCGCTACACTGCTGTCTCTGATCGTTAACCGTACTCAGATTTATCAGGCGCAGGAAACGGCAAGACAGGCAGCGGATACTGCAAAATCACTGGCTGAACGTCTGCACAATCAGCTCGTACTCCAGCAGGCCATTGCCCGTCTGCAACATCGTGAGACGACCGGCGCGCCATGGTACACACGATTTGGTCTTAATCAGGACAGCGACACGCTGGCCGCACTCTGGCCGCTGTATGCGAAAAATAACGCACAGCTAATGAGGGATGCTACAGCAGACAGTCTCAGGCAGCAGCTGAATGCCTTTGTGCAACTACCTCCTGCCAGTGATGCCCGTACGCAGGGCACACAGCATACATATGACATACTCAAAAGTTATCTGATGCTGGCGCGTCCGGACAAAGCGGACGCCGGCTGGCTGGCAAAAAACGCGCTGAAAGCCTTACCGAAACGCCAGAATGTGCCGGATGGCATATGGCAGAACATCGCACCGAAACTGCTGGGTTTTTATGCGCAAAACCTCCCGGCTCATCCGGAATGGAAAATTAAGCCTGATGCCCAATTAATCAGCACAGTCCGTCAAATTCTGCTTAAGCAAATTGGCCAGCGGAACGCTGAGTCCGGGTTATATCAGGAGATGCTTAAGCGCGTGGCCAGCAACTGGCCTGATTTAACGCTTGCTGATATGACTGGCGACACCGATGCCTCAACGGTATTCAGCACTGATGAAGTCGTTCCTGGAATGTTTACGCGTCAGGCCTGGGAAGAGCAGGTACAGGATGCGATTGATGAGGTCGTGAAAACCCGCCGCGATGAAATTGACTGGGTACTGTCGGACAAGACCCATCAGACAGGGAGCGATATCTCCCCGGAGGCGCTGAAGGCCCGCCTGACTGAACGCTATTTCACCGATTTTGGTAACGCCTGGCTCAACATGGTCAACAGCATACAGTGGCAGGAAGCCACGTCACTGTCTGAGGCGATTGCCCAGCTCAGTCTGATCGGCGATGTCCGCCAGTCCCCGCTAGTGGCACTGATGAACACGCTGGCCTGGCAGGGGAAAACAGGGCAGAAAGGTGAGGCTCTGGCTGATTCAATCGTGGACTCAGCGAAAAAGCTGATCGGTCAGAAAAAAAATGCCAGACAGTTTATTGAACAGGCACAGGGCCCTAAAGGTCCGCTTGATGGCGTGTTTGGACCGCTGATGGGGCTTATGGAAGGTAAAGAGGGTACCGGTGCCAACGGTAACCTCAGTTTCCAGTCCTGGCTGGCCCGCGTAACTCAGGTGCGGCTGAAGCTTCAGCAAGTCACCAGCGCCCCGGATCCGCAGGCTATGTCGCAGATGCTGGCCCAGACAGTATTCCAGGGCAAAGCCATCGATCTGACCGATACCCGCGACTACGGCAGTCTGGTTGCGGCGAGTCTGGGGCAGGGGTGGAATGGATTTGGCCAGTCGTTATTTGTGCAACCGCTTGATCTGGCCTGGCGGCAGGTAATTGCCCCGGCTGCGGGTAGCCTCAATGTCCGCTGGCAGACAACCATTGTCGATCAGTGGAATAAGGCCTTTGCGGGACGGTACCCGTTTAAAGCCACCGGCAGCGATGCCTCCCTGCCGCTACTGGCTCAGTTCCTGCGTAGCGACTCGGGTCGAATCACTACCTTCCTGAAAACTAATCTCGGCGGGATCCTCCGCCAGGAAGGGAATCGCTGGGTCGTTGATCCTTCCGCAAGTCAGGGGATGGTTGTGAGTCCGGATTTTCTCCGGGCGATTAATCAGCTGGCGGAACTGTCAGATATCATGTTCTCTCAGGGCGATGCGAGTGTTCACTTCGAACTGATGGCGCGTCCTTCACGGGATGTTGCCAGAGTGCAGCTTACCCTCGATGAGCAGAACCTGGATTACTTCAATCAGATGGAAAGCTGGCAGAGCTTCACCTGGCCGGGGAATACTTACTATCCAGGTGTGTCGCTCATCTGGCGTAGTGTAAACAGCGGTATGCAACTCTTCGCCAGTAACCAGGGTAACTGGGGCTTCATTCGCCTGCTGGACAAAGCCCTGATCACTCCACTCGATGCCAGCCGTACACAACTGGTGTGGATCACCGCCGATGGCAATCCTCTGAAGTTCATCATGCGCAGCGAGCTGGGCGACGGTCCGCTAGCCTTACTAAAGCTACAGGGATTTACGCTGCCCGCGTCCATTTTTAACGTTGCTGCTGGCACTGAAGGTGTTGAGTAAATATGAACAGAGGCATTCATCCTGTGCTGGCCTTTGCTAAACAGGTAGATGGCTGGTCTTCAGGTGTATTCAGTCAGGTTGATAAGTGGCGGGAAACCGATTCACTTGCCCCATGCCGGTAGATGACGTTTCGCCAGTGCTGACGCTGGAAGACTCGGAGCCCGCTCTGTTGTTTGAAGTCCTGGCCCAACGCCTGAAGCTGCTACGAATGAAAGCCGGTCACAGTGAATCTGATAAAGCCCGTTGGTGGGTCTGATCGCCATTGACCCGGCCAGTGCCATGGTGCTCTGTGGCTAATATTCTCTTTAATAATTTTCAGGAATACCATGCATGGATGATTTAACCCTTCGCTATTACGAAGCAGAGATGCGCTATCTGCGTGAGGCGGGCAAAGAGTTCGCCCGTGCCCATCCGGATCGGGCAGCGATGCTTAATCTGGATAAACCCGGCGCCCGCGATCCTTATGTAGAGCGCCTGTTTGAAGGTTTTGCCTTCCTGATGGGCCGTTTGCGTCAGAAGCTGGATGATGACCTGCCGGAACTGACCGAAGGGCTGGTGAGTCTGCTGTGGCCACACTATATGCGGACCATCCCGTCGCTGGCTATCGTCGAATTCTCTCCTGACTGGCGTGGCCTTCGTCAGGCTGAACTTCTTGCCGAAGGTTTCTCCGTACAATCACGCCCTGTCGGGCCGCATAAAACCGCCTGCCAGTACCGGACGACTCGCGATGTTCCTCTGCAACCACTGCATCTTGCGGATGCCCGCCTTCATACTGAAACCGATGGCCGCTCTGCTATCCGTTTGCGCTTCGAATGCCCTGAAAAAGTGGACTGGAGCAAAGCCGGGATCGACAAAGTCGCCATATTCCTCAACGCAGAGAGTCCGATCAGTTCAGCACTCCACCTGGCATTGACCCGTCGCGTTCACGCCATGTACGCCCGCCATTCAGGGACATACACCGAACGTCATCAGTTTGATGGCTGGTGCAAACCCATGGGCTTTGACGACAATGACGGCCTGTGGAAGAAAGCCGATACTGCCTTCAGTGGTTACCAGCTGCTGCTGGAGTATTTCAGCTTCCGACCGAAATTTATGTTTGTTGAACTGCGTGGCCTCGACACCATCGGGCTAACTGAAGCCAGCTCCTGGTTTGAAATCGACATCGTGCTCAGTGAAGCCTGGTCATCCGATCTGCCTTTTGAAACGGAAAACTTCCGGCTGCACTGTGCACCGGTCATCAACCTCTTCACCCTGGAGGCCGATCCGCTGACGCTTAACCCGCTGGATAACGAATACCTGCTCAGGCCGTTGCGTCTTCAGGATGGTCACACCGAGATTTACAGCGTCGATGATATCCATGGCGCGGTAAAGAATGGCAAACACCCCTATGTACCGTTCACCAGCTTCCGGCACCGGGGCGGTATGATGCGCCACGATGCCCCTGAACGTTATTACCACACCCGCGTGAAACGCGGCCCCTCTGGCCTGTATGACACCTGGTTGATTCTCGGGGGGCGTTCGTTCGAGCTGGAGCAGCTGTCCGATAAACCAGAATCCCTTTCGATGCGAATAACCGGTACCAACGGGCAGCTTCCGCGCACAGCGCTGGAAAGTACGCTCCTGGACAGGGTGGCAAAAACCGGCAAAGTGCCCGTCAGGGTACTGAACGTCACCGCACCGACGATACCGCTGTATCCCCCTGCAAACGACCGTTTTCACTGGCGGGTGATGAGCCACCTCGGCTCAAACTTCCTCAGCATGATGGACAATCCGGAAGTCCTGCGGGGAACGCTGGCGCTGTACGACTGGACCGATGATGAAATGAACCGACGTCGGCTTGAAGCTATCGTCGCCGTGAAGCACACCCTGCTCCGCCGTTTTGAGAAGGGCTTTATGCTCCGGGGAGTAGACATAGAGGTCACGCTGAACATGGATAATTTTGCAGGCGAGGGGGATGTGAATCTCTTCGGCGAAATGCTGCACCGGTTCTTCGCGCGCTACGCTGATATTCACCTCTTCAACCAGCTTACGCTGGTGCTGCAACCGACAGGAAAACGACTGAGATGGCGCGAGAATCACAGCCAGTACGTCCCGGGCTAACACTAGTCCTGAGCAAAGATATCTGGCGGGCCAATTTTTATCGTTTCTGCCAGCTGCTGGAGCAGGAAAATCCGGACGCGCCGAAACTGGGCGCCTCCAGCCATCCAGCCAACGATCCGGTCCGCTTCAGGCCCTGGCCTGGTATGGGTTTCCCGGTCAGTACCCTCAAAGCGGTGGAGACTGACGAAGACCACCCGGAATTACCCCCAACGGTCCGTACGACATTTTTGGGGATATATGGCGTGGACTCCCCTCTGCCGACGTCCTGGCTGGACGACATTGCGCAGCGCCGCGAAGGGCACGAGGCAGTTACCTCGTTTCTGGATATTTTCAGCCACCGTATCACCACCCAGTATTATCGGATCTGGCGGAAATACGCCTGGCCGGCCACCTTCGAGGCAGGTGGCCGCGATGCCACATCTCAGTGTCTGCTGGGGCTGGTCGGCCTTGGTATACCGGGCACCGCTGAACAGGTGGCAACGCCGGTTTCACGCTTTCTGGCCTTGCTGGGTACCATGCGATTACCCACCCGCAATGCAGAAGGCATTCGGGCCCTGGTAAGCCTACTGGCACCGAATACCCGGGCAATTATCACCGAGCCCGATCCGGTTAAGGTCCATATCGATAACCGTAGCGGGTTGGGTACCGGGAACCGCATCTGTCTTTCTCAGCGAGCCACGCTGGGTAAAACGGCAAAGGAAGCATGCAGTCGGGTACTGGTGACGCTGGAGACAGAAGATCCGGAGGAAGCCGAAGGGTGGTTACCAGGTGGTTTCCTCCATACCGATTTACTGGTCCTGCTGCGCGTTTATCTCGGCTACCGCAGTGACGCCCGACTGCGCCTCACCGTACCCGTACGATTGTTGCCTGAGCCACGCCTTGGCAAAGGCAGACGTATCCAGCTGGGCCGCACCGGCTTGCTGGGCCTGAAAGCAGGCAAGCTCAGCAATAGTCGGGGAAGTCTGACCGTCAGTCTGGGCTGCTATGAAGGGTTGCAATGTTCTGCGCTACCGTCCGCTGAAGACGGGCACTACCGCTTCGAATAATCACGTACTCCCACTCTCAATAAAGGAACTTTTGAATGGCAACAGTAACCCGTTGGTGGGCGCTGACGCTTATTGCCTGTAGCCTGCTCGCTGGCTGCGGTCTGACTCAGACTGTCACGGACGGTACGGTCAGCATCACGAAATCCATCTTCTACAAGAAAATCAAAACGCTGCATCTGGATTTTACCCCGCGTACGGCCATTAACGCTGATGGCGCACAGACACCGCTGGCAACGATGGTGAGAGTTTATCAGCTCAGGGATCGTAAAGCGGTTGATGCCGCCGATTACCAGACACTGCTGCGCAATGCCGATACGGTACTTAAAGACGACGTACTGGCGTCTAAAGAGCTGCTGGTGATGCCAGAAGGCAGCATGACACTCAATATGCCCATGGATGAAGACGCTCAGTTCGTGGCGGTGGTGGGATTATTTAACCGCCCGGATCAGAAGGACAACCGCTGGCGCCTGGTGCTGACCCGTGACGATCTGGACCCGGACAACCCCCGCACGATTGAACTGGGTGATGGCTGGCTCAGCCTCGTGCCGGTGAAGGAGTGACGTGATGGATAACTGGTTAGCGCTTTTTGACGGACAGACCCGATATTTTCTGGATATTTTTGACAGCTCAGTGAAGCCGGATGTTCTGCGCTTTTACGGCAGGGAAGCACTGAGCGAACCCTTCAGCTGGGACATCGAGTTCACAACGCTTCAGGCGAATATCCCCCCGGAAGAGGTGCTGATGAAATATGCCTCTTTCCGGATGCGGAGCGGTAAAAGTGTGCACGGCATGGTGACCCGCCTGGAATGGCTTTCCACCTCAAAGGACCAGTCTCACTACCGGCTTACGATCAGTTCGCGCCTGGCGCTCCTGGGATATACCCGACAGTGCGTGGTCTATCAGAACCAGTCTGTTCCTGAGGTGGTTGAGCAGGTGCTGCGTAAACACGGTCTGGAAGGTCCCGATTTTGAATTCAGACTGGAGCGCACCTACCCACCACGTGAAATTATCACTCAGTGGCGGGAAACGGATTTGCAGTTCATTCAGCGCATTCTGTCTGAGGTGGGTATTTACTGGCGTACGGAGATGGACGACGTGCGCGGTCTGGATACTTACATACTGGCCGACAGCCAGCTTAACTATCAGTTTGATGTGCAGTTGCCCTACAGCGAGCCGTCGGGGTTGTTCGACAGTGTGGCAGAATCGGTCTGGGATGTGCGGACCTGGCACAACATTGCCACCGGCACTGTCACCACGCGTGATTACAACTACCGGACAGCCACCATGCCGATGAATGCGGCGGTCAGCGTGCGTAATGATGTGGTCACCACCGGGGAGCATTACCGCTACGCAGCCCCTTATCGTGAAGCGGGAGACGATGCCAGCCCGGAGCCGGAAACCGAATCTGGCGCGTTCTGGGCCCGACTTCACCACGAGCGGGAGCTCAACAGGTCGGCCCGTATTCACCTGTTCAGCAATGCTGCACACCTCACACCCGGGCAGGTGCTGGAGCCGCAGGGCGATGTCATTACGGCCCTGCAAGAGGGCGTCATCCTTACGCTGGTGACCTTCCGGGGCGCCCGTGATTCCCGTCTGCATGTGTCGGTCTGGGGCCAGCCTTACACCGAACGTTACTGCTTCCGTCCGGCAGAGATCCCGCGTCCGGTCATCGCGGGTACGCTTCCGGCACGGATCGAAAGTCGCGAAAAAAATGATACCTACGCACATCTGGATGAGCAGGGGCGCTATCGGGTGAAGCAGGACTTCGACCGGGAGGGGACGGAACCCGGTTACGGCTACCTTTGGCTGCGGATGGCGAAGCCTTATGCCGGTGAAACGCTGGGCTGGCATACGCCGCTCATCGATGGCACCGAAGTGGCGATTGCGTACAGCAATGGCGATATTGATCTGCCGTACATCGCCTGTGCACTACACGACTCCGAACATCCCGATCTTGTGAACCGGGACAATCATACCCGGAACATCCTCCGGACACCGGCCAACTCAAAATTGCGGATGGAAGACAAGCGTGGTGAGGAGCACATCAAACTCGCCACGGAATACGGTAAAACGCAGCTCAACAACGGGCACCTGGTGAACAGCAAAGGACAACTTCGCGGTAAAGGCACAGAGCTGCGCACCGATGAGTGGGGAGTCCTGAGAGCAGGAAAGGGACTCTTTGTCGCTGCGGATGTCCAGGCGAAAGCGCAGGGTGATGCTCTGGACATGGATGCTGCATTGAAGGAAATCGACAGGCTTAATCAGCAACTGCAACAACTGGAAATGGCCGCAGAAAAGGCCCTGGCGCTGAAGGGGGATGTCGACAGCCAGATACAGATGTTTGAGCAGCGGCTGAAACCGCTCAATGAAGCGGTGCTTTTCTCGGCGCCGGAAGGCATGGCACTGACCAGTGGAGAAGATATGCAGCTGGCCGCGGGCCGGAACCTTGCGCTTAACGCCGGAGAAGACTTCAGTGCTGGAGTGATGGGCAATGCGACCGCTTTGACCGGGGAGAAGCTGGGGCTCTTTGCCCGCACCGGTCAACTGAGCCTGAAATCCGGGGAAGGGCCAATAGATGTCCAGGCGCAAAACGCCAGTATGCGGTTGTTCGCTGAGAAGAAGCTGACGCTGAGCTCAGCGAGTGACATCTCCTTTGCCGGAAAAAAACGTATCACGCTGATTGGTGGTGGCAGTTATCTGAAGCTTGAGGCCGGGAAGGTCGAGTATGGTACGACAGCGTCGTATGTACGGAAGGTGAAAAGGACGATGGCGGCATCAGCCAGTGCTAAACCTCCGGAGGCCTTATCCTTACCGCCTCCAGCGACCATGAGAGAATTCAATCCCGAAACGCTCACCCCGTGGGTGACGCCGGTGTATGCAAAATCCTGCCTGAAGGAGAAAGGCTGCACGGATGCCGGTACTGCCGAAGAGCCCGTTGATAACTTTGGACAGATGACAATTTTTGCCCAGCCTGTCGAGGACGACTGCTGCGGTTATGGCCATCAGCATGAGCATGCAGATGATGAAGTCGTTCAGCATGCCCAGTCAGCCAAAAAGCGTAAGCCTGACGCCGGGGGCGCTCAGGCAACGGCTGCACCACTTGCTCTTGGGGCTGCTACGGGCGTGATGACCCAGGTCTGGGGAGAATGGTCCCTGACCGGCGTATTGGGCGCGGCCCGGGGAATTCCGTATGTAGGAGCGATGATGTCCGCACTCTACGTTCCATCTGCGGGCGAGGGGAGTGACAGGGTTCCTGGCCGGGATGAATTCTGGTACGAGGAAGAGCTGCGGCAGAAAGCCATCACCGGGGCAAAAGCGACAACCCGGGTGAGATTCTTCTGGCGCCAGGATGAACAGGGCAACATGCGGGTCTATGGCGTCCATACGGGTGAAGGTACCCCGTATGAAGGTGTCCGCACAGCAAACATGGTGTGGAATAGTGAGCATAATCAATATGAGTTCACTCCAGCTCACGGTGCCGATGGTCCGCTGATTACCTGGACGCCAGAGAGACCTGAGGGCAGTGACCTTCCCTCACATACCGGCAGCGACATCAAGCCAATAGACCAGGCAACAATACTCGTCACGCCAATTCCTGACGGTAAAGATGAATACACGACACCACCTTTCCCGGTGCCGGAAGAACGCGATCTTAACGATTACATTCTGGTGTTCCCTGCGGATTCAGGGATTAAGCCGATTTATGTTTATCTCAAAACCGCGAGGGATGAGCCAGGTGTGGCAACAGGGAAGGGGGAGACGCTATCAGGTTCAGAGAAATGGCTTGAGGCTGCGAGCTCTGGTCTGGGGGCACCTGTACCTGCGCAGGTTGCTGATAAACTTAGAGGAAAACCCTTCCGTAACTTTGACCATTTTAGAGAAGAGTTTTGGCTTGCTGTGGCAGAATGTCCTGAATTGATGAGTCAGTTTAAAAGGGTTAACCAGATGGAAATAAGAGATGGGAATGCTCCTTTCAGCATAGTGCCAGAACAAGTTGGTGGAAGAAAAAGATTTGAAATACACCATATAGAACGTATTATTGATAGTGGGGCTGTTTATGACTTTGAAAACATGCGCGTAAACACAGTTAGAAATCATATTAATTTACACTCAAAGAAAAATAGGTGATTTATGGAGTTTAAGCCAAAGCTTGAGGATTATACAGAGGATGAGTTCAGAACCTTTTTAAATGAATTTTTCACGAACCCAAAAAAATTAAAAGGAAAAGAGCGGCAGCAGTATATAGATAATTTAGTTGCGCACTTTGACCTAATTGTAAATCACCCTGAAGGTAATGGATTGTTATTCTATCCCCCAGACGACCGTGAAGATAGCCCTGATGGGGTGATCGGGGAAATAATAAGATGGAGAAAATCCCAAGGGCTTCCACTTTTTAAAGATAGTTAAGAATTAATACCTGAACTCAATATGGCTATCTGATGAGATAATCTAACCAAACATTTCTGCTTGCACATTATGAGGAATGCAAAGCTGATTATGATTAACAATAGGTGTGTTAAAAACAAATTGGAAGATTATACTAAAAATAAATTCATGAAAATCTTGAATGAATTTTACTCAGAACATAGATCATCGTCATCACCTAAGGGTAACGAGCTAGAAACTTATTTAGATAATCTCCTTGATATGTTGACTGTACTGGTTGGGACCGGAGAAGTTAGTGACTTTATATACTACCCAGACACACCTGAAAATGATTCGCCTGAAGGTGCATTAAATGAAATAATTAAATGGAGAAAATATCAAGAGCTTCCATTATTTAAGGACTTCTAGGTCAAAGAATCATGAATAGAATATCATCATGACTGCTGCGTAACGGTCTTAATTTAGTAACAAAAATGGACTTGTTGGGGAATGATATTCGGAGTCGCTGGATATTATGGAGCGGACTTGGTTGCGGATTATATTGATGAAAATTAATTTCGATCGTTTATTTAGCAAAAAAAAAATAACCTTCAGGATATCTATTCTGAAAATACCTTTATCACAATCCCAGACTCAGAAAGAAGATACCCACCATTCTTTTTTGTTGGGAGCGGGGTATATGCATACTCAACCAGGTTCATGATTAAATCCGATGACTTAGCAAAGCTAGTTGATACGATCGAGGAAAGGTTCAACAAAAAGATAACCAGCAATAAAGCTATTTATTCGCTCAAAAACAGCACTCTTCACTATTATCAATTTAAAGAATTTGGTCAAACAGCAGTAGATATAATAACTAATGACAACAACCTCATTGATAATATTTACGCTTTATATTTAGAACCACCGCTACCGAGCACTGTATTCCCTAACCGGGATGTAGAAACATTCGGAAGTCTACAAGGCGATATAGAAGCATGGTGGAGTATATATTGGCACCCTTTCTGGGGGAGGCTATCTCTGGAAAAGAAAAAACATTACGTAGAGCAAAAAAATTTATCTAATGAGCTAAAGGAATTCCTACTTCTCCATAACTAACATCATTCCCGCAAAATGACTTTCGCCCAAGATGATCTCTGAGGTTTATGCCATGCGGTCTGGCGCAGACCAGTGTGAATGGTAAAATCGGCATCACGATTTCAACATAAATTTATTCACTATGGTAAATAGGAGACACGAAATGATAAATGTAACTGAGATGAGCGAAAACATTTCCAATTATACATAAAACGAATTCACCGAAATTGTAAGTGAATTCTATCCCGAGCAAGTATCAAAAAAATCATTAAGCAATACAGAATTAGAAAATTATTTGGACAAGCTTTTGGATAAAATCATTTACTTAGTTGGCTCAGTTACTGCGAGTGATTTTATATATTACCCTAACACCCAGAAGAAGACAATCCAGAATCCGTAATTAAGGAAATAAAAAATCAAGAAAAAACCATGGATTAGCTCTTTTTAAAGATTAATAAAACCACACAAAATGAATAGAAGGTAATTTATGGAACTTAAAAACTCATTTTCAGAATATACACAACAAGAATTTTTGCTTTTTTGAATGAATTTTTTAAGAATTCAAGAAAAGCAAAGCCAAAGGGGGAATCTCTTAGTGATTATTTGACAAAATTATCGAATCACTTTGACAAAATCACGGAGCATCCTGAAAAGAGCGATTTAATATTTCACCCAAAGGATAATTCAAAATGTACTCCAGAAGGATTGATTGAGGCAGTTTTAAACTGGAGAATATCCCAAAGCCTTCCTATTTTCAAAGATATTTAAACTAGAACGTTATAACCCTATGTAATTCCAAGAGTAAATGACACTTTATTAAATCCATAATTACAGACAGAAAAATATGTTTGAATTTATGCGTACGTTTAATGATTACACTGAAAATGAATTTCTCGAATTCTTACATGAATTTAGAAAAGCAACAAGGAAAGATAAGTTTCTAAAAGGGAAAGAATTAGATACTTACTTAGATAAGCTCATGTACCATTTCATAGTTATTACTGAGCACCCTAAGCAAGGAGACCTAATAGCCTATCCTGAATCACCAGAAGACGGGAACCCCAATAATATTATCAAAATTGTGAGGGTGTGGAGAAAATCTCAAGGCCTCCCACTTTTTAAAGACTCTGAAGCGGATTCTTGAGGTCTAAATGTCCAATAGAAAATCCCCATCGTTATATGAAATTCTCACTGGCAACTTTACAGGGGATCTTCCCCTTGAAGTTGTAAACGAAGAAGACCAGGTCATTTTATCCGTGCTGGATAACATCCAGCGTATCTTGAACGCCCGGGCCGGGACCATATCTCATCTACCAGATTATGGTTTGCCGGATATGACCAAAATTCTGCAAGGCATGCCCGGAACAGCCCACGAGCTAATCGATACGCTGGCCGGTGTTCTACTCAAGTATGAACCACGTTTGCAGTCCCTTAATGTAACTTTATTCGAACAGCAAGTGCCCGGGGAGCTGCGTTACGCCATAGATGCGGAACTGAGAGGTATCGGACTTGTACGGTATGGGACCGAGTTTATGCCAGAGGGAAAGGTGATGATCAGACACTTGAAACAGCAGCAAAATCTGTAAAAACATCAATTTATCTAATCAATTCATACCCTCATTTCCATATTCTCGGCTTAACCGACCGTGCAACCTCAACACATTGGTTTCAATTGCCGTCAACACGTTCTCCGGAAAATCTGCCGATAATGAAGTCTTCACGTTATCCAGTGCTGCGGGAATCATTCTGGCAAAGTCACTCAGGATTTCATGCATCTGCACTTCCGGGAATTTCAGTGCCTTTGCTGTCGCCAAAAAATGTCGCGGATAAATTTTATTGATTACCGTTTTCTGCCTTTGGATGCATTAAGCCCCATTGCCAGTTTGAGATCGCTGATATGTATTCCCGGGCCACCCAATACCGGAAATGCTGAAATGATGTCGTAAAATGGCGTGAGTCGATAACTACCGCCGGCCTAGATAAACACAGAGAAATTTTTCGCATGGCCGTCCGTCGCGCCAATCAACCACTGGAATACCTGGAATTTCATAAAATCATAACGATCGCGAAGCGCCTCGCTGGACCCCATTAAAAACGCCATGATCCGCGCGATGCCTGGGCCTCCGTCAGATTCATATTTCACCGATGAAGGTAAACCGAATGTCTGACACATATCCTCCTGCGGCAAGCGAAGTAAAACCGTTCGTTCAGTATTCCAGCGTCTGTCAAAGCGTTCGACCGCTAACGCGCGCACCTTTCCCGCTTTAATGATTTCTGCGTCGGGAACATTCAACCCGAATTCTTTTGCCAGCAGCAGACAGTAATACTCATTATCAACACTCTGACTGAGATCGAGCGTCGCGTTGGGCTGCCTGATTTCACCAATCGGCAATTTAATGATATGCGTCGTCGGCGTTATTCCTTTCGGAATGCACCAGTCATTGCCCATTCTGAGCAGCGCGGTCTTCTCCTGCGCGCCAGCAACCGAGATGCGAAAGTCATCTTCCTCCTAATCATGTCTAGCGGGATATCTGCTTTATAAGCCGTTAATACTTCTTCAAGTCTGGCTTCAGTAAGCTTTTCCCATGCCATTATCGGGCGCGTTACGGTTTCGTCTTCTGGTAATAACGTCACGGCGCCAACGCTGTCTCGCCCTATTTCTGACAATAAATCAAACGGTTGTCTGGATTTAGCATGATAACGTTTAACGATCCGGTCGCGTAAAATCGGGCTATCGGGTAACAGGTTATCGAAGAAGTTAAATACGGCATCAGAGGTGATATTCCCCCTCTGCAATGGCAGCGAAAGCGACAATGGCCTGGCATAACGGTTGGCTAACCACTCCGGCGCATACTTAAAGGTATGGGCACCGTTGGCCAGCTTCGTCAACTCGCCTACCCGCTGGTTGTTCATCCACGTGACAAGTTTAGGCATTACCACTCCAGATCTTGCTGATCAGTTGATTCTGGCGAGGCATTTTTCGTGTCGCATAGCGTCATTGATAGCTTAAGCGACAGTAATATCTTAAAAAATGTTGTTAGCGTGGTGTTGTCAGGGTTGTTTTCGAAATTGGAAATGGTCGCCTGTTTTATACCGATTTTTTTCGCCAGCTCGCTCTGCGTCCAGCCATTTTGCTGACGAACCAGTTTCATTGCATTTGCTAATTGCGTTGGGCTATAGATCATCGGAAAGCTTATCATGCCATACGTCCACAAGAAGTTTATCCGCTTTAGGGGATATTTTCAGTTTTATCCTTTAGTGAGGATAAAGTCAATCTGCAAACGCATTTTATCCGCTTTACGGGATAAACACTGCGATAGCCGCGATCGCGGATAAAAACGACCATACAGGTATAGTGCATCTCCACTACACCGGGTGGCGTCAGCCCCATTACCCCGATGCAGTCCATTTTCTTCTGACTTTTCTGTGTGTTTTGTGTGTATTTTAGCCAAGAATGTGATCAGTACCCGATATAGTGGATCACGTCATTGCCACCATACCTGATAGCGTGATGGCACGGTTAGGAAACTTTACCTGGTACAGTGTATCGTGAATGATGATCGGCTCTGATAACGCGATGATACTGAAGTGAAAGCTGTACCCTGTGTAGTGGATCCAGTGAAAGTGCGCACCCGGTATAGTGTGCTTCATGGCTGAATCGGAGTTTGCCGCAGGTAGCCCTGCGTCCACCATCATGACAGACACTGGTCGCAGGACTCGCGAGCCGTATGTAGGTAATCCACTATGCCGGGTGAATGATATGTTGATCCATGCTGACGGACAGCTGGTTATCCACAAAAACGGAGCATAACCTTGTGACCGGAATCCGGATAAGACGAGATAATCATCATTACTGCGGCATCACCAGTAAGGGGTAACCCTGCTCCTCTTTTACTTCAGTTTCTCTATATTCAGCATAAATTCAGACGTTCCGCTGATGCTGGAAGTCGACGGAAAGAACGGGAAGCTGCGGCTGTCACCCAACCCCAGACCCAACTGAATGTGCAGGGGTCCGACCTTATGACACTGGCGTGTCGCCTTGCTGTCATGGTGGTGTCGTATACGGTGCCGGACTGATGTGCAAGTATTATTGTCACAGACATTGCAGAGAACGGGAACAATGATGACTGTCGCTGAAAAGGTGAAAACATATCGTCTGAGAAAGGCATGGTCGCAGGAACAACTGGCTGAAGTCGCCTCTCTTTCTGTAAGGACTGTGCAGCGAACTGAAAAAGGCCAGAAGCCGAGTCTGGAAACACTCAGTGCGATTGCTTCAGCCTTTGATATAAATGTTTCTGATCTCTCGGAAGAGACTTACGTTGCCAGCCAGGCTCTTGATGAACGCATCAGCGAAGCCAAAATTCAGGTAGCACAGGAAACCCGGTTTTATCGGATTCTGGTTACTGCTGTTCTGGTATGCACAGCATTAATGATAATTAACTCTCTGTTTACCCCGGAAAGTTACTGGTCCGTTGTGGTAGCTGTTATATGGGGAGGACTTGTCATACTCAGGGGAATACGCGTGTTTATCATGCGAGGGAAAATCGCCTTATGGCAACAACGCAGGTTGCAGAAAATTCTTCGGTCAGGAAATAAAATATCGAATAACAATACCACTGAAAAGTAATGGTGTGCCGATTCACCTGTACTGAAAAAGATTAACTTTCGTAACTGGGACAACTTATGAATATTGCAATCTTTTTAAGAGATACACCTGTCTGGATATGGATCCTGCTGGCTTTTTTACTGCGACGCGGCTTTGCTGCTCTTTATGTCCGGGAGATGACAATCAGGCGGTTGTTTTTTCTCCCAGTGCTTTTTCTTGTCTGGGGGGCATATGGTGTTATCACTGAGACAGCACTTGCTGGCGCAAGCCTTTCAATGATGGCAGCAGGACTGCTCGCAGGCACGGCTCTTGGATACAGGTTGTGGCGCTTACAGCCACCGCTGAGAGATTCAGATAATCCGGGCATGATTATCAGGGCTGGGACGCCGCTGACCCTGGGGCTGATTGTGATTACTTTTTGCATGAAGTTCATACTTACTTCAGCCATTTATCTGCAACCGGGATTACGGTCATCCGCAAGTTTTTGTATGTTGTTTGGCGGTGTAACAGGACTTATTGATGGCGTATTCTGGGGAGGAACCCTGAGCCTTTTCATCCCTTGGTACAGCAGAAGATGATTAACCGTAACTACCGGTGATCGAAACCCAAAGGACCCGCTATTCATTGTTGTTGGCTCACGCCAGATGAAATTGAAATTTTCGCTTGTGGTAAGCGATGGTCGCACAGTTAGGGTATACCCCAAGGCATAAACGCTATAAGCGTTGTAGGATTGCTCTTGGATCTGTGACAATTGATAACTTACAAAAAGCTTTGCTTAAAATCCGTAAACCGTGGAGAACGAGCAATATCGTTATCCCGTCATTTATTTAATTAAATGTCTGCTTCACAGCAGACACTCAACAGCGCCGTCCGCGTCTATAACTGACCTATCGCGCTTAATGTTCTATATTGCTGTTCTGTTAACCGACTGGGGCCGAGTGACATTTATCGCAAGCCATGCCTAAGTGCGTACAATGAATCGCATAAAAAAGTAACTTATTGATTTTAAAGTACATATAACAAAAATTATGTTAAATGACACATCTGGAAGGCCTCGGTATGCACATTTCAATCTCCCTTGCCCCCCATTATTACGGCAGTCGGAGAAACAACGTTCTCTCCTGCGTTTGTGATGCTTTAAAACCATGATGCAGGTAAAAGCGTCGGGCAGTGTCAGTAAGTGCATGAACCATAATGGCGCGAACACCAATATTTTCAGCGACTCTATAGCATCGCAATACCGCATCATGAAGCAGATCGGCGCCCAGTCCTTTACCGTGGAATGAAAGATCGACCGCCAGACGAGCCAGGATAATCACCGGTATGGGGTCAGGCATATTACGGCGAATATTTCCCGTTGCTTCGACATGATTCACACTACCGGTTGCAAGTGAGTAATAACCAACTACACGTTTTGTCTCTTGCTTGCAGATAACAAACGTCCGCGCAGCCCCAAGCGCCTGATTCTTTAAGCCTCGGTGTTTTAACCATTCATCCAGAACAGCCTCACCGCTAACAAATTCCGCAAGTTGATGAGAACTCGATAAAGGTTCAGGCTGAGTTACAAATCCCACTGTGGTTTCCTTGCCAGAAGTTTTTCTAATGCTGGGTTAGATTCTACCGGTGCATCGATCATATCGATAAACTCGGCATACTGCTCCTCGTTCAAATTAAACACCCTGCGTTCAAGAATGACATTCTCTGCGGCCTGGCAAGCCATTTCGAGGATAAAATCCGTGCGCGACTTATGCAGAATTTCTGCTGCCGTATCTATCAGCGCCCGCTGGGATTCTCTGGCGCGAAGGTTGAGTTGGACATCTGATTTCATGGTAACACTCCGTATAGCATTTGCTATACAGCATAGCAGATTATTGCTGTGTAGCAATTACTATACATAGCGGATAACTGAATCTTTCACCAGAGTGTTACTGACTAAAGGTACTTAATGTTGGCAAGACGGCTGCTGCAACGGATGGGTAAACTATCAGGATGTTGTAACTACGTAATTTTTATTTAAATTCGGGGGCGTTTACTGCCCCCGAAGACGCATTTAACCATCAGAAGCGGTACTCAATCCCTGCGCCAATGGCGTAGTTATAGTTTTGAATACCCGCAGCATCATTGTAATGTTCAGAGTCACCTGTGACTTTATCACGTACAGCTGTGTCACCCCTGCCTTCAGAAAAACGCGTCCAGCTCAGTTCAGTGAAGACACGAGCCTGAGAAGTAATGTGATATCCCGCATTGATAGTCCCTGAGTAATAGTTTGAATTACTGGCACTTTCATTAAAACTCAAGTCACGCAGGTAATGCTCATCATGGTCACGCGCTTCTACCCACGGACTGAATTTAAACTGGGCTGTGATATCAAAATCCTGGTAAATATATTGACCCTTCAGCCCTAAGTAAGGCACCCGGTATTTCTGCTGGTAACCAATGGTACGCTCACCTCGCGGGAAATCGCCCTCATTAGCACCATTATCATAGGAATAATGCCCGCCCTCGGCCAGCCAACTAAAACGGGTTTCTTGATACCCCACCAAAGCACCGAGCTTAAAGCTATCTTCTTTCAGCAACCAGCCAGTAAGGTTCAGATCAAACTGGTTGGCAAAATTCAGGTGCGTGTCAGGACTGCCAGACCAGTCACTCCAGTGGCTTTGCGAAGGATAAGACCAGTCATAATCATCCATACCTGAACCGCGAGATGCCAGCGTTGTCCACCCATTAGCATTCAGCGACAACCATGATAATGGCTCCCAGGTAATACCTGCTTTAATAATCGGCGCATTGTTTATTTTCCAGTTAAGCTGGCTTGCTTTAACCCCTTCATCATAAACAAATTCGCGAGACTCCCCGTTTAACACCGAAAGGGAAGTTTCAACTGACACACTCTCAGGAGAAAAGTTAACGCTCTGGTCAGCATATGCCAATGGCGTTAATGCAAGTAAACCTGCCCCGGTAAGTAATACTCTTTTAAACATCGCTTTTACCCTTATAACCTGGTGGATATGCCTTATGACTGACATCAGCGCACCGATAAATTTTTCAGTTATACCTCAGCAGCAATTACTACTGACTAAATGATGGAAATGCTGTCATTTATGGATATATTTAACCTGATTGGACTATGATATTTTTACAGCCCATAATGCCATACATCCCGCGACTGCAATCAATCAAATTATGCAGAATTACGTGGTTATTCCACATTTTAAAATAGAACATTCATTGACATCAGAACAAATTAAGGTAAAACCCCTAATAAAAACTCAAACAACGTAACTCAAAATACAACACAACTCCAAAGAAATATAATTGATTGATATACATACATATAATCATATCACAAAGATAAATCACTATAGCATCGACGCCAACCAACGCAGTAATAATGGAATTTTATGCTGTGATTTCACATAGCAACCAGACCTATATATTCTAGTTATAAACAACATTACCAGGAATTATAGCAACTGTTATACGCAACAGTATGTTTTCATTAAAAAATACACATAAAACCATAACTATCCGAATATTCCATTATTAACAAAAAATCATTAACATTCTTTAGTTTCTATCACCTCCCAGGCCAGGAGATACAAATTAAACACATTACACCGACGTGCAAATAAACGTCAGCAATACACTGTTCCGCCGTCTGCCTCAGGCAATTTGAACAGAAGAAAAAAGTACTTTAAGGAAGATTGGCACGGATATATTTAAATACTGTCCGCCGTCTATTAACAAATTTCAAACAACAGACTGATGTTATTATGAAACAGAGACTCACGGCCTGCCTGCAAATATTTTTGCAGCTCACGGTTATTTTTATGAACTCCTTTGTTTTTACGTTCCCTGCTCAGGCAGCAACGAATTCGCCGGAGAATAAATCCAAACAAGAAGAAAAAGGAAAGCACTCTGCAAAAACGGCAGCACAGGATGATGGTGACGATAAAAAAATCGCTTCGATCATTACCAGCACGGCTGAATTATTAAAGCAGAGCAACAGAACAGATGCGCTGATATCCTCAGCCATCGGCAGCACTTCTTCGATTGCCACCAGTGAAGTGCAACAGTGGTTGCAGCAGTTCGGAACCGCCAAAGTTAACGCGACCCTGGACCGCAAAATGGCACTCAATAATGCCAGCGTGGATCTCCTGGTCCCTCTTTACGATAACAAGAAGCAGGATCTCGTGTTTACCCAGGTTGGCGCCCGCCGCAATGATAACCGCGATATAGCCAATATCGGTATTGGTTATCGTTACTTCGCTGACCACTGGATGTGGGGCGTCAACACTTTTTATGACCAGCAGCTCTCCGGTAATAAGCATCAGCGTCTGGGCGTCGGTACGGAGCTGGGTGGCGATTTCTTCCGCCTGAGCGCAAACGGTTACCGCCGACTTTCCGGCTGGAAGAATTCAAAACGCTATGACGATTATCAGGAACGCGTCGCCAATGGCTATGACATTCGCGCCGAGGGGTATTTACCCGTTTATCCACAGTTAGGCGCAGAACTGGCGTGGGAGCAGTACTTTGGTGAGGAAGTGGCACTCTCGCAGAATAGCAGTGATAAGCGCCTGAGCAACTCGTGGGCCATGACGCTGGGCGTCAACTACACGCCATTCCCACTGATGACCGTGGGCCTGAACCAAAAAATGGGTAAAGGTGATCAGAACGACACCCAGGTGAACCTCAATCTCAACTGGAAAATGGGCGAATCCCTGGCGAGCCATCTCGATCCAGACGCCGTCGGCGCCAGCAGAACGCTGATGGGTAGCCGTTACGAGCTGGTAAACAGAAACAACGACATTGTGCTGGAGTACCGTAAGCAACAGGTTATCTGGCTGACCCTGCAGGATAAAATTTCCGGCACTGAATCTATGACCCTGCCGGTAAATGTGCAGGTAAAGAGCAAATATCCCCTTGATCACATCCACTGGCAGGCCGACAGTCTGCTGAAAAACGGCGGCAACATCAGCGAGAAAAATGGCGCCTGGTCCGTCACATTCCCGCATTATCATACCGGCAACGCCGTGAAGAATGTCTATGTTGTTTCCGCGACGGCTCTGGATACGAAAGGTAACCAGTCGCCACCGGCGTACATGACTGTGCAGGTTGACAGTTTTAATATTCAACACGCAGTCACCACCGCCAGCGCCGCTAAAATGACGCTGCCAGCGGACGGAGCAAGCAGCACACCGATTAGCGTGACGCTGACCACCGCCAGTGGTGAGAAAGTCACCGGTCAGGCAGCTAACCTCAGTGCTCAAATCACGCAAGCCAACTCAAAACAACAGAAGCCACAAAAGAAAGCCAGGCTGCAAAAGAAAACCAACCTCTCTCCGGCAACCGCGCCAACGCAGGTGCCAGCCAGTATCTCAGCGTTTAAAGAAACCTCGCCCGGTGTGTATGTCAGTACTTTCCATGCCGGCAATATGCCTGGACAGACAACTGTCGATGTTTTCTATAACAAAACTCAGAAGATTAGCAGCACAACCATTACTCTGGAATCTCCCGCTGCCAGCGAGCGCTTTGCTGCCCACGGGATAACCGCATCTGTGCCGTCAGCCCTGGCTAACGGCAAAGATGCCATCAGCCTCACTGCACACGTCGTGGATGCAACGGGGAATCCTGTATCGGGCGTCCCCGTTACCTGGACCACGGATAATGCGCAAGCTCTCCTGTCGGCAACGTCCGCTCGCACCGATGCCCAGGGGAACGCCAGCATCTCGCTGACCAGTTCCCAGCTCCTGAGTACAACAATCAGCGCCCATCTCGATAACGGCGAAATGATTAAAAGTGAAGCGCTGCAGTTTATTGCGGATAATGCCAACGCAGTGATCAGCCAGATTGATGGCGATAAAACCGGTGCTATCGCCAATGGCCAGGACACTATCATCCTGCAGGCCATCGTGACCGATACCAGCAACCACCCTTTACCAAACCAGACCGTGAACTGGGCCATTAGTTCCGGTAGTACCACAGCACATCTGGCTGGCAGCCAGAGCCAAACCAACGAGAATGGCGTGGCAACCATGCTTCTCACCTCCACCAGTGCCGGACAGGTTACCGTTTCCGCCACCACCGGAGACAAGACAACCGGGAAAGCGGTACCAAAACACTCCATTCCTCTGACTTTTGCGGCCGACGCCAAAAGCGCCGTGCTGAAAAATATTACACCGGATAAGACCACGCTGCTGGCCGACGGGAAAGAGAGCGCAACGCTAACCGTTATTATAGAAGATGCGTTAGGTAACCCATTAAAAAATGTCCAGATCGACTGGAGTACCCTCAGTACTACCGCGCATTTTGCCCCGACAACCGCGCTGACGGATGACGAAGGCAAAGCTACAACCCAGGTTAGCTCCTCTGCTGTGGAAGATGTGGCACTGACGGCTGCCCTCCAGGGGAAGAAGATGACCTCCCCGACGTTGCATTTTACGGTTGATAATAAAAGTGCTGCGGTAACGTCGCTTAACACCAGTAAAGAAACCGCCATTGCCAACCTGAATGACGCCATTCAGCTGACTGCACTGATTTGCGATGCACACCAGCATCCTGTATCCGGCAGCCCGGTGAAGTGGACCATTACGTCCGGTAAAGGGGTACTCAGCACCGAGCAGAACACCACCGATGCCAGTGGTTACAGCAAGGTCATGCTGACGTCAGCCTCAAGCGGGGATGTGGTGGTTACTGCCAGCACCGCAGGCAGTAGCGCAGTGGCTTCTCATAACCTGCATTTTATTGCCGACAGCACTTCGGCAAAAGTCACCGACGTCACCGTGGATAAAAAACACGCCGTTGCCGACGGAAAAGAATCTGTAACCTACATCGCGACAGTAAAAGATGAGAAAGGCAACGCCCTGGCAAGCCATAAAGTAACATGGCATGCCTCCGGCGCTGGCGTCATCCTTTCTGCAGCAACCACGCAAACTGATGCTTCCGGGATAACCTCGGTCACACTGTCGGCGCTGAAAGCCGGTACAGCCAGCCTCTCTGCACAGGCTGAAGCAGGCGTTGCGTTTAATGCTTCCCCGGTAACCTTTACCGGAGACACCCGCACCGCACAGCTTACTGACCTTAAAATCAGTAAACAGAATGCGCTCGCCAACGGCACCGATGAAGTCACCTTCACGGGTACAGTGATGGATGCGAACAGTAACCCGCTGTCGGGTATCAGCATCAACTGGAGCGCAACACCTGCCACTGGCCACCTGTCCGCGGCCTCTGGTACGTCAGACAGCAACGGTAACGTGACGGTATCCCTGGCTTCAAAACAACGCGGGGCGCATCAGGTTACCGCTCTGGTGAACGGTAAAGCAATTACCTCAAACAGCGTGATATTCACCGAGGATGCCGCCACGGCCAGCCTGTCTGCCCTGAATGCAGACAAAACCAGTATCACCGCCGGTACAGGCAGCGTCACGCTGACCACTCAGGTGCTGGACGCATCCGGCCATCCGGTGGCGAATAAATCTGTCGTCTGGAAGTCTGACAATGCCGCGGGGGTTTTCAGTGAAACCACCTCGAATACCGACGCCCAGGGTAATGCGAAGGTGACCTACAGCAGCACCCGTGCACAGGCCACCACGATCACCGCATCCAGTGACAATAACAGTCAGAAAACCGTGAAGCTAACCATCACGCCCGATGTCAAGAGCGCAAAACCTGTTGATGTCAGTGTCAATAAAACCAGCGCAACGGCGAATGGCAAGGATGTGGTCACCCTGACCGCCAGAGTGGAAGATCAATACAAAAACCCCGTCAGCCAGAGTGATGTTAACTGGCAGATCCAACCGGCAGGTAAGTATCATCTTACCGGTAGCCCACAAAAAACCGATGATCAGGGCCGGGTTACCGCAACGCTGGCTTCAGAGGATGTGGTCGCCTGTCAGGCCGTGGCAACCGCTAACGGTGTGAACAAATCGTCTGCAACCATCAACTTTGATGTCGACGCAGCCACCATCGGTGTTGCCGCCCTGACATCGTCCACAACATCCGATATTGTTGCGGGCAAAGATATCATTACGCTACGGGCCGTAGTCACTGACAGCAGCGGCCACCCTGTTGCAAAGCAAATAGTTTACTGGAGTTCTGATAACACCACTGGCGATTTCTCGCCAGCTGCTGCCAGCGAAACCAACAGTCAGGGTATCGCGGAGATGAAATATAAGACCACCCGTTCCGGTGCCACGCATATCACGGCGAGTTCCAATCAAACCAGCCGGGATATAACGGTGAATATTATCGGTGATATGACCACCGCGACCCTGTCTGACAGTAAAGTGGACAAAACCCAGGCCGTAGCCGATGGCAATGAACAGATAACATGGTCG
This sequence comes from Escherichia sp. E14V7, assembly GCF_004212225.1. Taxonomy (NCBI): domain Bacteria; kingdom Pseudomonadati; phylum Pseudomonadota; class Gammaproteobacteria; order Enterobacterales; family Enterobacteriaceae; genus Escherichia; species Escherichia sp. E14V7. The sequence continues at coordinate 79,583 of NZ_RHJJ01000018.1, forward strand.
GTCACGGTGAAAGATGCAAACGGCAATATCCTGCCTGGCGCACAGGTTAACTGGAGCAGCAACGATCCGAAGCTGACCTTCGCCAGCACCAACAGCCTTGCGGATAATCAGGGGGTTGCAACCATGCATTTCACCTCCACACACGCCGGGCAGACAACTGTTTCCGCCACCACCGCGAACGGTGCAGCGAAACAAACCACCACGCTGACGTTTGTTGCCGACGCCAAAAGCGCCGTGCTGAAAAGCATTTCACCGGATAAAACCACCCTGCTGGCCGACGGAAAGGACAGCGCTACGCTGACTGCTGTCGCAGAAGACGCACAGGGTAATCCGTTAAAGAATGTCCAGATCGACTGGAGTTCAACCAGCAACACCGCACAGTTAACCGCTACGACCACCCAGACGGACGAGCAGGGACATGTCACAGTCCAGGTCAGTTCTCCGGCGGTGGAAGAGGTTACGCTGACTGCCACGCTGCAGGGGCAGAAGCTGGCGTCTCCGGTCCTGCACTTTATGGCGGACAGTAAAACCGCCGCGGTAACTTCACTTAACGCCGACAAAAAAACTGCCGTCGCCAACCTGAATGATGCCATTCAATTGACGGCGCTAGTCACTGATGCCAGTAAGCATCCGGTGATCGGCAGCCAGGTGAAGTGGGTTATTACGTCCGGTAAGGGAACGCTCAGTAGCACGCAGAACACCACCGATGCCAGTGGCAACAGCGTGGTAACACTAACGTCACAGTCAAGCGGGGATGTGGTTGTTTCCGCCAGCACCGCGACAGGTGCCGCAGTAGGTTCACAAAGTCTGCACTTTATTGCCGACAGCACTTCGGCAAAAGTGACTGGCGTCACCGTGGATAAAACGCAGGCTATTGCCGACGGCAAGGAGCTTATTACCTACACCGCAGCAGTAAAAGATGCTAAAGGCAACCCTGTTGCAAATCATAAAGTGACCTGGAGCGCTTCTGGTACGGTTGTTACGCTTTCAGCACCGAGCGCAACAACCGGTGCTTCGGGCGTCGCGTCCGTTACACTGTTGGCGCTCAAAGCCGGTACGGTCAGCCTCTCCGCACAGGCAGAAGCAGGCAGTGCGTTTAATGCGCCACTGGTAACCTTTATCGGTGACGCCCGCACTGCGCAGCTTACCGACCTGAAACTCAGTAAACAGAACGCACTCGCTAACGGCACCGATGAAATTGTTTTCACGGGGATTGTGGTGGATGCAAACAATAACCCGCTGCCGGGCATCAGCATCAACTGGGCGGCGATACCTGCAACGGGTCTTCTGTCGGCAGCGTCCAGCACGTCAGACAGCAATGGTAAAGTGACGGTATCTCTGACCTCAAAACAACGTGGGGAGCATCAGATCAGCGGTAACATTGGCCATGTTGCCAGCGGAGCACTGGCAACATCAGGTACAGTGAAATTCACTGAGGACGCGACGTCTGCTACGCTGCAAAGCCTGACGGCAGATAACACCAGTGTCACAGCCGGTAAAGGTATTGTTACGTTGACCGCCCAGGTTCTGGACGCATCCGGTCACCCGGTCGCGAATAAACCTGTTGTCTGGCAGTCTGACAATGCCGCAGGTGTTTTCAGTGAAACAACGTCGAACACCGATGCGCAGGGTAACGTGAAGGTGACTTACAGCAGCACGCTCGCGAAAGCCACCACCATTACGGCATCCAGCGACAATCACAGCCAGAAAACTATTCAGCTAACCATCACGCCTGATATACAGAGTGCAAAACCGGTTAACGTCAGCGCCAGTAAAACCAGCGCAATGGCGAATAACAAGGATGTGGTTACCCTGACCGCCACCGTGGAAGATGAATACAAGAACCCCGTCAACCAGAGTGAGGTGACCTGGCAGATTCAGCCAGCAACAGGTAAATATCATCTTACCGGCAGTCCGCAAAAAACCGACGCCCAGGGTCAGGCTACAGCAACGCTCACCTCAGAGGATGTGCTCGCTTATCAGGCCGTGGCAACCGTTAATGGCGTGAACCAGTCATCTGAAACCATCAGCTTTGGTGCCGATGCGACTACCGCCACAGTCTCTGTGCTCATCCCATCCACAACAACGGATGTGATCGCAGGTGATAGCATAACGCTGAAAGCCACAGTAACGGACAAATCCGGTCATCCTGTTATTAACCAACGTGTTAACTGGAGCTCCGATAATACCAGTGGGATTTTCCAGGCTAATAATTACAGTGACACCAACAACCAGGGTATTACAGAGATAACCTATTCTGCCACCCAGGCCGGAGCCACGCACATCACGGCGGAAAGTAATAACAGTCACCAGAACGTGACGGTGAATATGATTGGCAACATTGCTACCGCGACTCTGTCTGACAGCAAAGTGGACAAAACCCAGGCCGTAGCCGATGACAAGGAACTGGTGACCTGGTCAGTTATAATCAAAGATGCGCATAGCAATCCGGTTGAGGGTGTCCAGGTCGACTGGACCAGTAACAACCCAAATCTGACGTTAGACGGCACCAGCAGCCTGACAGATAACCAGGGCGTCGCAACCATCACCGGACACACAAAAATCGCAGCCACAACAATTGTCACCGCCACGATGCCAATAAGTGGCACACAGCTTGCCGCGCCCGGAGTCACCTTTATTGGCGATGTTAAAACAGCAACGATATTTGATTTAACGTATGCAAAAAACCTTATTAACAATGACGATTCGGATATGTCTACTTATTACGCTACGGTTAAGGACATCAATAATAATGTGGTTCCCGGTGCCACAGTTAACTGGCAGACGACGCTGAACGCCCTTTCTGCTGCAACTTCGAAGACAAATAATTCTGGAGTCGCAACTGTCACACTTAAGGGGCGTGAGGAAGGAAAGGCTACAGTCACTGCTCTCATTAATGGTTCGACACAACAGGACAGCAACGTTGTGTTCTTTAACGGTAAACTATCCAATAGCTGGGTCATCAACACAGACTCAGCCATCTATAAATCTGTTACTTTAGAAACTCGTGCTTCAGCGGGATTTGTCACTGTCTCCCCCACAATGGGCGCGGAAACACTCTCTTCCGGGGCTGGCTATGCGGAAATTACGACACCTGTGACAGATGAAAATGGCAACCAATATACGATTCATCTGAGGGGTAACCGCGTAACTCAATGTGGAGAAAGCGTCTTTAATTCTGCCTATAATTCTTGTTCAGCACCCAATCTCACCGCCAAACTTACATGGCTTCGTAGTGATAATAGTGAGATTCCCCCCGGTCATTACACTGGTCAGATTCACTTTATGGCCCGTAACCGTTGGAGCTGGGCTGTTGATTTCAACATTGATCTGGATTTAACCATTAGCTAAACAGAAATCACGCTAGCACCCAATAAAGGTGCCTGACTAACGCAGTGAGATTACCCACCGCATCAGCTTAAATAACATCTAATGGCCTGCGCAACATTTATTGCGCAGGCCATTTTTTATCAAAAATACCCTGATATTACCGATTTTTTTGGACTATTGACCTGACGCGTATTGGCTGAAAATAGTGCTATCAGAGTTCCATCAGGTTGAACGCAATACAACAACGATATTATCCAGACAGACGCTTTATGTACGTCATCAGCACTACATGACTCGCCCTTCTGCCCCGCTCCGATCTGGCGAATAACGCCCAGAGACGCTCACTACTCAGCGGATAAGTGAGACGCTACCCGCTATTTTTACCTTATTGCATCTGAAATGTTTACTTTGCCACTTGTATGTAGCATTCTTGACGAAATTCATCATTTCAGCATAAAGGCAGAAAATCATGGATACGCCTGTCCATCTGTTAAAAGTTGCGCAACGTTCAGAGAAAATGCTGTTTTCTCTTACCGAACAAATTCAGTCACAGAAAGAAGAGTTGCAGGAAAACAAGTTTTATCAGGTCTATGCCAAGGCAGCGCTTGCCCGGCTGCCCCGTCTCACGCGCGCCAGCGTGGACTACGCCGTCAACGAGATGGAAGAAAGCGGCTATGTGTTTGATAAGCGCCCCGCCGGTAGCTCCACCAAATACGCGATGTCGATTCAGAACATTATCGACATTTACCATCACCGTGGCGTTCCCAAATATCGCGACCGCTATCCATCGGCATTCGCCGTTTTCATCGGCAACCTGAAAGGTGGCGTGTCTAAAACGGTTTCTACCGTTTCTCTGGCCCATGCGCTACGCACCCACCCTCACCTGCTTTATGAAGACTTACGCATCCTGGTCGTTGATCTCGATCCGCAGTCTTCAGCAACCATGTTCCTCAACCATACCCGGGCCATTGGCATGGTCGAGGCCACCTCCGCACAGGCCATGCTGCAAAATGTATCGCGTGAGGAGTTGCTCTCAGAATTTATCGTGCCTTCCATTGTGCCGGGCGTGGACGTACTGCCAGCCTCAATTGAAGATGCGTTTATCGCCTCACGCTGGGATGAGTTATGCGCCGAACACCTGCCTGGACAGAATGTTCACGCGGTGTTGAAAGAGAATGTGATTGATAAACTGCGCAAAGATTACGATTTCATCTTTATCGATAGCGGCCCACACCTTGATGCGTTTCTCAAAAATGCTATCGCCTCAGCCGATCTGCTGTTAACGCCGGTTCCGCCTGCGCAGGTTGATTTCCACTCGACGCTGAAATATTTAACCAGGCTCCCTGAACTGGTTGAAATTATTAATGAATCCGGCATGAAATGTAATCTGCAAGGCAATATCGGCTTTATGTCAAAACTGTCGAACAAGGCCGACCATAAGCTTTGTCATAGCCTGGCGAAGGAAATTTTTGGCGGCGATATGCTTGATGTCGCATTACCGCGACTGGATGGCTTTGAGCGTTGTGGTGAGTCTTTCGACACCGTTGTCTCGGCAAACCCAGCCACCTATATCGGCAGCAGCGAAGCGTTGAAAAATGCCCGCCACGCCGCCGAAGATTTCGCCCGGGCAGTCTTCGACCGCATTGAATTTATCAGAACCAATGGAGGTGTATGATGAGCGCCAAGAGAGTCACCATAGGCCGTACCTTCAAAACCCCTGCGCTGCACGAGGATGATGGCGGACCGTCTCAGGAGCAAATCTTTACCCTCTCCACTGGGCGTCATGTTACTTTTTCGCTGCGCACCATCCCGGCCAACGAGGTTGAAAATGGGACGTATGTTATTCAGGAGATCAATGGCCGCGATCAGACTTCACTGACCAGCGAGTCCCTGAAAGACATTACCCGCACGCTTCGTCTGCAACAGTTTTTCCCTTGCATCGGCATCGAGCGGGAAGACGGCGTGGAAATTATTGATGGTTCCCGCAGACGCGCGGCGGCAATTTTGTGCCATACCCCACTGAAAGTGCTGGTCACCACTTCAACAGTATCTGCCGATGAAGCTCGTAAACTGGCGGCAGATATTCAGACGGCGAAAGAACATAACCTGCGTGAAGTCGGGTTACGCCTGATGGCGCTTAAAGCGTCTGGTCTGAATCAGAAACAGATAGCCGCACAGGAAAAACTGTCGCCGGCCAAAGTCTCCCGCGCCATGCAGGCGGCATCCGTTCCGCAGGAACTGGTTTCCCTGTTTCCGGTGCAGTCGGAGCTTCATTTTTCCGATTACAAATTACTCGCTGCGGTGGACGAAAGTCTCGCCGAGAAAAATGTCGAACTGAGCACGCTGATCGAACAAATTTCAGAAGATATTGATCTTATTCTGAGCGAAGGTGGCCTTGCGGAAGATGAGATTAAAAATAAGCTGCTGAAGCTTATTCAGAAAAAATCCTCTTTGCTGATCTCACTGCCTAAAAAAGAGAAAGCGAAAGTGGTGTCGCTATGGGCTTTTGATGACAAAGACAGATACGCGCGTAAACGCATTAATGGCCGGACAATCTCTTTTGAATTTAATCGTCTGACAAAAGAGGTCATGGACGAGCTGGAGCAGTCAATTAATGACGTGCTCGCCAGGCACCTTGATTAACCGTTTTCGCGCGGACATCATGAATGTACGCGGTAACGGCAAAATGGCTATTTAGCCCGACGTAGTTTCTTGCCGGATGCGGCGTAAACGCCTTATCCGGCCTACAGAACCATGTAGATGTAAGCGCTTACTTCATGTGATAACCTGATAGTAAAACGAAAAACTCAGGCACTGCCTATAAATTATAATTATGCCACAACAGAACTATTCCTGCTATCACCGCAAAAAAACCAATAACGCTGAGTAAAAAAATTATCGACACATGATGACTAAACTTAACTTTTCGGTTGCTGAACATAATCTCATATCCTTCCATCTTGCTTCTCCTTTTTCTATCCTGGTTAATAGCGGGTATATCTTTTACAGAGCAATATTTATCTAAAATGCTGTTTTGTTCTAAATCCGGGTGTGAATAAAGTCTTTATCTTATTTTTGATTTTTGTGCCAAAATTTATTTTCTCTGTATGTGCACTATCACATACTGACACTCAGCGTAAGAGAAAACCATCAGGATTTGGCCTTAGTTTAGCGGCCAGGAGGTATTGATAATATGGCTAAAAGAGGAGTAAGCAGCGGGCAAAAATAAAGCCGGTGAACGACAGCATGTATTCACCGGCCCCTTCCAATAGATCGATATAAGACAGAAGGAAATAAACTGTTATATCAATTTACTACTTTAATTACTTAAGTACTTTCACGGTATAACGGCCATCGGCCTGACGATACGCACCATGAATATCGGTTTCAAAGCCCGGATAATGCGCGCCAATTTCACACAGCATCTGCAGGAACTCCAGTACCGGACGGCTTTCAGCGGTGATCATTTCGCCAGGCATCACCAGCGGTACACCCGGAGGATACGGCAGGATCATATTGGCGTTAACGCGACCGACCATGTCATCCAGATAAACTTCTTCTACTTCGCTATGCAGTTCTTTCTGGAATGCACGATACGGCGTTACCACCATTTCAGGCAGAACTTCGAACGCGCGATACATCAGATCCGGCAAATTATGGTGAGAAATCAGTTTATGAATGTTCTGCGCCAGTTCCTGAATACGCATGTCTTCATAGAATTCAGGATCTTCCTGATACAGTGACGGCAGCATGTTTTTCACACGCAGGTTTAAATCAAAGGCGCGTTTGAACTCGGTCAGGCCACGCAACAGGCTCAGAGCTTTGGTTTTATCGATACCAATGCTGAAAAGGAAGAGCAGGTTATAAGGACCGGTTTTCTCAACAATAATGCCGTGTTCATCAAGGTATTTCGCCACAATGCTTGCTGGAATACCGAAATCGTCCATCGTGCCGTCTTTCGTCATACCCGGCGTCAGCAGAGTGACTTTGATCGGGTCCAGATACATATGCTCGTTGTCAATGTTCTGGAAACCATGCCAGCCGTTGTCAGAATTGAGCGGCCAGCATTCAACCTGGTCAATCTGCTCTGGCTGCCAGACATCAAAGAACCAACCTTCTGATTCACCTTTTAAGCGTTTAATCTCTTTACGGAACCTGATTGCACGATTAATAGAGCCATCAATCAGACGCTTACCGGCATTTCCTTTCATCATTGCCGCAGCAGTTTCAGTCGATGCAACAATACCGTAATGCGGTGAAGTCGTGGTGTGCATCATATAGGCTTCGCTGAACGTCTCTTCGTTGACATCCCCTTTCACATGGATCATGGATGCCTGAGAAAACGCCGCGAGCAATTTATGCGTAGACTGAGTTTCGTAAATCACTTTACCTTCAACACGACCACCGCTCATCCCGCATTTACCTTTGTAAATTGGCGAGAAATTGGTGTAAGGCACCCAAGCGGAATCAAAGTGGATGGATTTTACGTCCAGCGTTTTCTTGATGTAATCGGTGTTGTACAGCAGGCCGTCATAAGTCGAGTTGGTAATAACAGCATGTACAGGCCAGGTGGCATTCGGAGTTTCTTGCACGCGTTTGGCGATGGTTTCATGCTGAAATTCGCTCTGCGGAATACCGCCTAAAATACCGTAAGCATTACGGGTCGGGCGGAAGTAGATCGGCGTAATATCGCTCATCATCATCAGATGGGTCAGCGATTTGTGGCAGTTACGGTCAATCAGCACAGTACTGCCCGCCGGAGCGGAATACATGCCGACGATTTTGTTAGCGGTTGACGTACCGTTGGTGACCATATAGCTGCGTTCAGCGTTGAACACGCGAGCAATATACTCTTCCGCTTCTTTGTGCGGACCAGAGTGATCCAGCAGAGATCCCAGCTCAGATACCGAGATGGAGATGTCTGACTTCATGGTGTTTGCACCAAAGAAGTCATAGAAAATGCTACCGACCGGGCTTTTCAGGAATGCCGTACCGCTCATATGACCAGGGGTACAGAATGTGTACTTACCTTCACGAACATATTTGAACAGGGCTTTGGTCAGTGGCGGCAGAATGGTATCGATATATTCGTCAGTATTTTGCTTGATTTTTAAGGCGATATCTTCCGCCGCGCCCAGCGCGTATTCGAAGAAACGCACCTGCATACGCAGCTCGTTAAGGCTGACATCCAGGGTAGAGTGAGTATTTGCAAACGCATACAGTGGCATGTACTCATTCATGGCGCTGATTTCTTCGCACAGCGCAAGATTGTACTTATCCCAGTCGAAGATCACGCCGCAAAGTTGAGCATTATTTTCAATCAGCTTCAGCAGATCTTCGCGGTCGTTTGGATAGACAACGTGGAAGCCTCGTTTTTCAAGGGCGCAATGCAATTCACGGATAGGCTCTTCTTTAAAGTAAACACCCATCTGATTCATTATCGCGATAACGTTCATATTTATATCTCCTGATAGAGCTGGCTCCTCCCGTCTCGTTGTGGGAGAACGAGAGGAACGCAGAGAAACGAAGGGAATTAGTGGGTGTCTACGCTGCTAACGTCGTCAGCAGCATGTTCGCGCTGGTGCAATTTACGACCGTAAAACATCAGGATTATCAGGCTGACGATAAATGTACCGGTCAGCTCGAAGGACGTGGCGCCTGACAGAGCGATGAAGCAGAAGACACAACCCAGCACTGAACAAACCAGGCTGGCGCAGTTGCGCAGGTTGACGCCTTCGAAACGAATCAGATCAACACAGGAGTAGAAGTAAGGAAGCATGGTTAACAGCACGGCGATCCCGGTTAGCACGCCAAACAGGTCAGAAGCTTTACCACCGGTAGAGTTCATCACCGTGATCAACACCATCAGGGCTGTCATTTTCACAGCTGCAAGCAGCAGGCCTTTTTTAGGGATGTTATTACTGTCAACATCACCATAAACTTTCGGGAAGTTGCCGTCGTTTGCCGCACGGACACCCGCCTGGCCAACCAGCATCATCCAGGAACCGAGGGAAGTCAGACAGGCGAAAGCGGTAAAAGCAGAAACCACCGGTGCGGCCCAGCCGCCAAACATCGTCGCGGCGCTAACGGCGAACGGAGCACCAGAAGCAGCCATACGGTCGGCAGGGAACATCCCGGAAAGCACCTGGGTTGCGGCAATATAAACGATACCGGCCATTGCCGTGCCCAGCATGGTTGCCAGCGGAACGGTGCGTTTTGGATTCTTCACCATGCCGCTGCTCACCGCAGCAGATTCAACGCCAACGAAAGCCCACAGGCAGAGCAGAATACTGTTAATCACAGCGCGGCTGTCAGTCGTACCGGAGGTGTTCCAGTTCGCCTGGTAAGTCGCCAGATCAAACCAGTGCCAGCCAATAACAGCAGTCAATGCGACAGGAATCAGAACCAGTATCAGGCCAATCGTCGTCAAACGACTCACCCAGGTACCGCCAAGCATGTTGACGAACGTAAAGATCCAGACGATAGCAATACAGGCAATGCCGGCTGGAATTGGGCTATTTAATACAGGGAAGAAAGTAGAAAGATAAGAGACTGCGGTAATACCAATAGCAAGGTTACCGATCCAGTTCGCATGGTAATAAAGAACACCGGTCTGGAAACCGAATGCCGGAGATATTTCCCCTGCATAAGCAATTGGACCACCTTGTTGCGGGTTTTTGGTCGCCAGGCGGGCATAAACATAGGCCAGCGACATCGCGCCAATAATAGAGATAATCCATCCCCAGATAGCAATACCACCAATGCTGGCAAGATTCGCGGGTAATAATGCAATCCCGCTGCCCATCATATTACCGGCTACCACGCCAGTGCAGGCAAATAGCCCGATCTGTTTGGCAGAACTCATATTTTCAATCTCCTGGATTTAATATTCAAGGCACTAGTCAACATGTAAACAACGCTGAAGACTGGCCGACTACAGAAAAGAGTACTAATTCAGGAGAATGAAGTCCTAAAGATAAAATGAATAAACAATAAACGATATATAAATGATGTTTTTTAGAGATCCATAAAGGTTATCTGGATTATCTACGGTTATCATGAAAAGATAAATCTTGTTTATTATCAACCAATTAAAGCAACTTTCTTAAGAATAAAACCGTAGTTCATCTGACTTATGATGGATTACGTAAAATATAAATACGGTGACTGATGACATGAAAAAAACGCCTTATCATATTATTTAAGAAAAAATATGATAAGGCTTCATTTATTCTGCTGAAGAATAATTTTCAAGGTAGGGTACGATGCGGTTTAGTGATGTCTGGAATATTCCGTTTTTAATCCAGTACAGCGTGTTTTCACCAGGACGAAAATTAAATGCGGTAATATAGGCATCAGCAGCAAGACGGTTTTCGCCTTTCATTTCGTAGACTTTTCCCAGCAGGATATAGTTTAGCCAGGAGAGCTCATTTCTGATACCAAGATTAATTGCCTGATACGCCTCCTCCACGTTGCCACGATCTAACAAATCGACAGTTTTAATCTGATAGTAAATCGCTGAATCCTTGATCCCTGGGCTGTTACGAATTTTCTCCATCGAGGCATATAACGTTTTAAGCTGTTTGTCATCAAGCAACTGCTGCGTATGGCGAAAAATATCGATCAATGCTTTTTCAGCATTAACATAGGTAAATTCCGGGGACTGTTTCGCCACGTCTTCGAGGATTTCACTGGCTTTGTTTAGCGATGCAGCATCCCCCTGCATTAACAACTGATGTGCTTCAAAAAAATGTGCCAGAGACTGACTTTTAATGGGTTGATAATGGCTCATCATTTCCGTCATTTTGTCTGACCGGGATAGCGAAAGCGCCGATGATAAATTGCTCAGTAAATCATTCTGGATCGCAACCTCATTAGACCCCGTAATGAAGTAACGTTTATCCAGCATAACCTCGCCGTTCGCATGATCGACCAGGCGGACAGACATAAAACATTGCTGTGCGCGATAGTGACGTTGATTGAGAAACTCCAGCGTTAACGTTTTCCCTGAATTCCCCGAAACATGGCCGCTGTAGTTTATTTTGTCATGCACCATATAATTAGAAAATGTGTTAAGCGTGGATGTCACCAGGCTTCCTAAGCCAACGGCATAAAAAAGCTGTAAATTCCAGTTATTACATGCATTTCCATTAACGAGGTGTATATCAATATCAAGTGGATTCAGCAGAAGCTGAGTATTGGTCGTCGTTAAATTAGATTTAATTGCTGTTTTTGCAACCATAAATACACAACTGAGCACGGCTAGTAAAAATATAGCCCAAACGATAACAACACGGAAATGATGATATTTACGCGGCTGATTATCCGTTAATTGAGGTGCGGTAATGGTGGGGGCATTGGTCGGTGGCGGAGTATCAGACATAATATCGGATTGTTCAGGCGTCAATTCCATTTCTTCAGCACACCATATTACCGGCGCGGTGAGTTTATATCCACGCTTGGGGATAGTAACGATATATTCATTATTTTCATCATCATCGCCATTTTTTAATGACTTGCGTAATTCAGAAATAGATTGTGTTACAACGTGGCTGGTAACGATATTACGCTTCCACACATGGTCAATCAACTCATCGCGCGTAAGCACCTCTCCGGGGTGATGAGCAAGAAAAACCAGAAGATCGATTAATCGCGGTTCGAGTGTTGTCCGCCGCCCGTTGCAGCTGATTTGATTAACATCGGGACTGACTAACCATTCGCCCACTCGAACGACAGGTTGCTGCATAAAATTAGCTCCAAAAAACGGCTTGTTATATGCTGATATTAACACCCTCTTCAATTGTTGCATCTGTTTCCATATTATTAACCATAAAATAAGTTAAATCTGTAGCAAAAAGAAACTAACTTAAGATATTTAATGAGATTAACTCAGGTGTTTACCCTGGCTAATATAAAGGCATTTATATTAATCCTATATAAATAGATTAAGCCTACTACTAAAAATTAACCAGTCCAAACCAGGAGTAGTAACGAGAAAAACAGGAATAGTAATCGTAGTTATCGACAACGATGGCAGATATAACACCCTGGTAGGGTGCTATATCTGATGTGCATCGGGGATAATCAAAGATCATTAATCGGTAATTTAAAGAAGGCGATCATTTCCTGTAATTGTCTGACCTGATCATGCAGACTCAGTGCGATGGTTTCCGATTCGCCGACCAATATGCTATTACGCTGCGTCACGTTATCCATTTCAGTCAGTGCATACGCAACCTGCTGAATTCCCTTGCTCTGCTCTTCAGACGCCTGTGAGATATCATTCATAATGCTGTTGACATCATAAATGGCATCTACCATTTCATTAATCGTCTTACCCGCATTGGAAGCCAGCGCATTGCCTGTATTAACATGTTCAACGGCTGTGGTTATCAATTCATTGATTTCTTTTGCCGCACTGGCGCTGTTTTGAGCCAGATGCCGTACTTCACTGGCAACGACAGCAAATCCACGTCCATGATCTCCGGCTCTTGCCGCTTCAACAGCAGCATTAAGCGCCAGGATATATGTCTGGCGAGCGATGTCATCCACAACTTTGTTAATTTCCGATATCTTTTTAACACTTTGCTCAATAGTACGGATGGTTTCCGTAACCGCCTGCGCCGCCGTCAGCCCTTCCTGTGCCGTCGTATTTGCCGCGCTGGCAAATTCATTCGCTTTTTTTGCGTTGTCAGCATTATGCGCGACTGTCGTACTAATCTCTTCCATATTGGCAGCCGTAAGCTGTAATGCCCCCGCCTGCTCCTCTGTACGAGTTGACAGGTCGCTGTTGCCATGCGCCATTTCATCAGTACTGTCACTGATTAATTCAATTGAACTTTTAAACGTTGTAAGGATTTCGCTTAAATTGAGCCGCATAGTATCCAGTTGCTCAATAACTTCGCCAATTTCGTTTTTCTGACCGATGTCTAAGGTATGGTTAAGTTCGCCATTAGAAATTAAAGAAAAGCATTCTTTAATGTATTCAAATCGTGAGAATACTTTATTTTTTAACCATAGCCAGCCAACAGCCGATAATATTATCCAAAAACCGAAAGAGAATATACTAACATAATAAGAGTCAGTTAACAGACAGTTAATAATATCCTTAGCTTCAGGCTCATCATATTTATAGACATAATCATCCAGAGCATTTTCCTGAATAACAAAATTATCGACCTCTTTTTGCACTTCACTCAGTCGACCCGAACTAAACGCCTTTTCAACATTTGCAAAAGCATTACTGACTGCCTGAGTGGATTTCGAACCAACTTTAGCATCATCAGAAATTACATTCAGATACTCATGGAAATAATTTTTAGCAGATTCCATGTTATGCATGGATTTACTATTGTCACGGTAATCCCATTCTTCAAAGACAAGTTCAAGCGCTTGCCGTGTCTTTGACAATTTATTGATCTGATCTAAACCTGTCGTTAGCCTGAAAACGTTATTCTTAATCTCAATAAAATGATATAATGTTATAATATTTGACATAGTGAAGAGCAAAACAACAAAAGAAACGGCAATAATAAAAGTTGTTTTTAGAGATAATGAGTCAGGTAAAAACCTGAGCTTCTCGCTGATTTTTGATGAAAAAATCATTATGCACCTGACCTGTAAGCATGAAAATTACTAAAGCAACATTTTAGTCAACTGATATTTCTGCTGTACGCTCAACCAATTGCATTTCTTCACTGTTAAGCAATTTTTCAATATCTACGAGAATAAGCATTCTGGAATCAAGCGTACCTAAGCCAAGCAAGTAATCCGTAGCTAATTTTGCGCCACTAAAATCAGGTGCCGGGCGAATTTGTTCGGGTGACAAGGAGAGCACATCAGAGACACCATCGACCACTATCCCAACTATTTTATTAGAAAAACTTAACACGATAACGACAGTGTTTTCATCAAATGCGACAGTGTCGAGATGAAATTTAACGCGAAAGTCAACTACAGGTACAATAACGCCGCGAAGGTTTGTCACACCGGCAATAAAATCAGGGGTATTCGCAATGCGTGTAACACGTTCATAGCCGCGAATTTCCTGAACCTTTAATATCTCGATCCCATACTCTTCTTGTCCAAGAGTAAAAATTAAATATTCATTACCGACATTTTCTTTTGCCGACTGCTTATCGTTATCTGTGAGTTTCATAATGTATTCCTTAATTGAGAACCTTGCCGGAATCCACTATTGCAGGCGTCATTGCTGTTCTGGAATAAAGCGCAGCAACATCCAGGATCATAGCTACGCTGCCGTCCCCCAGAATAGTGGCAGCAGCAATTCCCGGCACCTTACGATAGTTTTGTTCGAGATTTTTGACGACAACCTGATGCTGACCAATCAGTTGATCAACCAGTAGCGCATAACGAACGCCAGCACTTTGCACGACGACCGCAATACCTTCATTTACACTCTGTAAATCACTCTGGATACCGAAAAGATTATTCAGCTCTATGAGGGCCAGATATTCCTCTCTGACTTTCAATACCAGCTCACCGCCGGACATTCTGTTTAACGGCATTTCCAGTAACATCAGCGATTCCATCACTGCGCCAAGCGGAAGAACATAAATTTCTGACCCAACGCGTACAGACATACCGTCCAGAATTGCCAGCGTCAGAGGTAATATTATCCGGATAGTGGTTCCACGCCCCTGCTCTGAATGGATTGTCACATGGCCGCCCATATCCTGAATGTTTCGTTTCACGACATCCATACCAACGCCACGACCGGAGACATCGGTAACTTTCTCTGCGGTGGAGAAACCCGCTGCAAAAATGAGCATCCAGACTTCTTCATCGCTGGGGTTATCACTAATAGCGACGCCCTGCGCATGAGCGCGATTAAGGATTTTTTCTCTGTTGAGGCCGGCGCCATCATCCACGACTTCGATAACAATATTACCGCCGTGGTGCTCTGCCGATAGCGTCAGGCTACCGGTAGCAGGTTTACCATTAGCGAGCCTGACATCAATCGGCTCAATACCGTGATCCAGACTATTACGTACCAGATGTGTAAGAGGGTCGATAATGCGTTCGATTAAACTTTTATCCAGTTCAGCAGAACCGCCCCACAGCGTCAGTTCTACCTGTTTATTTAATTTATTAGCAAGATCATGAACTAAACGCGGAAAACGGCTGAAGACATATTCCATCGGCATCATACGGATCGACATCACCGATGCCTGCAAATCCCGTGCATTACGTTCGAGTTGCGCAATACTGTTAATCAGCGAATCGTACTGAGCAGGATCCAGCCCCGCAGATAACTGTGTAAGCATGGTCTGGGTGATAATAAGTTCACCGACCTGGTTAATTATCTGATCTACTTTTTCTACGGCGACACGAATACTACCGGATTCAGTACCTTGTTTACGGGATTCGCTGGCACCACGCAGTTTTCTTGCTGGCGCAGCGCCAGTCGGGGAACTGGCTGTTGCAGAAAATCCACTATCGTTTGTTTCTCCCGCAACACCGCCTGTATCCGGACAGGTATTTTCTACAAAATCGTCATCACAAACATCAATTGTGATTTGTTCTGGTTCCAGAATAAAACATAATACCGCCAGAATATCATCCGCAGCGGTAGTGGTAAACATACGAGCCTGCAGGCTGCTTTTCTCAATTTTAAGATCCTGCAACTCGCCAAGATTTTTAAGTTCCTCAACAAGAGGTTCGAAATCCTTTTCTCCCAGATCCCTGAGGGTAATCTTTAAAATATCTTCTCCCGTTCCTGTATCTTTTTTACTTTCTTTTATCGGCTCGGACTGAGTGTTGTTATTAACAGTGCCCTCCCTGGATTCCAGGGCCATCTGTCTCAGTGCCTCGCAAATATACCGGTAGCTGTCCTCATCCGGCGAGCGGGAAGATTTATATGCATCAAGTTGATCCTGCATAATATCCTTACTTTCTAAAAAAAGATTAATGATGCCTTCATTGAGCTGGAGTTTTCCGCTGCGGGCATCATCCAGAATATTTTCCAGAATATGCGTTGTTTCCTGCAATATGGTAAAACCAAATGTCCCCGCGCCGCCTTTAATCGAATGAGCGGCTCGGAAGATAGCGTTCAGGCTTTCCTTATCAGGCGTTCGCGGATTAAGCTCAAGCAAATGCCCTTCCATATCTGCCAATAGCTCATCGGCTTCATCAAAGAAAGTCTGATAAAAATCGCTGATATCCATCTTATTTCGTCTTCTCCTGAACAGGAATTTCGGACGCGGGGTGTAACGGCGGGTTAGCGGTGCCAAGTGTGCTGGATGGCGCAATATCAG